>JAPOYU010000117.1 GCA_026706395.1 Chloroflexota bacterium
AGTTGTTCGACCAATACCAAGCGAGATCAGGCACGCCTTCGCCCGCGGCTATGGCCGTGCTCATGAGGTCGTTGTAAGCGCCTTCCGCCATGATGCTGACATCGACCTTGATATTGGGGTGCTCGGCTTCAAAAGCTGCGATCACGTTGCGAATGGCGGGCTCGGGAGAATCGCGCCCGGAAGTCGTCCACCACGTCAGGGTGACAGTGTCTTGTGCCGCTGCGCCGCCCATGCCACAAAGCAACAGCACAAGCAGACTAGCAAGCGTGAGCGCCTTCTTGAAAAAAGCGTTATTCATGATCTTTCTCCTCACATAGACCATATATGTCTTAAACCGTGTGCCATCGCGCATACGGTATGAGGAAATGTTAGCGCATCCGGGCGGAAAGTGCACCGTCTGTTTGAAGCAAAGCGCGGCCAAGTTTACATTGCGGGCAGCTTACCCCACCCCCCGGCCCCTCCCCGACGAGTCAGGGAGGGGAGCAAAATACCGCGTGTTGCAAGGTATTTTGCGTGGGCCGCTGCCGTGCAGCGCGGGAGTCTACACGTTCTGATTGTCTTGAGCGAAGTTAGTCGCGCCCGCCGCCGAAGATGCGCAGCATGAAGATGAACAGGTTGATGAAATCGAGATAGAGCGTCAGCGCCGCCATGATGCTGAACTTCAGCGTATCATCCGAGTCGACCTTCATCTTGCGCGTCGCCGCCATCGCCGCGATGCGCTGTGTATCCCAAGCGGTCAAACCGGTGAAGATCAGCACGCCGGCGATACTGACGAGGAAGTCAATCATCGAGCTGCCGAGGAAGATGTTGACGATGCTGGCAATTATCAGCCCGAACAAGCCCATCATCAGGTAGCTGCCCATCTTGGTCAAATCGGTCTTGGTCGTCAGCCCATAAACCGTCATCGCGCCGAAGACGCCGGCGGTACTTAAGAACGCAGCCGCGATGGAGCCGATATCAAAGACCAGGAAGAAGATGGAGAAGGTGAAGCCCGTGACGGCGGCGTAGATGAAGAAGAGCATGCCGGCCATCGTTGCCGAGATGCGGTTGATCGCCCAGCTCAAGCCGATGACGATGCCCAACTGCGCGAAAATAGCCAGAAACATTATGCCCTGCGAGGGAAAGAAACCCATGTTGCTGACGGCCAGGGCCATCGCGGCGGTGACAAGCAGACCCATCGTCATCCAGCCGTAGACATTGCGCATAACCGCGTTGAGCTGTATGCCCTCAAGCGGCTTGCCCGGCGCATCAATGATGAAGCCGTCGTTTCTCATATTCATATCGCTGCCTCCAACAAGCGCCCAAAAATGGCGCATGATACTCATAGGTGACTACATACATTATAACGAATTCTGCCCTGAATGGATGTGGCGGTTTTCTTGATTTTACGCCTTTCTTACTTTCGTGATTAGGGCTTCACTGGAGCAGCGGCGTCAAAACGCGTCCGACAAGACCTGCGAGCGCAACGTTCCATGGGCCGAGCCGGACGACAGCTTGCCTGAGCAAATGGCGGATGTCGTCAGTGCGCGCCTAACTGCTATAATCCGCTCCGCCAACCGATAGCGCTAGATGATAAGACATGCGTCTGATACTCGCCTCGTCCTCGCCACGCCGCCGTGAATTGCTTTGCCAACTGGGTCTGGACTTTGAGATCATCAAACCCGAAATCGATGAGTCACGTCGTGCCGGCGAGGCCTTGGTCGATTATGTACGGCGATTAAGCCGGGAAAAGGCGGAGGCGGTTGTCCAAGCCTTGGGCGCTGCGCCGGCGCTCGTCATATCGGCGGATACGATTGTGATACTGGCTGCCGATACGATCGGCGTAGCTGAATCGGGAGATCTGCTGGGCAAGCCGGCTGACGCGGCCGATGCGCGGCATATGCTGAAGCGGCTCCGCGGCCGCGGGCACGACGTGATCACGGCATTCACGCTGTACCGCCACGGTGCAGGTCAGCGGGTCATCACACGGCAGGAGCGAACAATCGTGCATATGCGCGACTTCAGCGATGCGGAAATCGACGCCTATGTAGCGACAGGCGATCCGCTGGACAAAGCCGGGGGCTATGCCATCCAAAACGAGGCTTTTCGTCCGGTCGCGCGAATCGAGGGCAGTTACAGCAATGTGGTCGGCCTGCCAATTGAAGCGCTGAGAGCCGCTATGAAAGAGATCGGCATGGATATGGCGTCCTGATTTTCCGCGCGTCGTCCATAATCCCGCTACAATCGTGATAATTCATAAGGTCTGCGTCCGCTGAAAATTAAGAACCCGGAGGAGCTATATGTGCCGAGTTAGGCCTGAACTTCCCTCGCCAATCGATCTTGCTCCGGCGAGAGAAATGCGCAAAGTTCTAGTGTTTCGACGTTTGAAAGGGTTGCTGCTGCTTCTCGTGTTCCTCTGTCTGCTCTTGGGGCCGGCGACGCTGGCGGATGGCGATGCGCCGACGCTAGCCTTTTTGCGCTTCGGCAATTCGCCTGACTTCCAACTGACGGATAAGGCCGTGCTGGACATGCTGGAAGCTTATGGTTATGTGAGCGCGGCAGAACGAGCCACGTTGCAAGCCGGCAATGACCTGCATGGCGAGAAGATCAACATTTTGTATCGCGAAGCCGGCTTTGATTTGCCGACCGCCAATCTCATGGTTGAGGATGCGCTGGACGAAGGCGCTGATGTGCTGCTCACGTTGTCGACGCAGGTGGGAATGATTGCGGCGAACGCCATCAGCGACATGGACGATCCACCTGTGCTGGTATTCGCCATTGTGGCGCTGCCCTACACGGCAGGTATCGCCGAGGCGCCTTGCATCAAGCCCGACAATATCACCGGCACGGAGATGTTCGTCGATACGGCCGAGTGGTTCGCGATTCCTTACAAGCAGAATCCTGACTTCGCCAATCTGGGCGTGATTATCGATCCCAACGGTCCGTCGGCGGAAGGGTACAAGGCGGGATTGGAGCAGTTCGTCATGGCCACCGGCGCGAATTTAGAAGTGGCGACGGCGACGACGGCGCCGGAGATGGCGCTGGCCGCTGATACGCTGATTGACAAGGGCGTCGATGCCATATTCTTGCCGCCGCGTACGAGCTCCCCGTCGGGCCTGCCCGCGGTTGTGACGGCGTCGTATGGCGTTCCGGTTTACTCGGCGCTTGTTTCCGACGTGATTTATGGCGTCACCGTCGGCAACGGATTCGAGGGCTGGTATCGCGAAGGCGTCATTGCGGCGCGGATGGTCATCGGTTACCTGCGCGGCGAGCTCGATATCGCGACGACGGGCATCGCGGTGACGCCATCCTTCAAGGTCGCGGTCAACTTGGATGCGGCCGACACCCAGGGCGTCACAATAAGCGAGGCGCTGCTGGCGGAAGCGGATTATGTGATCGAAGATGATCTGGGCGCCGGCGCGGCTCTGGAGAGCTTGGGCTTCAACCTTTCGCTGCCCGAGATGTCCTTGGAGGAACGCGTCGCGGACGACCGTGCTTTCCTGGAAAACCTGCGCTGCACACCGGAAATGATCGCCGAGCAGCGAGCCGCTTTGGAGGCCCAGTCCTGAGCGAATGCCACATTTCTGTGATCTCGCGCGCGATGGCGGGAGCGAGCGCTGTTTCCGCCGTCTCGTAGATGCGGGACATCAGCCTTGCGGCATCGGCGCGAAACCGCCAGAATGGCCTGATATTCAAATGATTTGACAAGGTGGAATCTCGAAACATGAACGCGCAGGAAATCGCTATTCAACTGGTCAAGGCGGGCAAGGGCATCATGGCGGCCGACCGCCCTTCGCCGGCATTTGAGCAATTGATGCGGCAAGAAGGCATTCCGGTCGATAAACACAGCTATCGCAATTGGTCGGAATTGCTCTTCACAACGCCGAACCTGAACGAATACGTCAGCGGCATCATCATGACCGATGAGCAGGTCCGCATGGCTGACAGCTGCGGCGAAGCGCTGCTGCCTCAAGTCATCGAGCGCGGCATGATCCCCGGCATATCACCCTTCAAGGGTATGGCTACCCTTGCCGGCAGCGACGGCGAGACGGTCGGCAGCGGGCTGGACGGCTTGCGCGAACGCCTGGCGGAATACGCCGCGATGGGCGTCGGCTTCACCAAGTGGCGCGCCGCCTTTCAAATCGGGCCGGGGACGCCCAGTTACTACGCTATCGAAGCCAATGCCTACGTCATGGCGCAGGTGGCCGCGCTTTCGCAAGAAGCGGGCATCGTGCCCATCGTCGAACCCGAGGTCATGCTTTTGGGCGATCACAGTATTGAGAGATGTTTCGCCGTTACCGAATGGGTGCTCTCGCGTACTTTCGAAGCGCTCTACCTGCATCGCGTCGACCTCGAGACTACGCTGGTCAAAGCCAGCATGGTGCTTTCCGGAAACGAGTGTCCGCTACAAGCTGATGTCGAAACGGTCGCTGAGCAGACTGTGAAATGCTTCCGCCGGGGGATCCCCGCCGCTATCCCCGGCATCGTCTTCCTCTCCGGCGGCCAGAGCGACTATCATTCGACCGCTCACCTCAATCGGATGAACGCCAATTACGAATTGCCCTGGAAGCTGAGCTTCTCCTACGCCCGCGCCCTGCAGCGCGAACCGATGGAAGTCTGGCGGAATCGCCCTGAGAATGTGCCGGCCGCGCAAGCCGCCCTGTATCATCGCGCCAAGATGAACGGGTTGGCATCGCTGGGCTTGTGGACGGAGGACTTGGAGGGCGAGGTGGCGCCGTCGTAGCTGCCGCGATCAACGGCGCACGGTGCTGACGCTGTGGCATCAGCCCGATCTGCGTTCGCTGCCGGGGAAGATTCAGGCGCAGACGATATCCGAAGATTGGGATGCTGCGACGCGCGCCAAAGTGGCGGCCATAATGCCTACATATGAAGGCAGCGCCTTGGAGCATGGAAGGCAGTTGTAAGGCGGGCAGCGCGAGAGCAGCCCTTTTGGGAAAGGAGACAGGAGTTGAACCAGAAAGCCGTTTTTGACATCCTACCCGACCACGTCGATGGCAGTCGCGACTTCATGATTTTCGGCCATTTCCTCGAGCATTTTCACCGGCAGATTTACGGCGGCGTGTTTGACCCGGGCAGTCATCTTGCCGATGAAAATGGCTTCCGCCGCGATGTGATCGAAGCGCTGAGAAAGATCAAGACGCCGATCATTCGCTGGCCCGGCGGCTGCTTCGTCTCGGCTTATCCCTGGAAGAAGGGCGTCGGACAGCGGGTCCCCTATTACGACAAAGCCTGGCGCGTGGAGGAGCCCAATACATTCGGCACCGATGAGTTCGTCGCCTTCTGTCGCGAAGTTGGCGCCGAGCCTTTCATCTGCACCAACGCCGGCACCGGCAGTCCGGAAGACATGGCCGATTGGGTCGAGTATTGCAATCTCGAAATCGGCGAGTGGGCGGCGCAGCGCCGGTCGAACGGCCATGAAGTGCCCTTCGAGGTCCGCTACTGGAGCATCGGCAACGAAAACTACGGCGCTTGGGAGATGGGCGCGAAGACGGCCGACGAATGGGCGCGGCTGGTGCTGGAATCGGCCAAGATGATGAAACGCGTCGATCACAGGATCGAGCTCGCCATCGCTTCGATCCCCGATCTCGACTGGAACGCCAAGGTTTTGCGCGAAGCGGGCGATCTGTTGGATTGGATTTCGATACACGGCTATTGGTCGCGCGCCAGCGACGAAGGTGTTTTTGAGAAAGGCTACGATAATCTCATCGCCCGCGCTTTCGAGCCGGAAGAACGGATCCTCACGGTCAAGCATATCCTGGGCTCGCTCGGCTATCTGGGCAAGTTGCGCATCGCCTTCGACGAGTGGAACCTGCGCGGTTGGTGCCATCCCCATTTCATGATGTTTGGCCCTACCGACCACGCCCTGATGGACGCCAACGATATCAACAGCAATTACAATATGGCCGACGCCGTCTTCACCGCCTGCTTCCTGAATAGCTGCCTGCGCCACTGCGATGTCGTCGGCATGGCCAATTTCTCGCCCGCCGTCAACACGGTCGGCGCCATCTACACGCACGCGGACGGCATCGTGCTGCGCCCGACCTATCACGTCTTCGATCTCTTCGCCAACCATACCTTCGACGAGATCTTGCATTCGGCGCTGGCGTCGCCGTCCTTCGATGTAGCGTCTGAGGAAGGAACCGCGACTTCGGTGCCGCGCCTTGACGCCGTTGCCACCCGCGACTCCGCGACCGGTCAAGTCGGTATCACGCTGGTCAACTTGCACGGTGAAGACGCCATTAGCTGTCGCGTTCGAGGGCTGGATGCCGATAGGTACAGCGGCGCAACGCTGCGTACGGTCAACGGGACCGCGGTCGACGCCTACAACGATGTCGATCGGCCGGATGCGGTGTCAATCAGCACAAGGCAAGTCGCTATCGACGATCCGAGTGATTTCAGCATCGACTGCCCGCCGCATTCTGTCACGGTGCTGAATCTGAACTGAGGCGCTTAGCGCTTCGCCAGCAGCTTCTCAAATTTGCTCCGCCACTCCGGCGAAAGCGACTCAATCCGCCGGGCGCGTTCGGCAGTGGCTCGGTCCTCTCTACCCAAATAGAGCGCGGCGTTGACCTCGGCCACAGTCATGCCGACCGGATCTTTTTCCAATTGCAGGATCGGGTCGCCCGCTTCCAAAACGCCTTCCTCCAGCACGCGCGCGTAGAAGCCGACGCGATTCGCCCGCAGAAAGGTCTTCTCAAAGCCCGGGACGCCGAGCTTGTCCGCGAGTTTATAACAGGGTACGCGGGGTTGTGACACCTGAATGACGGCGCCGCCGATTCGGAAGACATCGCCAATGCAGACGCTCGACTCCAGCAAGCCCAGCAGCGTCAGGTTTTCGCCGAACGCGCCGTAGTGGCTATCCGTCCAACCAAGCTCTGCCGCCCAGTGAGCATAGTGTTCGTGAGGATAACAATAGACCGCCTGGTGCGGACCGCCGTGGTTCTTGGGATCACCTTGTCCATCGCCGTCCAGACCCAGTCGGCGCAGGAAGACGCGCCCCATGCGGTGCTGCTTGTAGATGCCCGTTAGGTACGTCCGGCCGTTGATGTCGACCGCTTTCGGCCGCGAGACGTTGATCGAAAGGAGCTTCACTTGTCATCATCTCCTTGCAGGCGGCGCTGGCGGGATTTAATCTGATCGAGGATTTCTTCGGCTGGGGTTGCGCTATCGAGGAATTCACTCTGAGCCCGTTCGATCGCGCTGAGACGTTGGCTCGCCTCCGCCTCGTTCGCGTCAATATCAGCGCTCCCGTCCCGGTTTACCGCGCCGCTGGCGATCACTCCAGCCGAGGCGCCTTCGGCGATTTCGTCTTCCATCGCTTCCGGCTGGTCTCTGCCTTCGAGCACGATCTTGTAGAAGGCGAAAGCGCCGCCGATGACAATGGCGAGGGGAACAATCATCTGAAAAACGGTCGAGACCAAGCTGAGCAAACCCAGCGCCAGAATAACCAGCAAGACCGCGATCAGCAATTGCCGAATGCGCTTGTCGTTTAACATCTGTCCCATCCGACCTGCCCTCGATAGCTAGGGTAATTATACCAGAAGGTGTTTTGATTGAGCCGGGGACCAACGCCTGCGCCAATCTTTGTGGTATTATCCAGGCGGGTAGAGCAGGAGGGAAGGTATCGAACAATTTGAAGAAAAGCGGTCTCAACAACGAGTCGGACATTATCGAAAAAAGGTGAGGATAATATGTTCAACAATATGAAAGCTGTCCGCGCCCTTCTCATAGTGATATTGCTATTGAGTACTGGCGCCATCACGTTGGGACAAGACCAGGTCACTTTGGGTTTTGTCTATGGATCATTTGCCCCGCAAGAGAAGTGGGAACTCTACTTTGAGGATTTCCTGGCTGAAAACCCGAACGTCACGATCAACTATATCCCGGTCCCGCTTGACAGTTGGGGCGACTATACCCAGAAGATCGTCACCACTATGCTCGGTGGCGAGCAGGTCGATGTCATCTGGAATGCCATTGAAGCTGTTCCAATGATGGCGGAGCGCGGCGTCTTGATGTCATTGGATTCCTTCATTGAAGGCGATCCTGATATTCAGGAGTTCCTTGATGACGCGCATCCGAAACTGCTGGAAGGGCTGCGCTGGAAAGATCAGCAGTATCTGTTGCCATTCGCCTGGAATACAACACTGATCTATTACAACAAAGCTGTCCTGGAAGCCGCCGGCTTGCCCGAACCACCGCCCGATTGGAGCTGGGATGATTTCCTGGAGTATGCCCAGACGATCACACAGGATACTGACGGAGACGGCAACAACGATGTTTGGGGCTTCCATTCCGCCTCCTGGCTCTGGCACCTGGGTCCCTGGGCGGTATCCAACGGCTCTTTCTTCCTCAACGAGGATTTCACCGAACCTTGGTACACCAAGCCCGAGACCATCGAGGCATTTCAGTTTGTCCGCGACATGATCTGGGAACACGAGGTCATACCGGCCGGTTCTTTCAATTTCCGCGAAGCCTTCGTCGCGGGTACCCTGGGCATGATGATTGATTCTCCCGCCGGGCGCCAGCGCTTGATACCCGCCGGCATGAGCGCCGATGAGTACGATGTCAACTTTTTCCCGTCGAAGGCGGGCGAGACGGTCATGGGTTCGCAATGGGGGACGGACGGTTACGGAATCACTCAAGACACCGCGCATCCGGAACTGGCTTGGGAGATGGTGAAACATCTCGTGAGCACGGATGTCATGTCGCATCTGCTTTCGGGCGAATTCGCCTCGGCCAGCGCGCCAGCGCGCCGTTCCCTCGCAAGCGACCCGGTCTTGGTCGCCGCAAGCCCCGCCAACTACTCGCGCTTCTACGATGTCCTTGAAGGCGGCCGCACCGTCATCAACGCGCCCTATTTCGCGGAATTGGCCGAGATTCACGATCGCTACATGTCGCTCGTCTGGTCGAATGAGATGAGCGTCGAAGAGGCTGCCGCCAACATCCAGTCGGAAATGGAAGCGGTAATCGCCGACGCCTAAGTTCGAAAACAAGATGGCGGTGTGGCTCGCCATGCCGTCATCTCCGCTTGAGGAAAGGCGCCGCTCAGCGCAAACTACGGCGCCCGCGAGGAGAGCAAGCCGCGTGTCACATCCGCGGCCGCGTCCTTCCTCGGGCAAAGCGCCTATTAGATATCCTGCGTGAATCGCCGGGAGGCTAGCAGTCTAAACATGTCCGCTCTTCGGGTGCGTTTGGCCTCCCGGAATTGGAATCGCCTTGCCATTCGCGAGGCGATTGCGGGTTATTTCTTCATTCTGCCCACGCTGTTGAGCTTCCTTGTCTTCTTCCTCATCCCCACCATTTCGGGCTTTGGCATGTCGTTTTTCGAATGGGACTTTTTCTCTGAGCCCGAATACGTGGGCATGGAGAACTTCGCCGAGCTTTTCAGCGACAGGCTATTTTTGCGCACCCTGCGCAACACGGCGATATTCGCCGTCGCAGCGACCAGCCTGAATGTGGGTTTGGGCATGTTTATCGCGATCGGCATCAACAGTATTAAGTGGCGCTGGCTCAAAGCCTTTTTGCGGACTTCCTATTTCATCCCATTTGTCATATCGACGGTGGTCGTGGCGCTGCTCTTCGGATTCTTGCTGCAGGAGAGTACCGGCGTTGTCAACTATTACTTCTCGCGCTTGGGCATCGACCGGATCCCTTGGTTGACGTCTTCGACCTGGGCTTTCCGTTCCATCGTCTTGATCGACGTCTGGAAGCATGTCGGTTTTTTCACGTTGATCTTCCTGGCGGGATTGCAGGGTATCCCTTCCGAGCTTTATGAAGCGGCTGTCGTTGATGGCGCTGGTCGCCGCGTGCGCTTGACGCGGATTACGATCCCTCTGCTCACGCCGTCGCTTTTCTTTGCCTTGATCATTGCCTTGATCGGCGCGTTCCAGGTCTTTGAGTCCATGTATGTCTTGACAAACGGCGGTCCCGGCGATGCCACGCGCACGGTGGTCATGCTTCTCTACCGCGAGGCTTTCGGCAGCTTCAACATGGGTTACGCCGCCAGTATGGCGGTCGTCCTGTTTGTCATCATCCTGGCGCTCACCGTCTCGCAGGTGGGGATCGGCGATCGTTGGGTCTTTTATCGCTAACGGATAGCGGTTATGTCTATTACCAGCTCGATAACGTCCACGCCGAATCCGATCTTGCCCCGGTCCGCGGCCCTGCTAGCGAAACTGCGCGACAAATGGCAAACTTATCTGGTGAACGCGCTCATCGGAACACCGCTGATCGCCGGCGCGCTGATTATGTTTTTGCCCCTGGTGTGGTCGGTGTCTTTCTCATTCGGTCAGCCGCATGAATTCTTCAAATTGCCGCCGCCTGTGATACCCAGCGCCATCCGCCTGGACAACTATGAATCCGTCTTCCAGCGGGTCGATTTCGCGCGCTTCTTCTTGAATAGCGTGGCTGTCACCGCCTGTGTCACCATCGCGCAGTTGATCACTTGCAGCATGGCGGGCTACGCCTTTGCGCGCTTGCGTTTCCCCGGCAAGCGGCTCATTTTCATTCTGTTTCTGGCATCCATGATGGTGCCGCAGCATGTGACGCTGATTCCGGTCTTCATCATCATCAGAGGCATGGGGCTGTATAACACTCTCGGCGCGCTGATCGTTCCTTATGCAACCAGCGTCTTTGGCGCCTTTCTGCTGAAACAATTCTTCGAAACCATCCCCAACGAACTGGAAGACGCAGCCAAAATCGACGGGGCCGGCTTCCTGCAGATCTATCGTCTCGTCATGCTTCCCCTCGCTGGTCCACCACTGGCAACGCTTGCGATTCTCACTTTCAACAGTTCCTGGAACAACTTCTTCTGGCCCCTGATATTCATCAATTCAGCCGAGAAGATGACTCTGCCTCTGGGCATGATCTACCTGCGCGGTCAAGACGGCGTGACGAATACTGGCGTACTCATGGCGGCTATTGTCCTCAATCTCATTCCAGTGTTAGTATTCTTCATGATTTTTCAGCGCAAGCTGGTTGAAGGTGTCACCTTGACCGGCTTGAAAGGCGCCTGAATACTGTTCGCCAAATTAAGATCGAGAAAAAGAGATGGAATTTCACAAAGACATTCGAAGTTTTGACTCGTCCGCGAGCGCGTTAGCGTTTCCTTTGGGCGGGATTGGCACTGGCAACGTTTCACTGGGCGCGCGCGGTGAACTGCGCGATTGGGAGATCTTCAACACCCCCGCAAAAGGGAAATCTTTGCCGCTCACGTTTTTTGCCATTCGCTGTCGGCAGGCGGGCAATGAGCCTATGTTTCGCGTCCTTGAAGGACCGGTGCAGCCGCCGCATACGCCCTCACACGGCTATCACCCGATGATGGGCGTCGCCGGCTTGCCTCGCTTCAAGAGTTCAACATTTCGCGGACAATATCCCTTCGCCGCCATCGACTTCGAGGATGCGAGTTTGCCGGTCGCGGCGCAACTTGAAGCCTATACGCCTCTGATCCCGCTGAATCCCGAAGACTCCGGCGTTCCTTGCGCCATCTTTACATATACGATATCAAATCGAACCGATGATCCTGTAGACATCACCGTCCTCGGCTCGCTGACGAACCCGGTCGGCAATTTGCTCTCGGACCAATTCGGCAACAATGCCTGGCCCGAGTTTGGGCGCCAGGTCAACGAATTCCATGATGATGGCAATATCCGTGGTCTGAAATTGACGAACGACGAACTCGCAAGCGACAGCCTCCACTTTGGCAGCGTCAGCCTGGTCACCGACCACGACAACGTCACCTACAGGCGTACGTGGCTGCGCGGCGAATGGTGGGATTATCTGCATAACTTCTGTGACGATCTCATTGATGACGGCTTGCTCGACGATCCGGCCGATGATGCGCCCGGCGAACACATCGCAGCTGGCTCGCTGGGATTGGTGGACCGGCTGGAGCCGGGCGAAAGCAAGCAGTTACGCTTCATTCTAAGCTGGCATTTCCCCAACCGTCCCAAGGCTTGGGATCTGAACCAGGTGCACATGCTCAGCGTTGATGTGGCGACGGTGGGCATAATGCGCAACCAATATGCCACGCGCTTTGAGGATGCCTGGGATGCCGCGTCCTACGTCTGTCGCGAATCGCAGCGGCTGGATAGCCAGACCCGCCTCTTCCACGACGCCCTGTTCAGCAGCGCCTTGCCCCCGGCTGTCCTGGACGCTGTCTCGGCGAATATCGTGCCATTGCGCAGCACGACCTGCTTCTGGCTGGAAGATGGGCGCTTCTACGGCTGGGAAGGTTGCTTTGACGATGTCGGTTGCTGCCCCGGCAGCTGTACTCACGTCTGGAGCTATGCTTATTCTCTCGCCTATCTCTTCCCCTCGCTCGAGCGCGAGATGCGCCGCATTGAGTTCAACGTAGAGACGGCCGATGACGGCTTCATGCGCTTCCGTTCTTTCGGCACCTTCCATGACGAGTTTGTCTGGCAGGGCCGGACGGACGCGGCGGTTGACGGGCAAATGGGCTCGATTTTGCGCGTCTATCGCGAATGGCAATTGAGCGGCGACCGGTCGTTCCTGGCCGAGCTCTGGCCGGGCGTCAAACGCGCGATCGGCTTCGCCAGCTCATACTGGGACAGCGACAATGACCATGTTTTGGACGGCGTCCAGCACAATACTTACGACATCGAATTCCACGGCCCGAATCCGCTCTGCGGGATCTATTATCTGGCGGCCTTGCGCGCTGTCGAGGAGATGGCGCTGATAATGGACGAGGACGGCTTGAGCCGGCGCTGCCGCGAAGCCTTCGAAACGGGACGCGCCAATCTGGACGCGCTGCTATGGAACGGCGAGTATTATGTACAGCGGCTCGATGATGTGAACGCGCAAAAGTATCAGCACGGGCTGGGCTGCCTGTCCGACCAGCTCTTGGGCCAGCTGCACGCCAGCTTGCTTGGGCTCGGCGATCTGCTGCCGGGAGACCGTGTTCGCGGCGCGCTGAAGTCGATATTTGACCACAATTTCAAGGGGGACTTCAGCGAGCACCTGAACTGTCAGCGAGTATATACGCTGAACGACGAAGCTGGCCTGCTTCTTTGCACCTGGCCCGGAGGCAGCAGGCCGAACCTGCCGTTTCCCTATGCTGATGAGGTCTGGACCGGCATTGAGTATCAAGTCGCCGCGCATTTGATCCATGAAGGCTGGGTCGATGAAGGATTGCAAATCGTCGAAGCGGTGCGCGCGCGGCATGATGGAGTAAGGCGCAACCCCTGGAATGAAGTGGAATGCGGCAATCACTATGCGCGCAGCATGTCGAGTTGGGCGCTGCTGCTGGCGTTGAGCGGCGCGCAGGTCGACCCGGCCAACGGAAACATGAGCTTCCCGCCTGGCTGGACGCTCGCCACCGAAGACAAGCCCTTCCAATCGTTTTGGTCTAATGGGCGCGCCTGGGGCACATATGCGGTGGAATGGGACGAAGACACTCAGGCATGGTGGAGCCGCTTTGAAGTGCTCGGTGGCGACAGCAATGTTACAGGCGGCATTAGAGGCGAGGATTCGTCACCGCGCTAGGTTAAGATTTATCCGAAACGGAGATGGTAATGGCAATCAAGTATTACACGCACGGTCGGCGCGATCAGATGAAAGTGGCGCTGACATTCGATGATGGTCCGAATCCGCCGCGGACCGATCAGGTCATCGAGATACTGAACAGCTACGGCGCGCGCGGTACGTTCTTCGTGCTGGGCAAGTGGGTGGAGCGCTTCCCCCAGGCCTTCCAGCGGATCATCGAGGGCGGACACGCGGTGGGCAATCACAGCCATCTGCATCAGACGCACTTGGGCGACTTCGACCGGGCGGAAGCGGTAATTGGAAACTTGCTCGGGCGCCCAACCCGCTATCTGCGCGCCCACTATTTCAATTTTTTCACCTGTCTGTACTCGCCGGTTGCGCTGTCGCCGGATATGAAAATCGTCGACGCCGATGTCAATCCAGCTGATTACGACAAGTCTGATCCCCAAGCCATTGTAGACGCGACGCTCAATCATCCGGCTTTGGCGGCCGGCTCCATCATCGACTTGCATGATAGTACGGAATCCGACGATGACGCCCTGCGCCTCGCGCGGCCGCTGCCTATGATTCAAGCTCTGCCCGCGATAATAGAAGGTTTGCAGGCGAAAGGCTTCGAGTTGGTCAGCCTCGACGAGATGGAATTGGTCGATCCTGTCGAGTGGCACTTCGACGGTCGCGGCACGTTCGCGTCGGCGGAAGTACGCGCTACGATTGCTGGTCTCAGGGGCTCAAAGCAAGGTCTTCCATCGAAGTAGATTACTCTCTCCCCCCGAGCCGGCTGTCACATTAGCCCGCCAGACGATCCAGCTTTCGCGCAGGCTCAAGCCGACGACAGCGCCGAATGACAGCGCGTAAATGAGCAGATACAGGCAGAGTTCGGGCTGCAGATGCCAGGCCAGCCAGGCCGCCCACAGCGCATACAGCAGCAAAGCAAGCTCAAGCCAAACCGTCACCTCTGCCGAAAGCGCATAGCGGCTCCGCCTCCAGTCGCGCTCAAATTTCGGGGTGCGCCGAAAGCCGGGCTTGATGCCGAGCAGGGCGGTCAGTACTGCCAGGCTGTTGCCCAGTGACATGCCCGTGCCGATGAAGAGCAAGGCCGGGAAGGCGGTTAATCCTCGCAGCGCTCCGCGATTGCCATGCATGCGTATCTGACCGGCGACATACATCAAAGGCGATGCCAAAGCCAGAAGGCCCAACGGCGCCAGCGGCAAATCCGAAAGGGCTCCGGAGCGCAGCAGTGGCGGCGTCAAGAGCAGCATCAGCAGCATCAGTGGCTGCGGCAGATATTGACACAGATGCTGAATCGCCATGATCTTCTGTGTCGCGCCGAGCCCCCCGGCGATGATTTTTGGCGCAAGCTTGAGCAAGCACTGGGTGTTGCCGGTCGCCCAGCGCGCCTGCTGCAGCTTGTAGGCCGCCAGTTGCGGCGGGATCTCGCCCGGCACCTCTACCTCCGGCAGAAACACCGAAGTCCAGCCCGCCATCTGCGCGCGATAGCTCAGGTCCAGGTCCTCTGTCAGGGTATCGGCGGACCAGCCACCGGCCGCTTCAATACAGCTGCGCCGCCATACCCCGCCGGTGCCGTTGAAGGGGATCAGCCAGCCACTGCGGTTCCGCGCCGCCTGCTCGACTACGAAATGCGTATCAATCGAGAGTTCCTGAGCGCGCGTCAGGCTGTTTTCGGTCGCGTTGAGATGCCCCCAGCGGCTCTGCACGATGCCTATATCAGGCCGGGCGAAGAGATGCGGCAAGGTCCGCTGCAGGAAATCGGGCGGCGGGATGAAGTCGGCATCAAAGATGGCGATGACCTCACTGTCGCACTGTCGCGTCCCTTCCGCCAGCGCGCCCGCTTTAAAACCAGCGCGGTCCGTCCGGCGAAGATGTTGTACGCGAAAGCCGCGTCTTTCCAACTGCGCCAGCTTGAGCGCGACCAGCTCCGAGGTCGAGTCGGTTGAATCATCCAGCGCTTGGATCAGCAGTCGGTCGCGCGGATAGTCGAGGCCGGCCACGGCATCGATAAGTCGGCCGGCGACATTGGCTTCATTGTAGAAAGGAAGCTGAACCGCGACCGTCGGCAATTCGAGCAGCGATGGCGCCGAGGGCGCCGCATGCCGCGTACGCCAATAGCGCCAGAGCAGGACCGCCTGCCCCGCTGTATACAAGCCGAGGGACAGCGCGCAGAGGGCATAGAGCGTTAACAGTAGCGTCATCATCGGAGCGATTCTAGTCCGCCATCAAGTGACTGACAAGATGCACTACCGGGAGGCCATCAATGCGAACGCAGCAAAGGCGTAGGACGGACGGCGGCTTGGCGTAGGGGCAATCGAGCGCTGAGTGTGTATGCTGAGGGAAATTCAAGGATGGATGAAAAGCTCAATGCAGATCTATTACGTCCGTTTTTTCTTCCTTCTCTGCGTCTGCGCCTGTATTTTATATTTGTTCTCATCGTAGAACGGGCGGCGCCGTTTTTCCGGCTGAAGCTGCCCCGTCACTCCGGCTCGCGGATGAGCAGTTCTTGGCCGGGGAAGATATATCGGCCGCGATTTCTTAGTTGGTCAAGTCGATTGAGTGCGATTATCTTATAAGGATGCACATCGTAGGCGATGCCTATTTGCCAGATGGTATCGCCCGGTTGCACGACATGCACGATGGAGCCGTCCTCCCGCGCCGGCTGCGGGAAAACGGGAGCGGCATATTGCACCGGTACTGGAGTTGCGGCGACAATCGCGGACGAAAACAGGTCGGAGCTGAGGGCGGCGCTGGAGCAGGGCGGTCCGCCCGGGCGAGTATCGACTATGCCGAGGACGCGCCCGTCAAGCGCGTGATCCAGCACCATGTGAATCACCTTGCCCTCAACGTTTGGACCGATGGAGACGAGGATGTCACGGCCGCCGCGTACGCTGGGGGCTTGATAAGCTCGGCTATGCGCGATCTTCTGACGAACCGGCTCGGTCAGCCCAACGCGCACGGCGACGCGCCCGTTGGACGAACAGGCGACCAGTCCTTCGGCGACCGCTTCAATATCGTTCTGGCTGACTTTGAGGGCGAAATGGCCCTGGCTGTTGGGCAGGACTTCCCAGATCTCGATCACAGGCGGGCATTTCTGCTTGTGGAAGATTATGCCGATAGCGCCCAGCGTCTTGTCCGCGGGCAGACCCGTGTACTCAGGCACACACTCTACTCTGCTCGGCGCGTGAGTTGGCTGGTTATCGTTGCAGCCAAAGATGCCGCCGCCGTTCACAGCCATGAAAAACTGCGCTACATCCGTCGGGACATCGCCGTCAAGAATGTTTTCCCCGCACAAGTAGATCGCGGTGCTCCTGCCGGTCGTATACGCTTCAATATCGCCTGGTGCGTTGTTGTGAAATACATTGTCGCGGAAAATCGCGCGTCCCAAGTGAAAATAACCGTGGCTGTAATATACATTGCTATCCCTATCGCCTCTATTGCTCTCGAAACGCGAATTGGAGAAATAGGCCCAGCCGTAATTGATGATGGGCACCTTTACAGCATTCCGGACAGTCGAGTCGGCTAAGGTAAATTGTCCACCATAATTGTACACGCGGATGTTATGAAGAATAGCGTTGTTGATGATCAGACGCGCATTGCCGACTCGAAACTGCCCATAGCCCTTGCCTGTGGTGCAGCCCTCGATGCGGTTGCCATTGCCATTGATGGTGACGTTGGCGCCTGCGGCTATGTTCACTGTGCTCACACATACGCAGGGTTTGGTAAGCGTGTAGACGACCGTCCCCTCAATGGTCCCGCTGGAGGGCAGGCCGCAATCCGGATCCAACATCGTGAGACTATACGTGGTCACAGCCTTGCCCTTGTTGCCAATGGGGTCATCGCTGTCAGTGCAGGGGCCGGTGCTCTTGTCACTCCAGGAGCCGAAGCCACCCCATACGCCGCTGTGGTGCACCTTGTGTGTCCATACGCGGATGAAACTGAGGCAGCCGCTGGTGCTTAAACTTCCGCCTTTATCAATCATGATGACTGAGCGCCCGATATCGCGAAAAACAGCCTTGTCGAGCGTGACGCTGGCCGATTTGGCCACATACAGCATGCCCTTGAGGCTTGAGCTAAAAGAGAAGTTGTTGACCCAACTGTCCTCAAAGAGCACATTCTTCAAGGTAGCCGTGCCCTTGACTCGTAACCACATGCCATCGCCCCGAGTGAAGGTGACATTCTCCATCTCTAAATCGCCATCCACCAGAATGCCGGCGCCAGTTGCGCTATTCCGTATTACGCCGTCGGGTTGAAGCCTGCGCGGTCTGCGGAATTTCTTGTTATTGCCGTCAAAGGTGACATTTTTGATGATGACTTTGACATTCGGGCTGCGGCCATTGTCGACATTTTGTACGGTCAATTCGCCTTGGTCATCAACGAGGAGGAAATTGTTATTATAACTCGAGTTGTGCTCGCAACAATCAGTCATGTTGGTAATGGTGAAGCCGCCCCCGTTGATGGTCAGCGTGATGTTTGGCGTCTCGGAGGTCTTGATTTCCAGCCAGCGCGTCTGCGTGCAGTTGGCGGTGAGCGTGTAGATGACGCTTGCGACAATGACGCCTTGGGCGGGCAAGCCGCAAGGCTCTGCGGTCGGGTTGGACTGGGCCTGTGCGGGCGCGGCGAATAGGGGCAAACTTATCAGAAACAGGATTAGATGTCGCAGGGTGAACTTCCTTGCCTTGTGCCGGGTAAACATAGGTGGAACCAAGCAGCGAATTTGGATGAAAACTTATAATTACACTTTATAAAATCTGTCACCCGGATTCAATAATATGAGTGTGAGAAGAGGGTGACGAATTGGTTTAGTCTGATACAAAAATTTGCCATTTATACGACAACGTGCATGCCGCTAGAATAGAGAGCGTTCCGGGGAAGGTCAACCTGCCGGGATTGCATGATTAGGGAGAGCGAAAGATGGCCGATGAGCGCGTAGCTGTATTCGAGATTAAGAACTACATGGTCATCTGGCGCCAACTGGAGGAACGCGATTTTGGGGACCTGACCGCGCGTATCCGGGGCTTGGTTCGCTGCAACGGCATCGGCACGAAGGACAAGGCCGATTATAGATTGGATGTCTTCTTCCTGTCGCCGGACAGCGACGTGCCCGATCCGCAAGTTGATATCGCTAATCGGCGCGGCGCCATCTTCATGCAGATCGGCGATATCCACGCCTTCGTCGACATCCTGCGCAACGAGCGGCCGATCTTCGGGCACTTGCGCGGCGATAACCCACAGTGGACCAGCGTGACCACGACGAACGAGCCGGTCGGCACGGGAGATGAAGACCACCGTGCCGGTGACTGATAAGGCGACCAGCGATCTCATGCCTGAACCCGTCCGCGTCTTGCACTTTGCCGATGTGCATATCGGCATGGAGAATTATGGCCGGACCGACCCGGAACAGGGCGTGAGCAGCCGCGTCGGCGACTTTCTCGCGCGGATGGACGAGATGATCGACTTTGCTCGCGATGGCGATGTCGATCTTGTGATCTTCGCCGGCGATGCCTTCCGCAGCCGCAGCCCGAACCAGACCTACCAGCGCGAATTTGCCGAGCGCATCCAGACGCTTTCACAGCTGGCGCCGACGGTCTTGCTGGTCGGCAATCACGATCTGCCGGCCAACGCCGCCAAAGCGTCGACGATCGACATTTACGAAACCCTCGATGTGCCGAATGTCTGGGTGGCGCGGGATTACGCCCTGCGCCGAATCGCGACCAAACGCGGCGATGTGCTCGTCGGCGCGGCGCCCTATCCCATGCGGACGCGCCTGCTCGCTGATGTTGTGGCACGCGGCCTGACCATCGCCGACCAGGACGCCGAGTTGCAGCGCATCGTACACGAACGGTTGACTGACCTCGCCGAACAAGCCGAGGAGGGGGCGGACGGCGATACAACGCGCTTGCTCTGCGGTCATTTCAGTGTCAGCGGCGCCGTCTGGGGCAGTGAACGGGGCGTCATGCTGGGGCGAGATGTGGTGATCGACTGCGACGCCCTGGCGCATGACAGCTGGGATTATGTCGCGCTGGGGCACATCCACCGGCATCAGAACTTGACGGCGAAGCGCGCGGATAGGCCGCCGGTCGTCTATAGCGGCAGCCTGGAGCGGGTCGACTTCGGCGAGGAGAACGATGTCAAAGGTTTCTGCTGGGTCGAGCTGGCGCGGGGCGCGACGACCTGGCGCTTTGTCGAAGTGGCCGCTCGCAAGCTGCTGACGCTGGAAGTCGACTGCCGCGACGGCGACAATCCGACCGGCGCGGTCCTGGAGGAATTGAAACGCCACGATTTGGCTGGCGCGGTGGTCCGGCTTGCAATTCGGCTGACGCAGGAAAGCGAGACCCTGCTCAATGACAAGCTCATCATCGACGAGCTGAAGCGAGCCGGCGTCTTCCACATCGCCAGGCTGCGCCTGGATGTCGACCGGCGCGCGCGCACCCGGCTCGGCGCCAATCCCGAAGGCATGACGCCGATGGAGTTGCTCGAGAAATACTTCGAGGCGGTGGATGTGGACGATGCTCGACGGGAGGAGCTGCTCAAGCTGGCGCGCGGGATTATTGAAGGGGGGTGAGGCTGTACTAGGGTCTGATCTAATTGCTCCTCTTGCTGGACTGACAGTCGCCCATATGGTAAGATTTTAGGAATAAACCAGAGTATGCGCTGTATTCTCGAACGTGTCGAAGCGAACCCGCGATGACCCAAATCAACCCCACTGACATCCACCGTCCCGCATACCATTTCCTGCCCGCCGCTAACTGGATGAACGACCCCAATGGCGTGATCCAATGGGATGGACGCTATCATCTGTTTTTCCAATACAATCCTGACGGCGCCTACCACGCCAACATGCATTGGGGCCACGCCATCAGCGATGACTTGATTCACTGGCAGGAGCTTTCCGTCGCGATCGCGCCAACGCCAGGTTCGCCCGATCGAGGCGGCATCTTCTCTGGTTGCATGGTGGATGACGGCGGCGTCCCCGTCGCCTTTTACACCGGCGTCAACGACGACTACAGCGTGCAGGTGCAATGCCTGGCGCGGGGCAATGCGGATTTGACGCGCTGGCAAAAGCATGCCGGCAATCCCGTCATCAGCGCTGTCCCGCCCGAGCTGGGGCAGACCCGTGACTTCCGCGATCCCTTCGTCTGGCGCGGCGCAGATTGCTGGTACCTGCTGCTGGCTTCGTACATTGTCGGCGTCGGCGGCGTTGTGCTGCTTTATCGCTCGGCCAATCTGACGAATTGGGAATACCTGCATCCGCTCTATGTGGGCGCCCGCGCCCGCAACGGCGCTAATTTTGAGTGTCCTAATTTCTTCCCTCTGGAGGACAAGTGGGTGCTCATCGTCTCGGCGGAGGCGGGGCCCGGGGCGCCCATCGCGACGCTCTATTGGGTGGGTAGCTTTGAAGACCTGCGCTTCATCCCAGAAGTCGAGGGTGTTTATGATACGGGCTACAGCTATGCCTCGCACAGCCACGAGGATGGGCAGGGTCGGCGTTTAATCTACTCCTGGATACGCGAGGCGCGGAGTGCTGACTTGCAGCTGGAAGTCGGCTGGTCTGGCGTGCAAGCTATCCCACGTGTCTTGAGCTTGGATGCGCAGAACCGCCTGCTCAGCGCGCCCGTGCGCGAGCTGGAGAAGCTGCGCGGCGCGCATCAGCGGGTCAGCGCGGGGGAGCTGGCCGATAGTGATGGGCGGCTGCCGATGAATGGGCTGTCGCTGGATATTGAGGCGCAGTTTGATGCGGGCAGCGCGCCGGAGACTGGGCTGGTGCTCAACGCTGGCGAGGACAGCATCACCATCGTCTATGAGCGCAGCACGGGGACGCTGCAGCTGCGCCCGCGCTACCAGCGGGAGAACCCCGCAGTAGACAGCGCGCGGCAGGGCATCGCGCATCGGCTGGATGCGGGTGAAGCGCTGCAGCTGCGCATCCTAGTCGACGGCTCGGTCATCGAGGTCATCGCCAATGGGCGCGCGCGGGTCACGGGCCGCTTCTATCCCTCCAGCGCCCAGGAGAGTCACCTTGGGGTGATTGCGCCGGCTTCCCTCGCCACACTGGATATTTGGGAGATGTCTTCGATTTGCTAGTACATATGAGCGTGAGGAGGTGCGTTGAGAAGGGTGAGAGTGGCAGTGCATTTGTTTTTAGCAGGTATCGTATATGTTAGTGAGCAAACGAGGTTCAAAATGAAACGCGCACTATCAATCGTACTTTTAGTTGTATTGCTGTTCTCGCTGAGCGGCATCGCCTCCGCCCAAATCGAATTGAGCATGTGGTACCACGGTGGCGCCTGGGCGGCTGAGCATCAGGTGTTTATAGACCTTATCGAGGCCTTTAACACATCTCAATCGGAGTACACAGTGATCCTGGAGGCCTTCCCGCAGGAGTCTTACAACTCCTCCATCGTCGCCGCGGCGGCCGCCGGCGAACTGCCCGATATCATTGATGTGGATGGTCCTGTCATGCCGGGCTGGGCTTGGGCCGGCTGGATGGCGCCGCTGCAGTTGTCCGAAGGCGCGCTGGACGACTTCCTGCCTGGCCCCATAGGTGAATGGAATGGCGAACTCTACGCGGTCGGCCTGTGGGACGCAGCGGTCGCAATTTTCGCCCGCCGTTCGGTCTTGGAAGCCAATATGATCCGCATACCGACCCTCGACGATCCCTGGACCGGTGAAGAATTCGATGACATTTTGGAGCAACTGCAAGCCACCGGCGACTTCGACTATGCGTTAGATTTGGGCATGGCCTGGACCGGCGAATGGTATCCCTACGCCTTCTCGCCCTTCCTGCAGAGCTTCGGCGGCGACATGATCGACCGCGACTCGTACACGACGGCGGAAGGCGCGCTGAATGGTCCCGAAGCCGTCGCTTTTGGCGAATGGTGGCAGAGCCTCTTTGAGCGCGGCCTGGTGCCGGGCACATCGCAAGATACCGGTGATCGCGAGACCGGCTTCATCGATGGCAGATACGCCTTGCAATGGATCGGCAACTGGGTTGGCGTTTCCACGCTGAATCAAGTTGGCGACGACCTGCTCTTCCTGCCCGCGCCCGATTTCGGGCATGGCAACATCATCGGCGCCGCCTCCTGGCAGTTGGGCGCTTCCTCTACAACCGAACATCCGGAAGGTGTGAGCAAATTCATTGAATTCGCCATCCAGGACGAGTGGTTGACGGCCTTCAGCGATGCTACTGGTCTGGCGCCGGCGACGCCTAATGCCGCCGCGATGAGCGAAAACTATTCGGCTGGCGGTCCGCTGGAGGTCTTCTACGAGTTGAGCAACCAGCAAGCTTTGATCCGCCCGGTCACGCCCGGTTACGCGACCCTGGCGCTCATCTTTGAGAAAGCCTTGGCTGATATCGCTAACGGCGCTGACGTGCAGGATACGCTGGACGCGGCCGTTGACGAAATCGATGCCGACATCGAGGACAATATGGGCTACGGCTTCGACATGTAGTTGGCGACGTTGCCAATCGCAATGCTGGGGGCGGCCCTGTGAGTCCCCCGTCACCTCGATATCTGTGGGCGGGCCACTGGCTCGCCCCTACAAATACTATCAGCTTTGATATTACAATTAGAACCAACTTGAATTTGCAATAAGTATTTTGGCCATTTGATGATTGCTGCAACCGACGCCCGCAAGAACGCGCCGCTCTGGGTGCGTTTGCTCGTGCCTAAGGACGCGCCCCTTTACCAGCGCAACGAGGCTATTGCCGGCTGGCTGCTGGCTTTTCCCGCGCTGCTCGTTTTGACCATCTTCCTGGTCATCCCCTTCTTGATGGCTTTTGTTATGTCCTTCACCAATCAACGGCTGGTTTCCCCGAACCCGACTGAATGGGTCGGCATGCGCAACTTCGAGCGGCTGTTGACCGTTCGTGTTTTCACGCTGGAGCCGGAACGCGACGAGGGCGGCGCGCTTGTCTACGACGATGAGGGCGGCATTGCTTATCCGCGTCTGCGGACTTTCACGCGAAAGAACCCGGATTACCCCGAACTAAACGGCTTGCGCGAGTTTACCTCCTGGCAATCGGGCGAGAACCGCACGGTGATCCTGGCCGCGGATGTGGTCTTCCTGCGTGCCTTGATCAATACGCTGATATTCGCCGGGGTTATCGCCCCCCTGCAAGGTGGCCTGGCGCTTGTGCTGGCGCTCTTGCTCAACCAGGCTTTGCCATTCATAAATGTCTTCCGCGCCATCTATTTCGCTCCGGTGGTCGTCTCAATGGTGGTGGTCTCGCTGCTATGGCGCTTCATTTACGATGGGGAAAACGGCTTGCTCAACACGATGCTGGGCATAGCCACGCTGGGCAGTTTTCAGCCGGTGGACTGGCTGGGCAATCCCTATACCGCCATGCCCGCGATGATCGCCATGTCCGCCTGGCAAGCGGTTGGCTTTCATATGGTCATTTGGTTGGCCGGATTGCAAACGATTCCCGTCAGCCTGTACGAAGCGGCGGGGCTGGATGGCGCCGGCGCCTGGCAGAAGTTCCGTTACGTCACCTGGCCCGGGCTGCGCAACACCGCCGTCCTTATCCTCATCGTTATTGTTATTCAGGCCATGGGTTTGTTCGTGCAGGTCGACGTCATGACCCGCGGCGGCCCGCTGGACGCCACGCAGAGTGTGGTTTATCAGGCGGTACAGCGCGGTTATGACAAGCAAGATATCGCTGAAGGCTCGGCTATATCGGTGGTGCTCTTCTTCGTGGTGCTCGCTATCACAATAGTTAATCGATACCTGACGCGCGATCGAGATTAGCTATG
>JAPOYU010000087.1:0-13142 GCA_026706395.1 Chloroflexota bacterium
GTTGGAAGCCGCCGCCTGTTCGGCGGTCTCGAAGGCATTGATCGCGGCCAGGGTATCGCCTTCTGACAGCAAGAAATAGGCGATGAACCCATCGCTGTCACGCAAGATGGGCAGGAAGCCATCGGCAGTGAGCCGTGCGATGGTATCCATGTCCTGCGGATCAACGCCGTCGTAGATGCGGATGCTGGCGAAGACCGGTTGGTCGTCGATTAAATTGGCGCCGTCGTTGAGGTCCGCCAGCACGGCGATGCCCACGCGGCCGCTGGTAATGGTGGGATTGTTCGGCAGGTACGCGGTCAGATTCTCGGCGACAAAATCACGCGCTTTTTCGTTTGAGGCCAGGGCAGACTCTTCGGTATCGAAGATGCTAATCGCCGCCAGCGCCCCAGCGTCGTTGTTCGTCAGATAATAGCCGAAGAAGCCATCGGACTCGCGCATAATTGGCAGGAAGCCGTCTTCGACGATGGCGACAAATTCGTCCATATCGTCGGCCGCGAAGCCGTCGTAGATGCGTACGCTAGCATGCAATTGGCTGACATCGCCTCCGCCCATGCCATCCAGCAACTCGACGAAGCCTATATCGACCAACCCTTCTACGATTGTGGGCGGATTAGGAAGGAGAGGAAGCAAGTTTGCCTGCACGAAGTCGCGCGCTAGCTCAGCGGACGCCGTAGCTTGTTCTTGTGTCTCGAAGACGCTGAAAGCGACGCCCGTTCCATCTGTGGGATAAACGACATAATAGGCGATGAAGCCTTCGCTACCGCTGATTATCGGAACGAAGCCTTCGCGCGTGATTCGTTCTGCTTCTGCCAGGTCTGCTGGATCCACTCCGTCATAGTGGCGGACGCTGATGAAGACGCTGTCTTCCATCGTGTCTTGCGCGACAGCCGCGAATGGCATGGCCATCAGCAAGAGAACAGTCAGAGCAAACACAATTCTCAAACTTATTGCTGCGCGTTGATACGTTTTCCGCACGATATTCCTCCTGGTGGAATGGATCAATAATGTAGTCTGGGATGCTCAGCCATGCTCGTGTTAAGACTTGCATCTAAGTATCAGTCTATAATTCTTTTCGTCCCCAAGTCAATCTGATAGGCATTGAAAGAGAGATAATTATCAGCAGACTATATCGAAATTTAACGCGCTAAAGCCTCACCTAAAAGGGTAGTTGCGCGTTCAAACCAGTCTGCCTTTCGCGCTTTAGTGAATATGATTCCGCCTATAGACGGACAACCTCGCCAGTGCGGCTGCTCTCGAGCGCCGCATCGACGATTCGCATGTTGACCAGACCTTCCGCCGCGCCGGGGTTTGGCGTCCGGTCAGCGCGAATGCAGTCGATAAAGTGAGCCAGCTGCCGGTCATACATCTCCTGCGGGCAATGCTCCTCGCGGACGGACGGGTAGCCCGGGTCGACCATCTCGACCGTCTCCGCCTCGCGATCCGGGATTTCTAGCCGTGTGGGAAACAGTTGGCCGAATCCAGCGGACCCATAGAGCTGCGTGCTCGCTTCCGGGCCATCAGCATGGGGCCACCACCAGCCGGATTCGACGATTGACGCCGCGCCGTTAGCCCAGTTGATCCATATCGTTCCGTTGTCATCGACATCGTAATCGGTATAGTCGGTCGCGATCCTGGCGTAGACGCTGACCGGCTGCGGGTCGCCCAGCAAGTAGCGCGCGGTGTCGATGGCGTGGATGCCCATATCGGCCAGAGCGCCGCCGCCGGCGTACCGCGCCTCGACAAACCAGCCGCCCGGTCCCCAATTCACATGGACGCCATAGCCCCGGGTGCGCAAGACTTCACCCAGCGCGCCCGCGTCGATCTGCCGCTTCAGCCAGTTGACTTCTTCGTCAAAGCGCCAGCAATGCGCCACCATCAGCTTCGCGCCCGATGCTGCGCTCGCACTCTGCATCGCCGCGGCTTCGGTCGCGTCAAGCGCCATCGGCTTCTCCACCAGGACATGCACGCCGGCTTCCAATGCCGCGATCGCCTGTGGCGCATGCAAGTAATTCGGCGTATTGACGCTCAAAATGTCCACATCGCCGTCGGCAAGCAAGCCCTGAACATCGGCGTATTGCCGCTCGATGCCGAATCGCGCCGCGTACTCCGCCATCGATTCGGGACGATGATTGACGATGCCGACCAATTCCAAGCCCTCCAGGCTCTGCGCCGCCCGCGCATGCACTCCCGCGGCATGGCCCGCCCCGGTGAAAGCGATTTTCAGCGTCATGTGGCTCTACCTCCCTGCGCGTTCTTGAACTAAGCCCGACCCGTGTATAGCGTCAAATTGCGACTTGAGGCTGCTTTGACAGAGGCTTTCGACTGCTGGTATCTTTCTTGCAGTCTAACAGCAAAGCGAGGGATTATAGATGTTTGATCGCCCCGGTTTCACCACAATCTTCGGTCGCAACCTGATCGCCGAACTGCCCAACATCGCTCATCAACCTTACCTCGTCGTCACGATGGCTGACCTTTGGGATTTGTTCAAGCAGAACTTCGACGACAACCTGGCCGGCCCCTATATCGTCAGCACCATTGACGGCGACGACCTGAAAGCGGAAACCGCCCGGCTGCCGCATTGCCGCTCGATTATCGGCTTGGGCGGCGGGCAGGCGCTGGATGTCGCCAAGTACTTCGCCTGGTCGCTGCAGCTGCCGCTCTTC
The DNA here is from genome assembly GCA_026706395.1 of Chloroflexota bacterium. The sequence continues at coordinate 2,664 of JAPOYU010000087.1, forward strand.
CAGGTACCGACGTCCATGTCGGTCAACGCTGCTTTCGGTCACCGCGCCGGGCTGCGCTTCCAAGGCAATGTGCGCTACGTCTGCTGGACCGTGCCGGAGGCGGTCTATGTCGACTTTGACGTGATACAGAACGCGCCGCCGGCCGTCAATCGCAGCGGCATCTGCGAGATCCTCTGCTATCACACCGCCCATGCCGACTGGCGCTATGCCCAGGATCGCGGGATGGTCGAGGCCAAGTGGCCCTACGATCAAGCGATGGTCGACGAAGCGCAGGCCGTGATGGCGACCGTGATGGATTCCCTGGACGATATCCGCGCGGTCAACGAGGCGGGCATCCGCGCCTTGATGCTGGCGAACCGCTGGGGCGGGGCGGCTTTCCACAACCTGGGCTGGAATCCGCGGCCGATAGAAGGCGCCGACCACTTCCTCTTTTACGCCCTGGAATACCACACCGGAAAAAAATTCATCCACGGGCAGCCGGTCTGCCTCGGCATCTATGTCGGCTCGCTGTTGCACGATGACCGCGCGGCTGAGATGCTGGACGCCATCGTGCGCGCCGGCGTCGATATCCGCCCCCAAGCGATGGACATCACCTGGGATGATGTGACCCACGCTCTGCTCAACATGCGTGATTTCGTGCGTCAAGCCGGCTTGTGGTATGGCATCTATCACGACGCCGAAATCGACGCGGCCTTCGCGGATATGGTGCGCGCCAATGTCGAAGCGGCTTACGAGGACGTATCGCTTTGACCCTGTCGCAGAGCGATCTGCGGTACAATCTTGCGCCAGGCTGATGAACAACCTCGGAGAGGCGGCAAAATGAGAATCCTAATCATGTGCGATATGGAAGGCGTCAGCGGCATCGTCAGCTGGGATCAGGTCGGCGGCGGCAAAGCCGGCTACCCGGAAGGGCGACAGCTCTATACCGCCGAAGTCAATGCGGCGGTGCGGGGCGCGGAGCGGGCGGGCGCGACTGAAATCATCGTCATCGACGGCCATAACGCCGGCGGCGATTGGCGCTACAATTCCCTGCTCAAGGACATGCTCCATCCGGCCTGCGAATACGTGGCGCACCATACCTGGACGCACTATAGAGAACCGCTGGAGCAAGGCGTCGATGCTTGCCTGATGGTCGGCTATCACGCGCGCAACCTTACGCCCGACGGTGTCTTGAATCACACTATCGCGCCTTTTACATGTCGCAATCTCTGGTTCAACGATGACCTGGTCGGCGAGATCGGCGTTAACGCCGCCTTGTGCGGGCACTATGGCTGCCCTGTGCTGCTGGAAACCGGCGATGTCGCCGCCTGCCGGGAAGCGACCGAACTGCTCGGCGACGGACTGACGACCGTAGCGGTCAAGCGCGGACTTTCGAAATTCTCGGCCCGGCAGATCGCGCCGCAGCGAGCCCGTGAAATGATCGAAGAAGCCGCCTATCAGACGCTGGGTAACCTAAGCGCTGTCCCGCCTTATGTGCCGGCGTCGCCGGTCACGATCACCGTCGAATTTGGCCAGCGGGACGCCATGAGGGGTTTCCTGCCGCGCGAAGGCGTCGAGTTGGATCGGTCGGCGCAAAAGATGGTTAGCCGGGCAGACGACTGGCTGACAGCCTGGGACCAGATCTGGCCCTGGTAGCGGGAGGGCTTGGCCTGCGCCGTCTCCCGCTGTTGCAGCGCTTCTTTATGCGCCTCAATCCACTGAATCTCCGCCATCGCCGAGACCGCGCATCCAGCGTCAGTTCATTGCGCGGCAGCGCAACCAGCAATCATTCGATGGCCCGCCCTGTGTGGGTCGTCAATTCGGCTAGGTGATCTGCGGTACAATCTGGCCTGAGGCTGATAAATATTCATGGGGAGGCAAGGGACATGCGCATCTTGATAATGTGCGACATGGAAGGCGTCAGCGGCATCGTCACCTGGGACCAGGTCGGCGGCGGCAAGGCGGGCTACCCCGAAGGGCGGGTGCTCTACACCGCCGAGGTCAACGCGGCCGTGCGCGGCGCGGCTCGAGCGGGCGCCACCCAAATCATCATCATCGACGGCCACAACGCCGGCGGCGATTGGCGCTACAACTCGCTGCTCAAGGACATGCTCGACCCGGCTTGCGAGTACGTGGCGCACCACACCTGGACGGACTATCGGCTGCCGCTGGAGCAGGGCGTCGACGCCTGCCTGATGGTCGGCTATCACGCGCGCAACAACACGCCCGACGGCGTCTTGAGCCACACCATCTCATCAGCGCAATGCCGCAATCTCTGGTTCAATGATGAGTTGGTCGGCGAGATCGGCGTCAACGCTGCCCTCTGCGGGCATTATGGCTGCCCGGTGCTGCTGATGACCGGTGATGTCGCCGTCTGCCGGGAAGCGACCGAACTGCTCGGCGACGGACTGACGACGGTGGCGGTCAAGCGCGGGCTATCGAAGTATTCCGCCCACCAGATCGCGCCGCAGCGCGCCCGCCAAATGATCGAAGAAGGCGCCTATCAAGCCTTGCAAGACCTAAGCGCGGTCGCGCCATACGTGCCGTCGTCGCCGGTGACGATCACCTACGAATTCGGGCACTACGATACGATGATGAACTACGTGGTCCGCGAGGACGTCGAGTTGGATCAGCCGGCGATGAAAGTGGTCAGTCGCGCCGATGACTGGCTGACAGCTTGGGACAAGATATGGCCCGTTTAGCTTGACCTGACTAAGCCGGCGCCGCCTCCAGCTCCTGCAGAGTCTCCTCATGCGCCTCCAGCCATTGGATCGCGGCCATCGCCGCTGACGTGCCCTGGCCCACTGAGGTGGCGACCTGCCGCCAGATCTCGTCCTGGATTTCGCCGGCCGCGAAGACACCATCCACGTTTGTGCGATAGCGCTGGTCGGTGATGATATAGCCGTTCTCGTTCAGCGCGATCTGATCGCCGAAGACCGCATTGTTCGGGTCGTGCCCGATGAAGATGAACACGCCTTCGGTCGAATGAATCGTTTCTTCGCCCGTGACGACATCTTTCAGACGCACGGCGTTCACGCTTCCGTCTTCGCCGCCGATGATCTCTTCGACAACCGAGTTCCAGGTGAAGCTGATCTTCTCGTTGTTGAAGGCGCGGTTCTGCAATTGCACACCGGCGCGCAGCTCATCCCGCCGGTGGATGATGTTGACGCTGGTGGCGAAGCGCGTCAGAAAGATGCCTTCCTCCAGCGCGGAATCGCCGCCGCCGACCACAACGATTTCCTTGCCGCGGAAGAAGAAGCCATCGCAGGTGCCGCAATAGCTGACGCCGGCGCCGATATAGTCCTCCTCGCCCGGCACGCCCAGCTTGCGCGGATCCGCGCCGATCGTCACGATGACTGAGTCCGCCAGATATTCGTCGCCCAATGTCTTGACCAGGAAGGGCGAGCCCCTGCTGAAATCGACGCTCTCCACCAGGTCGAATTCGAACTTGGCGCCGAAGTTCTCGGCGTGCTCCTTCATGCGCTCGACCAATTCAGGACCGCTCAAGCCATCAGGGAATCCGGGATAATTCTCGATCTCATGCGTGATTGCGACCTGCCCGCCAAGCTGCGCGCCGGCGATGACCACCGGGGCCAGTTGGGCGCGGGCGGTGTAGAGCGCGGCGGTCAAGCCAGCCGGTCCCGAGCCGATGATGACAACACGTTCCTTCTTCATCTCTTTACCCTCGTCTCGAATATGGTTAATGCTGCGTCAAAGTATCGCTAAGAAAGAGATGCATTTTCCAAATCAGCAAAGTCAAAATCATCCAGCGCATTTTCTTGCCGAATCACCGCCACCAGCGCTTCAAACTCTTCTCGGCAATCGCCCCAGTAGCGCATGAACTTCTGCATTTCCGGCCAGATCTCGTTTAGGTCAGCGCCGTTCGCCACTTGCTCGGCCAACTGCGTGATCTTCTCGCAGCAGTCATTGCAGTCCATCTTTATCAAGTTTTCGTCGGCCGGCGCGTTCACAATAAAATCAAACAGTTTTTCCAGTTGGTCGCCATCATGTTGTTCGGACATGGTGGTTTTCTCCTGCTTGTCTCACAGGATATGGACGAGTGGCGGAGTTGGAATCTTACACCTGTTGCCTCGGTATGCCGTTGGCGTATCGTCGATGAGGGGCGCGGGGGTGAGATTGCTCGCGCGGGACGCCTGCGAAAATATATAGGAAAAGTACAAGTAAAGTACCTGAAGAGTACAAGTAGAGTACAAACAGTGGACAATAAATTGCTGGGAAAAAGCGAGAAATCGACATAGTGTATTAACACTGTATTGATATAGAGCGTCCAAGGGACAGATTTTTCGAATTTGTGGCGGTGGCCGGCGGGAGAAAAGTATTTTTTGGCCATCTGGCCATCTGAGCGTGATTCGCGCGTTTGGCGGCGGGGTGCAGGTATTCGGCATCTGGTTTTCATGTGGAACAGTGTAGCAGAAATGTGGCTGTGATAGGTGAACAAATGTTCACGTATGGGGAAATTGGTTGTTGGAATTGATTGACCACCGAATGCGCCGAGGCATCGAGGTCATCGAGGGTCGCGTAGACAGCGCGCGCCGGTCGCCCCTACAACGGTTAGGTGGAGTGGGGCGGGGGCAGCAGCTGCGCCTTCCGCTCCCGCGCCGCCGCCAGCAACTCCCGCGCCGACTGCATCCCGGCCGCGCCTGCCGTGCCCAGCATGGCCGCCAGTTCCGCCACGCGCTCGGCCTCATCTTCCAGGACACGAACGCGCGTCGCCGCCGCTTCGTCCGACATCGCCTTCTGCGCCTGAAAATGCCTATCGGCGTAACCGGCCAACTGCGGCAAGTGCGTGACGCAGAGTACTTGATGCTCGCCCGAAAGCGACCAGAGCTTTTCGCCCACCACCGCGCCGATGCGCCCGCCGATGCCTTGATCGACCTCGTCGAAGATCAGAATCGGCGTTTGATCGGCGGCTGTCAGCACGCGTTTCAGCGCCAGCATGATGCGCGCCGCTTCGCCGCCGGAGGCCACCTTGGCCAGCGGACGGGGCGGCTCGCCGGGATTGGCGCTCAGCATGAACTCGACATCGTCCATGCCCTTGGCGTCAAATTTGTAGCGCCGGTCGCCGATGATGCAGCCGGAGGGATGCTCCGCCTGTTGCAGCAGCACTTCAAAGCGGCTGCGCTCCATGCGCAGGTCGGCCAATTCGCGCAGGACCGCCCGGCTCAATTCAGCGCTTGCTTCCGCGCGGGCCCGGCTTAAACGCCGGCAGACATCACCGATCTGGCGCATCAGTTGGTCTTCGCGGCGTCCCAGTTCACCCAATCGCTCATCGCTGGCGTCAAGGCCCGCCAGCTCCGCGGCGGCGCGCTCGGCATAAGCCAGCAGCTCGTCGATGCTCTCGGCGCGGAACCGCCGCTTGAGCGTCGTGATGAGCTCGAGCCGCCCCTCAAGTTCGTCCAAGCGCTGAGGATCGAATTCCACGTCATTGGCATAGCGCGTCAAGGTCAAAGCCAGGTCTTGCGTCGCCTGCGCCAAATCCTCAGCCAAGGCATGATGCTCCGTCATGGCCGGGTCGATGCGCGCCAGTTTCGCCAACGCCGCTGCCGCCGACATGAGCCCATCAACCGCCGGGATCGACCGCCCGCTCTCGTCGCCATTGAGCAGTTGTAGCGCCTCGGTCGCCAGGTTGGCCAGTTGCTCGCTGTTGGCCAGGCGATTGCGCTCAGCCAGCAGATTGCGCTCTTCCGCCGGGTCCAGCTCGGCGGCGCGGATCTCTTCCAGTTCATGCCGCAGCAGAGCCGCCCGACGCGCCAGCGTTTCTTCATCGTCCCGCAATCGGCGCATCTCCGCCTGTAGCCCCGTCAGTTCAGCGACCATGCTCGCCAGGCCCTCGCGCAGGTCCAGCAGATCGGCATAACGATCCAACAGGTCAATATGATGCCGCGGCCGGAAAAGCGAGAGATGCTGGCTCTGCCCGTGGATATCGACCAGAGCGCCGCCGATTTGGCTGAGGACTTCACTCCGAACCGGGATTCCATTGATGCGCGCGCTTGAGCGCCCGCGCCGGCGGACCTCCCGCATGATGCTCAGATACTCCGGCTCGTCTTCGTCAACCAGGTCTTCCCGTTCCAGCAGCGGCAATACGGCCAGGCGCGAACGCGAATCCAGTTTGAAGAGGCCTTCAACGCGGCTGCGCTCGCTCCCGGCGCGGACGACAATGGGATCGGCTCGCGCCCCCAGCAGCAGTTCGACCGCGTCGACCAGGATGGACTTGCCGGCGCCCGTCTCCCCGGTGATGACGTTGAAGCCGGCGCTGAAGCTCAATTCCAGCCGGTCGATGACGGCGAAGTTCTGTATGCGCAGTTCTTCCAGCATGACGGGTCTGCGGACGCTATATCGACATCTTGAAGCGGGCGAAGGCCGCCGAGCAAGCCAGCGCCAGGTAGATCAGCGTGAACAGGCCAATGCCCCCGGTCAGCAGGAAGCCGGCGGCGAGCCCGCCGAGGAGCAGGGCGCCTGCGCTGACGATGCCGCTCTGCCGGCCGCGGCGCCGCCCGGTCAGCTGCAGCGCGACTTGCGCGGCCGCCCCCCCAATCGCCGGCGTCAGGATGAATCCCAAGATGAGAAAGCCGCCGACCAGCAAGGTCACGACAATCGTGAGCGCGCCGCCAACTGCCGAGACCGCCGCCACCAGCGCATAGTCAATCAGCGTACCCTGGTAGAAGCGGTCCTCATGCCCGCGCACGCACTCGCGGCAGGTGTATCCGACGGCAGTCCGCACCGCGCAATCGACGCACATATAGCGATCGCAGCGGTTGCAGCGCAGCTCTGTATCGCGCTCGGCATGGACGGCGCAGTAATGAATCTCGTCTTGAATGGCGGCGTCGCTCATGCTGTCGTCCACGTATCTACCCCTCCCCCGGCCCCTCCCGCCATCTCTATGGCGGGCATCCAAAGCATTAGGGAGGGGTGACCCCACAGCCGTATTTGCAGCTCATTCATCGAAGGTCATGCGCTGCGGACCATGCCGATTGATGCGCGGCTCCAGGCGGTCCAGCAGCGAGCGATAAAAGTAATTGCGTTCGCGCAAGCGCACGAATTGGCTGACCGGCTCGGCCGAAGTGATGCGAACGTGCTGATCTTCAGCCAATTCCGCCTCGACCTTGCCATCAACGGTCAAGACGACCGAGTGCCGATTCTCCGGCGTGGGCTCGATATCGACCACGGCGCCGCGGGAAAGCACAATCGGCCGATCCATGCTCAGGTGCGGCGCCATCGGCACCATCAGGATATTGCGCAATTCCGGCGGCAATATCGGACCGCCAGTCGCCAGGGCATAAGCGGTCGAACCGGTCGGCGTCGAGAGAATCAGCGCATCGGCGTTGTAAGTGGTCGCCCAGTGCTTGTCGATATAGGCGGCGATCTGCACCATGCGCCCGAAGACGCTGCCGCTGATCACCACATCGTTCAGAGCGCGGTATGAGCCGATCTCCCGACACTGGTCTTCCAACAGGGTCGCTTGCAGCATCATGCGCTGTTCAATCCAATAATCGCCCGCCAGAAGCTGCTCCAGCCCGGTCTCACAATCATCCGGCTCTTGTATCTCGGTCAGGAAGCCGAGCCAGCCCATATTGACGCCCAGCACGGGCAGGCCTTGTTCGGCGCAGACGCGCCCGGCCCGGAGCATGGCGCCATCCCCGCCGATCGCCATCACAATATCGGCTTCGGCCACATCGCTCAGGACGCTGTTTTCGTCCCAGACGGTGTGGACCCAGTTGGCGATCCCGCGCTTGCTGAGCAATTCTGCTATCTCTTCCGCGACCGGATGCGTGTCCGGTCGGGAAGGATGCGCGAGCACGCCTATTCGCTTGATCTCGGTCAAACCGGGCTTCTTTCACTTCGCCAGATGTCGAGGACATTATGACGCAGTTTCATTGCCAATCCCATACGAAATGCTTTCAGGGAGTGGCAAACATCGTAGATATATTCTATTTAGCGAATACTGCACAGGTTTTCACCACCGAGGGTCGCGTAGACACCTACTAGGCCGTCGACATTGAGGGCACCGTGGGCATGGAGTTTTTTGTTTGCGGACGCGAATGCCGACTAACTTGATTGACATGAATACGCTTCCAGGACTAAGATTAGTCAGAGACAAGTTTGCAGTATTGCGAAGATATCCAGCATGCTTGTTCGACGACTGTCTAAAACGGAGGTTTGATACGATGTACAAGAAGGCACTTTTTCTATTTTCCTTGGCGTGTTTGATCATTTTCGCACCTATCGCGACCGCCCAAGACAACCCGACCATCGCCATTCTGCGCTTTGGCACGCTGCCGAACATCGACATCACCGAAGGCGCCATCCTGGACGTCCTGGAGTCGTACGGCTTTATTTCGACGGAGGAGAACCGCATTTTCGAAGCGCGGCGCGACCACGAAGGCGAGAATATCACGATCTATTGGGGCGACGCCGGCTTTGATTTTCCAACAGTGAATTTAATGCTGGAAGACGCGCTGGATAAAGAAGTTGACGTGCTGATCACGAGTGGGGCGACGGTGACCCAAACTGCCGTCCATATCACCAGCGAAATGGATATGCCGACGCCGGTGATCTTCGTATCGACGCCTTATGAGGGTGGCATCGCCGCCGAAGCCGCCTGCGTGAAGCCGGATCATGTCGCCGGGGTGTCGGCCTCGCTGTCTTATGATTATGCCTTTTCCGTGCTGCTCATGCAGGATCCAGATATCGAGCGGGTCGGCGTGATCCACAGCACAAGCGATGCGTCCGGACGACACGGCGCTCAACAGATCATGGAATCCGCTGAATCATTGGGCATCGAATTACATACAGCTGGAGTCGTCGCGTTAGCGGATTTGCGCCCGGCCGCCAATAGCCTGGTGGACGCCGGGGTCGGCGCGATCATGCTCCCGCTTGATACGATCACATCAAGCGGATTGCCCATCATCACAGAAATCGCCAGCGAAATTGGTTTGCCGGTATTCTTTCCCAGCTTCAGCGCGATATTTTACGGCGCCACCATCGGCGCTGGCTCGTCGCCAATGTACACAAATGGCATTAATGCGGGGCGCATATTGACGGCGGATTTGAATGGCGATGTGGATATTGCGCGCCTCGGCATCGGTACGACCGGGGAACTCCTCGTCGGCGTCAATCTGGAATCGGCTGAAGCGCAAGGAGTCGAAATCAGCGAAGCGGTGATGGACGAAGCCATTGCCGTCATCGAGAGTGGCGGAAGGAGGACGCTGGCGCCGGAAGTGCTGGCGGCGATTGCGCGGCGCGGCAGAATCATCCCGCTGGAACAACGGCAGGCTGACGACCAGGCTTGGCTCGCTTCCTTGCATTGCACGGACGAGATGATCGCCGAACAGCAAGCTGAATTGGATGCGGCTGGCGGATAGACCCCGCCCGTGGCCGGGCAGACCCAATCAGAAAGAGGCAGTCCACGCGGGCTGCCTTTTTTTGCGCGGGTTTCGCGCAAAGAAGCGGTGAATTCAAAAATTGTGATACGCTTATAGATGGATGAATTCTTTTGCTCGTGTCTTTCGCACGTGTAATCAGAGAGGCGGTCGGAATGTTCAAGAAATGCTTGTTGATCCTCTTCGCATTGATGATTTGGCTTGCGCCGGCGGCGATGGCGCAGGATGGCAAGCCCACCGTCGCCGTCCTGCGCTTGGGACCATCCCTGTCTGATACCAGCTTGGAAACCGCCGTAATGGATACGCTGCACGTTTATGGATGGGTTGACGCGGAAGAGCTCGCGCTTCTGAGTGAACGACAGGATTTAGCAGGCGAGAAGATCAACATTATTTGGGGGGATGCCAACTACGATCTCCCAACTGTCGGTATCATGGTTGATAACGCGCTGGACCGCGGCGCGGATATATTGATCACCTTATCCACCCCGGTCACGCAAATCGCTTTGAACACCACGCTAGATCAAGACGAGCCCACGCCCGTTCTGTTCTCCTCGGTCTACAGTCCCTATCACGCCGGAGTGGCTGATGCGCCTTGCATCAAACCGGCGCATGTCAGCGGGTCAGAATCCGTGCCGCCCTATGAAGAGGCCTTTCAGATTTTCCTGCTACAGAATCCGGCGATGAAGCGCTTTGGCTTGATCTATTCGTCGCATGACGCGAGCGGCATCTACGGCGCGGAGAGGATCGCCGCTATTGGCGAATCCCTGGGCTTGGAAGTCGAAAGCGCAGCGGTAACCGGCGTTAGTGATTTGCGCAGCGCCACGCAAAGCCTGGCCAACGAGGGCGTCGAGGCAATTATCTTGCCTTTCGATTATACAGTCGCTATCGGGTTGCCAATCATTGCAACCGTCGCTATCGAGAATCAGATACCGGTCTTCCATCCCCATCCGGGCTCAATTTTGGCGGGCGCGACCGTTGGCGCGGGTTTCTACAATTTTTATACGCAAGGCATCAGCACCGGCCTGATGCTGGCTGCCTATTTGAATGGCGATCTCGACTTGGCGAGGACGGCTATCGATAGCCGGAGCGGGCTCTCAGT
>JAPOYU010000087.1:13152-24190 GCA_026706395.1 Chloroflexota bacterium
GCGTCAATCTGGATGTCGCGAATACCTTGGGTATTGAAATTCCGCCCGAGTTGGAAGATATGGCGGAAATGGTGGTCCGAGACGGCGCGTCCATTATGTCCCCGCTGGGTCTTCTGCGCCTGCTGGATTCGATGGGCGCGACAGACGAGATCAAGCAAATGGCGGCTGCCTATTTGAAGGACGTGGATTTAAGCGCCATGGCATCACAATCAGGCGAGCAGCAGCAGGCAGCCGAGATGATCAACATGATGTTGATCCAAGGGAGAAAGTCGCCGGAAAACATGGCGGCTGATAGACAATTCCTGGAGAGCCTGCAATGCACTGATGAGATGATCGCCGAGCAGCAGGCTGAGTTGGACGCGGCTGGTGGATAACCCCCCATCCCCCGGCCCCTCTCGCCATCTCTATGGCGAGCATCCCCACAGAAGGGAAGGAGAGCTAGGAGTTGCACATCAGCGCAAAAAGCCCCTCCCTCTTTATGGGGGAGGGATTTAGGGTGGGGGTAAGTGTCCCTACCCAAAACGCCCGGCGATGTAATCGGCCGTCTCTTGCTGCGCCGGGCTCTCGAAGACCTTCTCCGTGTCGTCATACTCGACCAGTTCGCCCCAGCGAATTTCATGCCCGCCTTCCACCTTCTTGCGGATGTTATAGAAGGCGGTGAAATCCGAGGCGCGCTGAGCCTGCTGCATATTGTGCGTGACGATCACAATCGTATACTCGCCCCGCAGTTTCCACATCAGTTCTTCAATGCGCTGGGTCGCGATGGGGTCAAGCGCGGAGCAGGGCTCGTCCATCAAGATCACATCCGGCTCGACCGCGATCGTCCGCGCGATGCAAAGCCGCTGCTGCTGCCCGCCCGAAAGCGCCAAGCCTGACTTGTTCAGGTCGCCGCTGACCTCATCCCAGAGCGAGGCGCCGCGCAGGCTGCGTTCGACGACCTCATCTAGGGCATGCTTCTTCTTGACGCCCAACAGGCGCGGACCATAAGCCACATTGTCATAAATGCTCTTGGGGAAGGGATTGGGCTTCTGGAAAACCATGCCGATCCGCCGCCGCACCTCAACAGGGTCCACGTCATGATCATACAGGTTCCGGCCCCGGTAAATGATCTCCCCCTCGACGCGCGCGCCGGGCGTCAGATCCAACATGCGATTGATCCCGCGCAGGACGGTGCTCTTGCCGCATCCTGAAGGTCCGATGAAGGCGGTGATTCTGTTCTGGTAAATCGGCAAGCTCACCTCCGCCACAGCGCGGAATCCCCCGTAATAGAAGCTGCATTGGCGCAGTTCCATCACCAGGTCGGCACGGGCCTGAACTTGCTCTTGCGCTGGCACAGCCATGACTTAGAACCTTATCGAATAGCGATTGCGCAGGACGATGGCCGCGGCGTTGAGCGTCAGCATCAGACCCAACAGCACAATAATGGCGGCGGCGGCGATATCGGCGAACTGCCCTTGCGGGCGCGCCGTCCATTGATAGATCTGTATCGGCATCGCCGTGAATTGCGAAAACGGGCTGGTCGGGTCGGTCACAAGGAAGGTCGCCGCGCCGACGACGATCAGCGGCGCCGTCTCCCCGACCGCGCGTGAAACCGAGAGTATCGTGCCGGTCATGATGCCGGGCAGGGCGGCCGGCAATACCTGATTCCAGACCGTCTGCCAGCGCGTCGCCCCCAAGCCATAGGACGCTTCCCGTATCGTATACGGCACGGCGCGGATCGCTTCCTGCGCGTTGATGATGATGATCGGCAAGATCAGCAGGACGAGCGTCAAGCCGGCGCTGACCAGCGTGCGCCCGTTCGGCGCGAAGCTGTTGATCCGGGCGAGGCGTCCCATCAACTGGTCAAAGACATCATCGCTGACGGCGGCATCGTCGGCCACATCAAATCGATAATAATCGCCCCGCACTTCAATATCATAGTCTTCATCAGCGTGGACGAGCACGGTGTCCACGCCGATCTTCAGCGCCTCCGCCAGCGCATTCGACATCTCGGTCAGGGCTGAGTTCCCCTGCATCGTCAAGCTGGGGGTGCCAAAATACATGAAAGTATCGACAACGCGTTCGACCGTCGGCGCATCGCCCACATCGCTCTCGCTGCTGATCGCGCTACGATCGTATGTAATCGCATCATCAAAGGCAGGCGCGATCCGCTCGATCACTGCCTCGACCGTCGGCGGGTCGAAGTTGTAACCGAAGATCAGTCCGCTGGTGAAGGGCGCCAGCGCTCGTACGAAGATCGCCAGACCGAGCATGCCGTATATGATTGACGGCACCCCCGCCAGATTGCGCACATTGGTCTCTATCAAGCGGTTGATGAAGCCATGATTGGCGTATTCTTCGAGGTAAATCGCCGCGCCCACACCTATCGGCAATGCCACCAGGACGACCACGGCCATCAATCCAACCGACCCGATCAGCGCTGTGCGCACGCCCGCCAGCGCCGGCGTACTCGACATCGGCCTGGTCAGAAACTTGCCGTGCAGCCAACTGTGAAAGCGGATGACTTCGACCTTGGCTTCGTCTCGCCGTTCGCGCTTCTTGTACTCCCCCAGGATCGGTCCCTCAATCTCCGCCTTCACCGCTTCGAAGTTGAAGATCGCCTCGGCAAGCGGGAAGCTGGCGATGACCTGCCGCTCCACCACTTCTTCCAAGACCAGGTTGCGCAGCGTCCCATGATCAGTGTACTCCGCCAGCAGACCGGCCTGCTGCTCCGGGCTGATATTCTTCAGCAGCTCGCCTGCAATTGACGGTTCCACATCAGGATCTCCAACGATTTCGGCAACGCTGGAACGGGTGAAGTCAGCCACATCGACTTGGCTGATCGTATTGCGGATCAGTACCCGCAAGCGCTTGGTCACATTCTCCTTGAGGATCGTGGCAAGCTCGTGGTTGGTCAATGCCTCTAGGGGTCTGCCATCGGTGAGGGTTTCCGGCTCGATGGTATTCACCACACCGATCGTGCCAAAGGCTTCATTGGCGACGTTGAAGAAAAGCGCCACCAGCGCCAGCGCCGCCACGCCAATGGAGAAATAGTTGAACAGCTTGCCGAAGCGCCCGCGCCGATGCCGCGTTTCCAGGCGCTCGAAGAATGCCGTCTCGCCGGGCATATAGTGTTTGCTCTTGCCCGCGGCCATCAGTAGGCCTCCCGGAAGCGGCTGATGATGACGCGGCTGAGCACATTGAGCACAAAGGTCATCACAAACAACGTCAGCCCAATGGCGAAGATGCTGTTGTAGTCGATCGAGTCATAGCTGAGGTCACCGCCGCTGATGCGCGCGATATGCCCCGTCATCGTCTCGGCTGAATCAAAGGGGCTGAAGCTGAAGTTCGGTCCGGCGCCCGCCGCGATCGCCACAATCATCGTCTCGCCTATGGCGCGTGAAACCGCCACGATAAAGGCCGCCAATATGCCCGAAAGCGCCGCCGGCACGACGACTTTGACCGTCGTCTCCAGCTTGGTCGCGCCTAGGCCATAGGACGCTTCCCTCAGCGCATTCGGCACCGCGTGCAAAGCGTCTTCGCTCATCGAGCTGATCAAGGGGATGATCAAGATGCCAACCACGATACCGGCCGAGCCGGTATTGTAGATATTCACGATATCGACGCCGAAGACCGCCCGCAGCAGCGGCGTCATGAAAGTCAGCGCGAAATAGCCGTAGACGACTGTCGGGATGCCGGCCAGGATCTCCAGGGCAGGCTTCAAGGTGCCCCGCACCCGCGGCGACGCGTATTCGCTGAGGTAGATCGCCGCGCCGGTGCCCAAGGGCAGCGCCACCAGCATGGCGATGGTGCTGGTCATTAAGGTCGCGTTGATCAGTGGGATGACGCCGAATTCGCCGATCGCCGGGATCCAGTTTGTATTGGTGAAGAATTCGATGATCGTGGGTTGATCGTTGTATTCCACCGATACGCCGGCCCGATGCGGCGCGATTGTATTCTCGCCGCGGACCCCGCGCGCCACCGTCAATTGCGGCACATAGCCCTCGGCGACGAAATCCTCGGCGATGCGCTCGGTCAGCGGATATACCGTGGAGCTGCCCGCCGCGCTTAGCTCGCCAAATACCTCAGCCGGGTCGACCGCTGGAATCTCGCTCGAGCCTGCCGCTCGAATCCACTCATTGCGCGCCTGCGCCATCGCCTCGGGCGACGCCGGGAAATAGCCGACATCGACAATGACCTCGTTGACCTGGGCGAGATAATACCTGATAAAGTCCTTCACCTGCGGCTGCTCGCGCATGATGCCGGCATCGCTATAAATGAAGAGCGGGCGCGCCAAGGCATAGCTGCCGTCTTCCACCGTCTGCGCTTCCGGGATCACCGCGTCTAGGGTGATAATCCGCAGGTCATCGGTATTGTTCAGATAATAGGCAAAACCAAAAAAGCCGATGCTATTGGGATTACGCTTGATGCTGCCAACAAGCTGATTGTCATTCTCCGACATAATCGGGTCAGCCGCCAGCATAGCGGCGGGATCTCCGGCCAGAACTTCTTGGACGAAGAAATCGAAACTGCCGCTGTCCTCGCCCGGGATGACCAGCTTGATCGGCTCGTCAGGAAAATCGGCCCGAACATCCGACCAGTTTTCCGCGCCGCTGAAGATCTGCCGCAATTCGGCGAAACTCAGTTCAGTTAGGAAAGCATTTTCCGCGCTGACCACGATCGCCAGCGCATCACTGCCGACGCGAAAGGCGACCGGCGCAATGCCCGCTTCGGCGCAGGCATCGGCTTCCGCCTGCGTGATCGGCCGGCTGGCATTGACGATCAATGGCCGCCTATGGCCGATCTCCGCCAGTTTCGCCTCGGTCGCGCACCAGCGCCTGAAGCCGCCGCCCGTGCCGAGCACATCAATTTCAAACTGATTGTTGTGAAACTCGACGACCTCCATCACCTCTTGCCCGACGCGAATCGCGCCGCCGACACGAATCGCTTCGAGCGCCTTGCCCGGCTCCACCGTGAAGACGGCAGCGCTCTCGTCCATGTCGCTAAAAATGGCGCGGTTGGTATTCACCCACTGGTCGCGCGTGAAAAATGCGATGGATTCATTGCCCAAGACAAGGATGATGCCGATGGTCGTGAAGATCGACAGCAGGCCGCAAGCGAATAGGCAGAACTGAATGAGGACTTCGTGCGCTTTAAAGCGACGCGTCAAGTTGAGCGATCGCGACTTCCGCTGTACGAGATGCAGCGTCAAATCCGGCTGCTGTGAATCACTCATTGCTCTTCTTCACGCTGGGCGCCGGCGGGCGTCCTGCCGGCATCTGGATGTGCTTCAACGTACGGTGCTGTTGCCATGGACTACGTTGCTGTTTGGTGCGCGAGATACGGCATCGCGCGATGATACCGTATGCCCGTCCTGGAATTCCAGATGTGGCTTATCTATCCATCACCCGTCTCTTCATCAGGGTCGGCCAAGTCCAGCGCCGCATCGCCGATCGGCAGCATGCCGTTTGCCATGCGCCAGTAGTCAATCGCGCCGGAGAAAGCGTAGTCCGACGCCGGGAAATAGCCCACATCGATCAACTCGTCGTTGACATGCGTCAGGTAGAAGTTGATGAAGGCGGCCACCTGTGGTTTCTCCATCATGATGCCGGCGTCGCTGTAGATGTAGAGCGGGCGCGCCAAGGGATAGCTGCCGTCATCGGTCGTCTGGGCGTTGGCTTCAATGCCTTCGATGCTGAGGATGTTCAGCGCGTCCTGGTTCTCGACATAGTAGGCGTAACCGAAGAATCCGATGGCGTAAGGGCTGCCGGTGATGCCCTGCACCAGCACATTGTCGTCCTCGGATAGCTGCGGGTTGGCGCTCAGGATCGGCTCTTCATCTTCGTCGAACACTTCTTCCACGAAGTAATCGAAGGTGCCGCTGTCGGTGCCGGGAATGAATCGTTGAATCGCTTCGTTGGGCCATTCGGCGCGCACATCCGACCAGGTATCGGCGCTGCTGAAAATCTGCGCCAATTCCTCCAGCGTGACATCGCTGACGAAGTCGTTCGCCGCCGAAACGGTGACGGCGAGCGCATCGGTGCCGACGCGGAATTCAATCGGATCGCGGCCGATCTCGGAGCAGGATTCACGCTCGCTGTCTTTGATCGCGCGCGAGGCGTTGCTGATATCGGTTTCCCCTTCGACGCAGAAACGCTCAAAGCCTGCGCCCGAGCCGATTGACGCGATCGACGGCGGGACGCCGCCCGCATCGGTCCATAGCTCGGCCATACGCTCGCTCAAAGGGAACACGGTGGAGCTGCCGGCGGTGATGATCTCGCCCACGGCGTAATCCAGCGGATCAACTTCCGGCAGTCCGATATCCGTCTCCGAAGCGCTCGCCAAGGCCGTTGCAAATGCCAAAAGCATGAATACAAGGCGTACTTTATTCATGTGCATGGCTTTCTCCTGAAACTTGAAATGATGAGCGAGATCGGTGGATGACCCGCCAGTGGATAAGCTAGCTGAGCACTGTTAAGTCGGACGCTCGCCAACTTAATGGGCCGCTAGATTTATGTTAAAGCAATTCGCCCTTTTCTTGATGCTGCCTTTAAGCGCATTAACACTTTTCAATAGTCCCTTAATTGAACGGACAATCAGCGCGCGTCGTTGGTGAAATCTCCAACAGACGCTAGAATGGTGGACGACTGGAAAGCGCCGGACTTAAGTTTCATGGTCAAGTATTTTCAGCGCCGCCTGCTGCAAGCGATTCCGACATTCTTCGGCGTCACGATACTGTCCTTCCTCATCATCTTATCCGCGCCGGGCGATCCAGTGGCGATGATCACCTGGGGACCCGATCTCAATAGCGAAGCCAACGATGCGATGCGGCGGCAGCTCGGTCTCGATCAACCTCCCTTGACGCAGTACATCTACTGGCTCATCGGCAACGACTGGACGCTGATCGACTACGATGGCGATGGCATCGGCGAGACGCCCGGTGACCGATACGGCATTCTGCGCCTCGACTTTGGCAAGTCCATCAAGAACAAGCGCCCGGTCATGCAGCAGCTCTTTAAGCGCATACCAGCGACGCTGCGGCTGGGCGTGGCCGCGCTCACAATCGGTTTCTTGATGGGAGTCGTCCTGGGGGTGCTGGCGGCCGTCTTCCACCGCACCTGGGTCGATCAGGTCATCCGCATCATATCCGTGGTGGGCAACGCCGTGCCTCAATTCTGGCTCGGCTTGCTGCTGATCATCATATTCGGCGTGCAGTTGGATCTGCTGCCCATCAGCGGTATGCAGAACATTACGCGGCGCGGCGGCTTTGATCTGGCTGATGCTTTGCGCCACATGATCCTGCCGGTCTTCGTCTTGTCTCTGAACTGGATCGCCTTCCTTTCACGCTTTACGAGGACGCAAATACTCGAAGTCTTGCAGCAGGATTACGTCCGCACCGCTTTCGCCAAAGGGCTGAACGAGCGGGTGATCTGGCTACGCCACGCGCTGCGCAACGGTCTGCTGCCGGTGGCGACCTTTCTCGGGCCCGCCATCGGCACGGTGCTGGCCGGCGCGGTCATCGTCGAGCAGGTCTTTCAGTGGCCCGGCATGGGCAAGCTGATCATCGACGCCGTCTTCGCCCGCGATTATCCGGTGGTGATGGGCTCGGTCGTGATCGCTTCTGTCATGTTTATCGGGGGCGTGCTGCTCTCCGATATCATGTACGTCATCCTTGACCCGCGTATCCGGCTGGAGTAAGCGGCTGATGGTGAAAGATTCCAAGGTAGCCGATTTGGCTTCGGGCGTTGCGCAGCGGCCGTCGCGCTCTTTTTGGCGCGATGCCGTCGCCTTCATCCTGCGCGACCGACTGACGATCTTTGCGGTGTCTGTGCTGATCGTCTTCACGCTTATCTGCACATTGATGCCGGTGATCTTCGAACGCGTATTCGACCTGGACGTCAACAGCACCAGCATCCCCAACCGCTTCAAACAGCCGGGCGAGAGCGGTTACATCCTCGGCACCGATCAGCTCGGTCGGGATCAGTTCCTGCGCCTGATCTACGGCGGCCGCGTCTCCCTGACCATCGCCTATCTCGCCAGCGTCATGACCGTCTTCATCGGCATCACGTTAGGCTTGCTCGCCGGCTACTACGGACGGCAAATTGACGATTTGATCTCCTGGGGCATCAACACGCTCAGCGCCATCCCGCCCCTCTTCCTGCTCTTGATCGCCTCCGCCATCTGGGAGCCATCGACTGAGGTGCTGGTCGTCGTGCTGGCGGCGCTGGGCTGGGTCGGGACCAGCCGGCTCGTCCGCGGCGAGGTGCTTTCGTTGAAGGAGCGCGACTATGTGCTTGCGGCGCGGGCGCTGGGCGCTTCCGACTTCCGCATCCTCATCTCGCACATCCTGCCCAATGTCTTCTCGATCGTCATGGTCACCATGACCATCATCGCCGGCAACCTGATCCTCATCGAATCCGGCTTGAGCTATCTCGGCGTCGGCATCCAGCCGCCGACGCCCACCTGGGGCAACATGCTCACTGACTCGCGCAGCTATTTTGTCAGCGGCGTGCATCTGGTCTTCACGCCCGGCATCCTGATCATGATCACCGTGCTCTGCTTCTACCTGGTCGGCGACGGCCTTCGCGACGCGCTGGATCCGAGAAGATATCAGAAGTAAACCAAGACGCATACAGATGTAATGGCGATCTATCGGGTCGCCCGCAAAGGCTACGTGCATCTTCAATTGTGCGAACTAACGTCTTCCCGACGAAAACGTACTAGCGGTGCGCAACCAACTCGTCTCTGAATACAATAAAATTGTCCTATAGGCCGTTTCATCAGCGTCTATAGAATTTTGCCGAACTTGACAATTCAAAAAGTGCCTTGCAATAAGCTGGAGAAAGTACTTATGCGGCAGATTTGTAGGCGGATTTTGCTGGTTGTTTTTGTGCTATTCGGTCTTGCAAATCGGCCTGCGCATTATTTGGCACAGGAGCAATATCCTTGGGGCACTGTACTGATTGCGATGTCCAACAGTGGGCGGCATTTGGCCGCGAAGTACGACACCGGCGAGAAAGATGGCGATGAATTCTCCAGCGAAGTATGGATCTACAATCTTGATGATTTTTCGTCCACTCCGAGGCACCTTGCAGACACAGATCAGTTTTATTCCCAATTGTCCTTTAGTCCCGACAGCCATCAGATCGCAATCGCCGAGAAGGGGCGATTACGAGTGTTTAGCACCGAAGATCACTCGCAGATCCTTGATTTTCCGTACGCGTGGCAAGAGGATGTTGTTCACCATCGGCTGTCATTTAGTCCAGACAGCAGACACCTTATGTACTATCGCAACGTTCCGCACTATAGCAAGGTTTCGGGTGCTGACGAGGGCCGCATCATGATATGGGATATTGAAACAGGCTTGCGTGATCATGAGACTCCCTACCGAAGCCAGGATATTGCTGATGATCCACGGCTAAGTCCTGATTGGCGATACCTTCTAGATAGGTCGCATTCCGACGGGCTGAGAATATATGAATTTGATAGAGCAAACGGGCTTGGTTCGCGTATTGCCACGTTTCCGACGGCTGCCCGGGACACTGCATTCAGTGGCGATGACTCCCTATTCGCGTTCGTAGCGCGCGAAGACGAGATTCATGTGTATCGGACAGATACTTGGGAGCTTGCATACGTACAACTGCTTAGTGAGTACACCTGTCACGGCAAATATGCCATGTTGACTTTCCATCATCTAAATCCTTGGATGGCTTGCCTCGGGAATGAACGGTTGTCCGTTTGGGATATCGAGACCGGCGTACTGCTGCTCAGTGACGAAATAGACGTCTTTTTCAGTCTTATCTCTTGGGACTCTGGGATGTTGTTAGTGGACAATCGCAGATATACAGGACCAGGCGGTAAGGAAATCATCCTGTGGGATGCGAACAATGCGTTCGCAAAATCCACATTTCCAGGATGGAATCCACGGTTGCATCCGAACGGTGAACTCATGGCAGCCATTAACCCTGATCAGAGAGTAACTGTGTGGAATATCAGATCGAAAGAACAATTGGCGGTTTTGCCCATGCCGCAGCAATAGCCGTCCTTCTCTGCGGATTGGGCCATACCCGACTGCAATACATAGGACCATATTTAGCGTCAAGCGCGCAGAAAAGGGCGACTCACAGAGTCGCCCCTACATTTTCTAGATTTGTGGGCTGCGGGGATTAGCCCTCAATCGTCCAATTGTGGATATCGGCTGTGTAGCCGTAGAAGACCCAGAAGGCAGCGGGCTGGAAGCCGCCGACGCGGGCGTTCGCCGTCTGCCAGATATTGGGCACGAAGGACCAGTCATACGCCAAATCTTCGTGCGCAATCCGTTGAATCTCGCGATAGATTTCGCCGCGCGCAGCCGTATCACAACCCGGCACCGTACGCGCCGCGTCTATCAGCGCGTCGATCTCCGGATTGACATAGGAAGCCAGGTTATTGCCGCTGCCCGGAATATCTTGCCGACTGTCGATCAGCGTCATAAAGTTGTTGGGGTCGGGCGCGCCGCCGGTGCCGCCGCTATTGCTCATGGAGGTGGCGTCATACATCTGGCCCAGATAGATATCGCTGATGTAATTCGCCCATTCCACTTTTTCCAGCGTGACATCAAAGCCGATGTCCTTCAGTTGATCCTGCGCCACCAGGACGTGCGTCTCGAACATCAGCAGGATATCGCTGTAGGACACAGTGAATTCCAGGCGTTGGCCGTCCTTCTCGCGCACGCCATCGCCGTCGCTGTCGACCCAGCCGGCATCCTCCAGCATCTGCATCGCGGCTTCGGGGTCATAGGCATAGGGCTGCAAGTCGTGGTTGTAGGCCCAGCCTATGGCCGGGTTGACCGCGCCGATCAAAGGCGTGCCGCCATCTGAACCGCCCATGGTCGCGAGGACGTCCTGCTTGTTGTAGCCCATGGCCACCGCTTTGCGCACGGCCGGATCGCTGAAGATCGGGTGCGGCACTTGTTCAATCGGGTTGTCGTCTTCATCGTAAGCGGCGGATGGATGTTCGGGATCGACCCAATTCAGCGCGAAGAACTTGACCGACATCTGCGGGAAGATCTCCCACTGCA
>JAPOYU010000153.1 GCA_026706395.1 Chloroflexota bacterium
TGTCGGTCGCGCAGCCGGAGACGAGCGCGCCCGTTCCGCCGCCGAATTGGCTATCACAAGCGGCTTGCTTGATGTCACCATTGACGGCGCCCGCGGCATACTGTTCTCGATCACGGGTGGCGCGGACCTGACGCTTTTTGAAGTCAACGAAGCGGCCGCCATCATCAAAGACAGCGCACATCCGGAATGTAACCTGATCTTCGGCGCCCACATCGATGAAAGCATGGGCGATGAGGTTCATATCACAGTCATCGCTACCGGCTTCGAACGCAGCCGGCTGGAAACGACGATGAAAGAAGCCGGCACTTTGCCGATCCGTCAGACGACGCCACTGCCGCAGCCGCCTGCGATTCAACGTCCGATCTACGAAGATGTCGAAGTCCAGACGCCCGCCGATAACGCGGCCGCCAGCAGCGGCGGAAACTCATCCTTCCAACGCAACCGCTTGGCGCCGCCATCACCGCCGCAAGAAGACCCGCGCACCTACGACAATATCGACCCCAAGAATACGGAGTTGCCGGCCTTCCTGCGTAAACGCAATCGGCGGCAGTAGCCGGGCTAAAGTTTAGATTCAGTTTCAAAGAGGTGAGCGCCGCTCGCCTCTTTTTTGTCCCGGAAATCCAGCATTCAAGCGGGCTTCGGTCCGCCGCCGTTTTTCGAGTCTATACTGTGTTGATAGAGTATCGCGTACAATGCACAGCGTATTCAAACTGAAATCTTTCGATTTCGAGTGGGCGATTTGCCGATTAAGTGCTATAAAAATAGCTATCTCTTCTATGTCACGTTAATTCAACATGAATTTCGCGAGCAGGAACCCTCTGCGCCAGCCAATGGCCAGGCTTCAGTACACGCCTCTGTCTTAAACATAGTCGTTGCAGTTCACCTACCCTACCAGGATAATATTGTCATGATTCAGTCGCAGACAGCCACAAGCAAATTACATGAACTTGGCTACAAGATCTTCCTTGATCGCTATGCCCAAAAAGATATGACGCGCAGCAGCCTCGCCGTCGGCGACACGGTGATTGTGGTGGTCAACGCAAAAACCGGGCAGCGGGAAATCGGTGAAGCGATTGCTATCGACCTGCCGCAAGTCACGGTCAGGCTGCTAGATGGCGACACGGTCGTTCGCGATCTGGAGCATGTCGATAAGCCCATCGAAACGCAGCCCGATCAGATGATGGCGCGCGTCGCGCGAGGCGTCGCCGCAGTTGAGGCGAGCCCAGCGAAACAAGATGAATGGACGGAGAAATTCCGCTGGCTGCTGGATGACTGGAAGTTTGTGCCGGGTGGCCGGATCCTCACCGCCGCTGGAACAGACCAGGACCTCACCTTTTACAATTGCTATGTTGTCCCCTCGCCTGAGGACTCGCGCGAAGGGATCATGACTACCTTGACGCAGATGACGGAGATCATGTCGCGCGGCGGCGGCGTGGGGATCAATCTTTCGACCCTGCGCCCGCGGCATGCCTACGTCAAAGGTGTAAACGGCCGGTCGAGCGGCGCAGTATCCTGGGGCGGGCTCTACAGCTTCGTCACCGGTCTCATCGAGCAGGGTGGCAGCCGGCGCGGCGCTCTTATGCTTATCCTGAACGATTGGCACCCGGATATCATCAATTTCATCAACAGCAAGCGGCAGTCCGGCAAAATCACCAACGCCAATATCAGCGTGGGCGTCTCCGACAAGTTAATGGAAGCGCTAGCCGCCGATGCCGATTGGGACTTGTCATTCCCCGATACGCGCGATCCCGACTACGATGAATTGTGGGATGGCGATCTAGAGACCTGGGTCGCCGCCGGTCGACCGGTAATCTGCTACAAGACGATCAAAGCGCGCGCGCTTTGGGACGCGATCATCGAAAGCGCCTGGACAAGCGCCGAGCCCGGCGTGTGGTTCCGCGAGCGCAGCAACAAGATGGCCAATAGCTGGTACTTCAATCCGCAGATTTGCACGAATCCTTGCGGAGAACAGCCGCTGGGCGCCTTCTCCGTTTGCAACCTGGGCGCGATCAATCTTTCCCGCTTCTACGACGAAGCTGCACATGACGTCGCCTGGGACGAATTGAAGACGACGGTGCAGTATTCAACGCGCTTCCTCGACAATGTTATCGATACGACACCCTACTTCTTTCAGGAAAACAAAGACGTGCAACTCTCTGAGCGGCGCGTCGGCTTGGGCACAATGGGCATCGCCGAGTTAATGCTCAAGCTCGGCGTCCGTTACGGCAGCGACGAATCGGTCGAGTTGATCGACGAAATCTACAAGGCAATCGCCGTTGCCGCTTACGAGACCTCGAGTGACCTGGCAGTGGAAAAGAGCGCATTCCCAAAGTTTGACGCGGAAAAGTTTCTGGAAAGCGGCTTTATGCAGGCAATGCCAAATGCTGTACGCGACAAGGTGCGGGAGGATGGCATTCGCAACGTCACGCTTTTGACCCAAGCGCCAACTGGCACGACCGGCACAATGGTCAATACCTCTACGGGCGTAGAACCGTTCTTCTCTTGGGTCTATTACCGGAAGAGCCGCCTTGGCCTGCATGAAGAACAAGTGCCTATCGTCAAGGAGTGGTACGAGGCGCATCCCGACACCGACAATTTGCCCGAGCACTTTGTAACGGCGATGGACTTGTCGCCGCAAGAGCACATCAAAGTGCAAGGCGCATTCCAGCGCTGGATTGACAGCGCGATCTCCAAGACCTGTAACGTGCCAAATGAGTACACAGTTGAGCAGGTTAGCGAGCTATTCAAATACATGTACGAGCTTGGCTGCAAGGGCGGCACGATCTACCGCGACGGCAGCCGCGACGAGCAGGTACTCATGCTCAAAGGCGATGAGCGCGCCGAAAGCGAAATGGAAGACCTGAAGACGGCCGTGGCCGACGGCGCCGAGCCCGCCACGACGCCACACCGCGTCTACCCGCGACCGGAAAGGTTGCAAGGCACATCGGTGAAAACGCAAACGCCCTTCGGCAAGGCGTATATCACCATCAACCGTGACGACCAGGGCAATCCCTTCGAAGTTTTTGTGGCGATCGGCAAAGCGGGGACCGATATTCAAGCCGACGCCGAGAGCCTGGGACGGATGATTTCACTGCAACTGCGCACGACGGCGCCTCATAACCGCCGCGACATGCTGAAGCTTATTATTGAACAATTGCAGGATATCGGCGGCGCCCGCCCTATCGGCTTCGGTCCTAAACGCGTTCTCTCTCTGCCTGATGCAGTGGCGCGCGTATTGCAAGAGGAGTTCTTTACCGAGGAGCAGCCGCAGCAGTTGGACTTGCCGATTCAAAGCGGCGCTGCGCCTTCCAGCCCGGTTGCTGAGGCGGAAGGCGGCACGACCATGAATTCGTCAATAACCGGCGCCGATATGTGCCCCTCATGCGGCACGATAACTTTGATCCGCGCCGAGAATTGCCGCAAGTGCCTCACCTGCGGCTACAGCGAGTGCTAACGATTTTGTCGGACCGTGGCATGACTTCATTATAGATGAAACGGGTCGCCGGCAGGTGTCCCGTTAGATTTACAGCAGGGCGACCGTGTCAGCGACATAGCTTGGAGTTCGATATCATCGGTTGATCACTAGGGTGATGATCTTGAAGCGACGACGAGCATCCCGCGTAAAGCGAATACTGCTGTTCCTCATCTGCGGCTTCCTGCTCTACTTTCTCGGCTTCATCGCCGTTATCCACCACAACGGCACGCTTGATAGCGCAGAAGAATCCGATGTCATCATCGTACTGGGCGCGGGCCTGCTGCGCGATGGCAGACCGGGCTGGGCATTGACCCGCCGCAGCTTGCATGGCGCCGACCTTTGGCGGCAGGGTATCGCGCCTTATGTCCTGTGCGCGGGTGGCAAAGCCGAATCTTATCCGCGCTCCGAAGCCGCCGCCTGCCGTGAAGTCCTGCTTTCCAGCGGCCTGCCTGCGGGTGTGATCATCCTCGAAGAAAAGAGCCGCAGTACCGAAGAAAACGCCATCTTCAGCAAGCGCCTTATGATTGACGAGGGCTTCGCGGACGCCGTGCTGGTCAGCGACAGCTATCACATGCTGCGCGCGAGCTGGCTTTTCCAGCTTCAAGGAATCGAAACGACAAGCAGTCCGGTGCCCGCCAGCCGCATTCGGAGTCCGCTGTCCTATCCGGCATCGCTGCTTCGTGAATTCTTTGCCTTTCACTGGCAATTTCTCAAAGAAGTATTTCAGATTCCTCTGACTCACCTTAATGGCGTTTAGCCCGCCGAGGGGATTCGACGGCAAACCTGTCCGACCATGCTGTATACTCTCTCTTAGCCAAGGCGCGCATTGACAGCGCGGCAAAGAGGTGCGAAGAATGCCAAAGACCGTCTGTATCGGAGTACCCTATTATCTGGGTCAGCCCAAGCCAGAACGGCGGGAAGTTGAGGCCTTGCGGCGCAGTGGCGTCGCCGACGAGCTCGACGCGGAATGGGTCGATATCGAGCCGAACTTCAGCGCCGCCGATGATCCCGTCGTGGCCGTAAACCGCGCCCTTGCCGCCGCCGTGGAGGCCCATCCGGATAAAGTGCCGGTGGTTTTCGCAAACGATTGCACGAGTTGTCTGGGCATGGTCAAGGGTTTGGCGCGCAAAGCGCCCGCCATCCTCTGGTACGATTCTCACGGCGACTTCAATACGCCCGAGACCACTCCCAGCGGCTTCCTCGGCGGCATGCCTTTGGCCGCCTTGGTAGGGCGCGGCAATCAGCATTTGATGCGCGGAATGGACCTGGCGCCGATCGCCGAAACAGACGTGATCATCACCGACGTCCGCAACCTTGATCCGGAAGAAGGCGATATGCTTCGCAGCAGCGATGTTACTATCCACGAGACGCTTGAGTCGCTCCGGACCACCGGCCTCCCCGATCGCCCGCTCTATATCCACTTCGACACCGATGTCGTCGATTGCGACGAGATGCCGGCGATGAGCTACCCGGAACCGAATGGACCGACGCTGGACGAATGTATCCGGTCGCTGGAATTCGTCCTCGCCCAAGGGAATACAGCGGCGATTCTGTTTAGCCTGTGGAACGAAACACTCGAAGGCAGTGAGCAGGCGATGGCAGCCACTCGCCGGTTGATTTTCACGTTGAAATCAATCTTGTAATTTCTTGGCCGCTGACTTGCGCGCCGTCGAAATCGCGCATATCCTTCTCTATTGTGGCTGTAAGGGGTGAGTCGCATTGTATACGGATAACGAGATTCTGTTCCCGCATTACGCCATACCCGCGCTGCGCAACACCCGCGGCGACAAGTGGCGCAATTTAATCGACCGCCTGTCGCAACAAGATGAAACCAGTGTAGAAGTCATCGCCCTTATGTCGATGATGATCGAGTTGAATGGCTGCCTGCCTTGTGAAACCGACAGCTATCGGGCGATGCGTGGCTGCACCGCTTGCGCCCAGCAGACGCTGCGGCGCTTCAAGGGCAGCGACGAAGAATTGATAAGTGCTTACGAGGCGTCGCTCGCGAAATTTCAGCGGCTAGCCGTCACCGTCGGCGCCTGATGACGCTCTCCGTTTGACTCATAGTTGACAACTTTCTGGCGGGCGTGTTAAACTCTACTCTCACGCAGTGAGAGCGCCGCGTGAGTTTTAGCTGTCATGATTGAGTGAAAGGTCGTACGACAATAGCCAATTCACCGCACCGGATCAACGGGGATATCCGCGGAGTACGTGAAGTCCGGTTGATTGACGATACCAATACAAACATTGGCGTCGTGAACATTGGGTACGCGCAAGATCGGGCCGACGATGTAGGTCTGGACCTGGTTGAGGTTGCGCCAAACGCGAATCCGCCAGTTTGCCGAATTATGGATTACGGCAAATTCCAATATGAACAGCGGCGCAAGGAGCGCAAATCGAAGAAGAACCAGGTCAAGGTGACCGTCAAGGAGATACAACTGCGTCCCAAGACCGACGAATATCATCTGCAATTTGATATCAAGCGCGCCGAGAAGTGGCTGCTTGAAGGCAAGAAGGTGAAATTCCGTGTGCGCTTCCGCGGACGTGAAATCACCCATCAGCATATCGGTCGGGACAGGCTTGGCAAGATTGAGGAAGCATTGAAGGAGGTAGGCGTCGTCGAGCAGCGCCCGAATATGGAAGGCCGGGACATGCTTATGATTTTGGCGCCGACCAAAGAAGTACGACAGACCACGGAGAAACAGTAGTGCCACGCAAGAAGAAAACGACGAAATACAAACTGAAGACGCATAAAGCGACCGCCAAGCGTTTTCGCATGACGGCTACCGGCAAGATCGTCCGTACCAAGGGCGGCAAAAGCCACCTGCGTCGGCGGTCCGCCAAGCGTGTCAAGCGGCAATGGGACAAGACGATGGAAGTCGGCGAGAAGGCGATGCAGCGCCGCATCCGCCGGCTCGCACCCTACCTCGGCAGATACAAGGCGAACCCTCCCGCCTAGGTCGATTGTAGCTAACTGAAACCAAGGCCCGGCGCAACATGATGCCGGGCATTTCATGTACGGAGAATAAGCATGGCAAGAACAAGAACCGGCATCGTCAGACGGCGCCGACACAAGAAAGTCCTGAAACTCACAAAAGGGCAGTGGGGAACGCGCAGCAAGAATTTCAAGCGCGCAAATGAGGCGATGATGCGCAGCCTCTGGTACGCCTATCGCGACCGCCGCCAGCGCCGCCGTCAGTTGCGCCGCCTGTGGATACAGCGTATCAATGCCGCCGCGCGCATCAATGGCATGAAATACAGTCAATTCGTGCATGGCTTGAAACGCGCCGGCATCGAGTTGGACCGCAAAAGCCTCGCTGGTATTGCTGTCAACGACGCTGAGACTTTCAGCAAGATTGTGGACTTGGCGAAACAAAGTCTTTAGATCCGCGTCAAATCCAAGCTGACTAGCCTAAGGGTCCAGGTTCTGACCCTTTTTGCGTTTCTAGGGTCCGCCGCATGGATGGCATCAGCAGCACACAGAACAAGCGTGTCCGCTACGTCAAGTCGCTGCAGACCAAAGCGCGGCTGCGGCGCAGCGAACGCAAACTGGTCCTCGAAGGCGACCGACTGATTGCGGATGCGCTGAGCGGAGGCGGCAAGCCCAGCCTCGCCCTGTATTCCGCCAAGCAAGCCGATTACGAAGTCATCGCCCAACTGCAGAATCGTAAATGCGAATTGCACGCCGTCAATGACGACATACTCCGCTACATCAGCGATACACAGCAGCCGTCAGGCATCGTGGCCGTCTTTGCCATTCCCAAGCCACCTCTTTCGCAAAGCGCGACGCGCATTTTGATTTTCGATGGCGTCCGCGAGCCGGGCAATCTCGGTACGATTCTACGAACCGGGGCCGCCGCCGGCGTCGAGCTTTCAATTCTGGCTCCTGGCGGCGTCGATCCTTATAATCCAAAGGCGATGCGCGCCGCCATGGGCGCCCATTTTCGTCTGCCCATAGTGGAAGCTGCGTGGACGGAAATCGCCGCCTTTTGCCATGACCTGCCCCTCTTCGCCGCGAGCGCGGAATCCGGACAGTATTACACAGATGTCGACTGGAAATCCGGTTGGGCGCTGATCGTGGGCAACGAAGCGCATGGGCTCGGCGCAGAGGCCCGCCGCCTGGCTCAACAGGTCGTATCGATTCCGATGTCCGCGGCAGCTGAGTCACTCAACGTCGCCAGCGCGGCAGCCGTGATTCTGTTTGAAGCGCGGCGACAGCGATTCGATGACAATGCGCATTGAGTCTGGCGCCAGGTAGCCCCACTTCACTTGTGCGGAGCGCTGCGGTAGACTTGCCAAACGCTTGATTTAAGAACATTGCGGGAGATTGCGATTCATGACAAAAGAATATGATGTCGCCGTG
Source organism: Chloroflexota bacterium (assembly GCA_026706395.1). Next base: position 7,839 of record JAPOYU010000153.1, read on the forward strand.
CTCGGCGCCGGTCCCGGCGGTTATGTCGGCGCCATCCGAGCCAGCCAGCTTGGACTATCAACAGCCATCATCGAAAAGAAGTACTGGGGCGGCATCTGTCTTAACGTCGGCTGCATTCCATCAAAAGCGCTGCTGCGCAATGCCGAGCTCGTCCACATCCTCCAGCATCAAGCCGACAGTTTCGGCATCAGTGGCGACTTCAGTTTCGACTATGCAAAAGCCTACAAACGCAGCCGCCGCGTAGCCAATGGCTTGACTAAGGGCGTACAATTCTTGATGCGCAAGAACAAGATTGATACCTATGAAGGCTGGGCGACCCTTAACGACGCCAACAGCCTGACGGTCGACCTCAATGCGGGAGGGCGCGAAACTGTCCGCTTCAAGAATCTGATCATCGCTACCGGCGCCGGTACGCGCTTGTTGCCAGGTACTGCCTTGAGCGAACGTGTCGTCACCTACGAAGAACAGATTATGGAGGACAAGCTTCCCGCCAGCGTCATCATCGCCGGCGCCGGCGCCATCGGCGTGGAATTCGCCTACATTATGCGCAACTACGGCGTCGATGTAACCCTAGTCGAGTATCTCGATCGCATCCTGCCTTTGGAGGATCCCGACGTAAGCGCGGAACTGGCGAAGGCATTCAAGAAACTAGGCATCAAGACCTTGACCAGCACACGCGTCGAGTCAATCGACGACAGCGGAGAGCAGGTTCAAGTCGCGGTTACGCGCTCCGACGAGAGCCAGGAAACGCTGAGCGCCGAACGCGTTTTGCAAGCGATCGGATTTCAGCCCCGCGTCGAAGGGTACGGGCTGGAATCGCTCGGGGTCGCGCTCAACGACGCCGATGGCATCGCCATCAACGAAAAGATGCAGACGAATATCCCAAATATCTACGCCATTGGCGATGTCACTGCCAAACTGATGCTCGCGCATGTGGCCGAGACGATGGGTGTTGTCGCTGCGGAAAATATCGCCGGCGCCCCAACCGTGACGCTTGAATTTGACATGATGCCGCGCGCGACTTACTGCCAGCCACAAGTGGCCAGTTTCGGCTATACCGAAGCCCAAGCGCAGGAGCGGGGCTACGAGATCAACGTGGCCAAGTTCCCCTTTCAGGCCAACGGCAAAGCGAGAGGCATGGGCGATGCGACCGGTTTCGTCAAAGTGATAAGCGATAAGAAATACGGCGAAATCCTCGGCGCGCATATGATCGGGCACGATGTCACTGAACTCCTGCCCGAATTGACTTTGGCGCGCTCGGCCGAGTTGACGCCGGAAGATATCGCTCGCAACGTGCACGCCCATCCCACGCTCAGCGAGGCGCTGAAGGAAGCGGCGCACGGCCTCGAGGGCCACTTCCTCAATATCTAATCAGCTAGTATCGGCCTGTGGGGGCGAAGCTGCGCGGATGAGTCTGCCCGGTTTCATCGCCAACAATCGACGATCAGACTGGTGAAGTTGAGCTGCCCGGCCGTATTGCGTTGGTCGTGGTCAGCCGAACGCCCGACGAAGCCGTCTTCCGCCCTCCACACCCGCTGATGAAAGCGCCCCTTATCATCAAAGTACTCCAGCAGTTCATATTGATAGCCCCGCTCGCGGAGCAACTCACTTATTGTGTCGCAGGTGTAAAGCGCCTTGTGATCTTGCGCGCCTTCGCCGATGCCGCCCGGGCGCACGCCTTCGATATAGGTGCGGTCGGGATGATTGCCATCGGGCACGGCAATACGAATGCGCCCGTTCGCTGACAAGTACCGCCCGGCAGCCGCCAGGAAGTCGCTGAATTCAGCGGTCGTGAGATGCTCGAAGACGTGCTCGGCCAACATCCTATCAATGGAACTCGGCGGGAAAAGCCGCGCCCAATCTTCGCGCCGGCGCACGTCGAAAGCTGGCACATCGGTGGCGATCCAGCCGTCATAGCGCGTCTGCCCCGCTCCGATTATCACCTTGACAGAACAACCGGCGTCGATCGCCTGTTGAACTTCTTCGCGGATCTGCACTTGACCCCGCCGCAATGCCTGCCAGCGGCGGTGACGCCTCACAATTGGCGCATAGATCGGACGAAGGAGCCGCTTCAACTGAGTCATGGCCGCTGTCATTCCTCGACGGTGAAATGGAAAACCGGCAGTATCGTCCCGACCTCGCCAGTGGTCAAATCTGTGCCCGTCACCTTGGCGCTGCTCTGATAGCGGTCATAGACGATAACGACGACACGGTAATCGCCCGGCGGAAGTTGGGAAGTCGACAATTCGACCGCATACCACTTCAGAATATTGTCGTAGAGATGTCGATCCGGCGCTTGACGCATGTTCCGCCAATCCGCAGTGATAATCTGGACCGACACGTTGAATTGTTCCAGCAAGGCTCGATCGTCGACTTCCCAGCCGGTGACTACCCTTATGACGCCTTTTTCCCTGTTATGTTCGGCGAATTTGTCAACGATTCTTATGCCATTCTCGTAATGTATCGGCCGATAGTTTCGCTCGCATGTCAGAGAACGATAAACAAAGCGCTGGACTTTCAAGTCCGGCTCATCAAGCACTAGAGCGCATGGCTGATAGTCGTGCAGCAACAGCGCTTCGACCTCCGCCAGTTTCCCCGGCGGTGAGGACGGATCATAAGTGAACAGCAGGTAGGGCTGCTCGTCGAGCTTCCGAGACAGGTCTTTAGCCAACTCGTCGCCGGAAAAGAAACTCGGTACAAAAGTCCCATCAATGCCGAGCAGCGTTTCCATGTAATAGTCGCTCGTTGACTTGCCGCGTTTGCCGCGCGCATTGACGAAGCCAGTTTCGCTGAAGCCAACAACAAAGTCTTGCGTCTGAGTCCTGCCGCGTAGCGCTTCGACGTATTTGTCCATTGGCGGATAGGCGTGGACGATTCCCACCGTGCCTTGATGCAGGAGGTAATCATCTGCTCGCCGCAACTCAAAGCCAGAGACCAGATATATGGCTAAGATCGCAAATGGCGCCCAGCGCCATCTGAACCATGCCAGCCCACTGCCGATGACCAGCGCCCACATGCCCCAGGACACGAAGAAGTAACGCGACCGGCGCAAAGGAATCAGCCCAACCGCCTCATTTGCCACCAAAAGCACAGCCAGAACACATGCCGCCATAAACCAGAACTTCGGACTCTGGTCTTCCTCGCCTCGCTGGCGCAACGCAAGCCACGCGGCGCCAAGGACGCCTAATAGCAATACCGTGTTGCCATTACTTAGCAAGCGGATAAATATGCCGATCGCCTGTTCAAGCGTGATGGCATCGAATGCTGTATCGAATTTAGTGGTCAGCCCCGTCACCGTGACCGGCAGCCAAGGCAAGTACAACGCGCCAGCGGCAAGCATTGCCAGCGTCACCTGATACCATGCTCTTGAACGCTTGATGAAAACCAGATGATAGATTCCAAGTCCGACGTGGAAGAAAATCGAGAACGGCTGCGCATAGAGGCAAAGCGCGGCGCTAAGCGTCAGGCCAGCCCAGTGATACCAATGCGCCGGCCGTTTTCTGCTGACCAAATAGAAATAGTGCCATGCCAGCGCCATGATTAAGGCGAACTGCAGACTGTACATGCGAATTTCGTGCAAGTAATCCAGCCAGAAGACATTCAAGCCCAGGAAGGCAGCCGCCCAAATGCCGCTCCAGCCATTGACGAAATCCGCGCCCAGGCGAAAGGTCCAGGCAAGCGCAATGACGCCGAAGTAAAGCGGGAGACAGCGCAGGACAACATGATGCCAGCCGACCAGCGCGCCCCAGCCGGCGACGAGCTCGAAGAAGAAAGGCGTATGTTTGGGGCTGTGCTCGCGCACAGAGTTCATCACATCAAGCGGCGAAAACGGGCCGTCGACCCCGCCCGCATGGCTGATCGCCGTCAGTTCATCGTACCAAATCAAGTCGGCATTCAAGCCACCCGCCGCCAGCAACGTCACCACCAGCAACACCGGGATCATCAGCAGCCAATGCGCTGTCACACGCGACATATTGCGATCAGTCTGTCGGCTCATGGTCGTCAACTAGGCATCATTTGCTAAACGTCAGCACCGAAAATATGTCGCCGGCTTGACCCGTGGTCATATCCACGCCCCGGACCTTCTCAATAGTGTAACGATCGTAAAGGATGACCATCGCGTTGTAATCGCCCGCCGGCAAGTCTTCTGTGGAGAGTTCGACCATATACCAAGGCAGAACATTGTCGTACAGATGTCGGTCAGGCGCCTGCCCTACGCTCTGCCAGTCAGGCCTGATGATTTGCACGGATACATTGTACTGTTCGAGCTGTGCCTTGTTGTCTACTTTCCAGCCGGCCACGATCCGAAGGGTCTGCGTCACATCATCATGGTCAGCAAAGGCGTCAATGATCTGGATGCCATTTTCGTAGTGGATTTCGTGATAACCGCGGTCGCATGCCAAGGTATGATAAACGTAGCGCTGCGCAAACACTTCCTCGGTATCAACGAGGATTTTGCAAGGAATGTAGTCTTGCTTAAGTAGCGTTTTGACTTCGGCAAAGTTATCCAGCATTACGCCGGGTTCGTAAGTAAAGAGCAAATATGGGTGGTTGCCCACCCGTCGATGAAAATCTTCGCGGAGTTCACTGCCTTCCAGCCCGGTCCAAATGAAAGCGCCATGAATGCCTAGGGCCGCCCGCGAATAATACTCGGTTGTGCTGTAGCCAAAGCGCAAGCCATTGTTCAAGAACCCGGCTTGCGTGAAGCTCAGGATGGCATCCTGTGGCCGCGCTTTTCCTTGAAGCGCGTCAACGAAGCGATGAAGTGGCGGATGCGGAACAAGCAGCGAATGATGTCCGGCGTATTCCCATTGTTCCGCCTGCTGATAGATATGGTAACCGCCTGCCAGCCAGACAAGCGCAAAAGCCGGCACGAGAAATTGCCAACGCGGCATCGACATGAGGAAATGTGCGAATAGTACAAGCGCAAAGCTCAATGCCACCAGGAAATAGCGCAGCCTGCGCGTCGATACAAAAGGGTCGACCGCGTGAAATATCAAGAGCGATATTGCGATTGTGGCGACAATCAGAACAAGCCTTAACAATTCTGGCGACCGCTTTCGCCACAGTGTCCATCCTCCCGCGACAATCAGAACCAAACAGAGAAAGTCTGCACCGTTGACGGATACATTCGCCAGTATCGGAAGCAGTTGAATTGACGAAAGCGCTTCCGCTTGCACCGAACGGCTGTCGGTCGCCTCAGAGATGCCCGCTGCGATTAAAGGTATGTATGGCAGAAACGTTAATAGCCCCGCTCCCCATACCAGGAGGATGCTAAACCACCGCCGATTTCTGGCCACGAGAAGAATATGTTGAGCGCCCAAGCCCAGTAAGACAAAAGGAGAAAATGGATGTGTGTAGAGCAGAGCGCTCGTAGTTGCCACAAAAACAAACCAGCTTGATATGCCTGCCTTAGCGCCGCCCCTGAGCCGCCAATAGTGCCAGAAGTGAATCACGCCCAGGAGAAGCCACAGGGCATAATTTCGCACTTCGTGAAAGTAAATGATGACCATGGCATTAGTAGCGAATAGAAAGGCGGCGAGGGAAGCGCTACGTCGATTGAACACATCCGCAGCAAATCGGTAAACCCAAGCAATAGTCAAGACGCCGAAAAGAAGAGACAGAAAGCGAAGACCCACCTGTGACCAGCCAACAAAACGTGCCCAGCCCGCGCCAATAACGTAGTAAAGCGGCACATGATCCGGTATCCGCTGCGCTATTCCACCGAGTATCTGCTGGATACTATAAGGTGGATCCTCAGCGCCCATTGCTGAAACCGACGCCATCTCGTCAACCCACAAGATATCAGCATTGAGTTGCGCCGCGCCCAAGGCAAAACCCAGGAGCATTATCATCAGCATGACGAACAGCGACCGGCTGCGAGAGATCACCGGTCGTCCCCCGTGGCGTGCAGCGCTCTATATTCCGGCGCCAATATGCCGAATTGCCAGAGACTTTGAAACGCGTTCCGTTTGTACACGCGATCGCGCCAGATTCCCTCGAGCGTAAAGCCCGCTTTCTTGAGCAGCGCGGCGGAGGCTGCATTGCCTTCGACTACATCGGCTTCTACACGATGCGCGTCCAGCGTTTCAAAGCAAAAGCGCAGCACTGCGCCGACCGCTTCAGACATAATGCCCTGGCGCCAGTAGCCTGAATGCAACTCGTATCCGATCTCTATGCGCCGATGCCGCCGGTTATAGAGATGAAATCCGCAGGACCCGATCATCCTGTCGGCTTGCTTGAGCGTTATCGCCCAGCGTATGCCAGACTTCTCCGCGAAGATGCGCTCCGCCCAACGGATGATTTCGCGCCCGACCTCATCATCAGGTCTGCCCTCAAAATCGATAAGATAGTCGAGAACGCCCGGACTATGCCAAACCGCCAGCCAGTCGCGGTGGTCCTCTGTCGTGATGCGCCGCAAACGCAGCCGCGGCGTCTCAAGCGTCGGCGTATCTGCAAAGTCAAACTGCGCCACAAGCGTCTCCAAATCTGCTGCTAGCCTGTCATGCTTCCAGAAACTGTGATCGTCTTTGCGACTCTTCTAAGACATTTGCCTGCTGAAATGCTAAAGACGTTCGGCGAGTATTTCGGCAATATCCGCCACTCTTGGTCCGCTCTCAGTCTCACTGCGCGCATCTTCAAACATGCGCGTACAAAAGGGACAGCCGACCGCCAGGATTTCGGCCCCGGTCGACGCTGCTTCCTGGAACCGTTCCATATTCACCTTGCTCGCGCCGCGCTCCTCTTCCTTCCAAAACTGCGCCCCTCCGGCGCCACAGCAGAAGGAGTTCGCCCGACTGCGCGACATCTCCATCAGAGCCACACCCGACGCTTTCAGCACATTGCGCGGCGCGTCAAATACATTATTGTGCCGTCCGAGATAGCAGGGATCGTGAAAGGTCACGTTGCTCCATTTTGAGGGATGCGCGCTCAGCGGCAGCTTGCCCGTGTCGATCAGCTCTTCGATGAGTTCGCTATGATGAATGACTTTGTAGTCGCCACCGAAGGCATGATATTCCGTCCCGAGGTTGTGGAAACAGTGCGGGCAGGTCACCACGATTCGCCTGGGTTTGACTCGATCGAGCAATTCGATATTCGTCGATGCCATCTCGAAGTAAAGGTATTCGTTGCCCGCCCGCCGCGCCACGTCGCCGGTACAGCGCTCATCCTCACCCAGAATCGCGAAGTTTAGGCCTGCAGCATGCAGCACCTTGACCAATGCCCGCGCCGTTTGCTGGGCGCGCGGATCATAACTTACCGCGCAGCCGGTCCAATACAGCACGGCAAAGTCCGGATTATCGGCAACGGTCGGCACGGCGAAATCCAGCCCGGCTGTCCAGTTCGCGCGGGGCTCCGCGATCTGCCAGGGGTTCCCCTGCCGCTCCATGCCGTTGAACGCGCCCTGCAGCTCACTGGGGAAGTCGCTTTGCATCAATACAGCGTCACGCCGGATATCCAGGATGTCAAACATTGGTTCATTCCCGACCGGGCAGATTTCAACGCAGGCGCCGCAAGCGGTACATGCCCAGAGCGCCGATTCGCTCAATGCGTTGCCGGCCAAGGTCCACTCAGAATCGCTTCCGCTCGCCAGCGTCTCCCAATTCTCCTTGATAAGAAAACGCTTATTGACTTCCAGCGCAGCCGGCGAGAGTTCTTTGCCGGTCAGATAGGCCGGGCAGACGTCCTGGCAGCGATTGCACATAATGCAGGCGAAGCCGTCCAGGATCTGTGTCTTTTGCAGGTCTTCAAGCTTGCCCGCGCCGAATTGCTCGAGGTCCTCGTCTTCGAAGTCCAGCGGCGTCAATTCGCCGATGGAGCGGCGCTGCGGGCGCGTCAGAAAGTTCAGCGGCGCCATGAATAGATGCGCGTGCTTGCTCTGTGGGAAATACGGCAGGAACACCAGAATCCCACCCAAAGCAAGCCACCAGAACAGATGCCGCAGCACCGCCAACGCATCGCTATTCAGCCCGGCCCACAGGGCGGAAACTGCGGTTGCAAATGGCATGTACGCATCATAGCCGTGCTGTGCAACTGCCACTGACTCACCCAGGAATCGCGCGCCAACGTGCAACAAGATAAAGGCTGCCACGATCATCGAATCCAACTTGACCGCGCCGGCGGCAGCTTGCGAATGCAACAGGATATTGTCGTGGAATCCCAACGCGGCTCTACTTGGCAATAACAGTCGCCTCAAGACAAAATAGACTATCCCGAACAAGACAATGACGCTCAATCCGTCGCTCAGCAAGCGAAAGCCATCATGAAGACCGCCCGATTGCGATAGCTGTGCTTCGAACTGCGGCAAGAAGCCAATCAGCAGGTCAACAGCGTTCACCAGAAAATACCAGGTGAAACCCAGAACCACGCCCCAATGAATCAGGCTGGTTAGACGGCGCGTCTTGAGCGTCGTCCGCTGTGTCATATACACAGCCAGCGCCCGTAAGGCCCGGCCGGCGATTCCATCAACATGCAACTCGCCCTGACCTCGACCGATGATCAAAAACATCTCTTTGAAGCCGGCGTAACTTGCGCCCAAAGAAAACAGGGCAAGGAGCATGAACAGCATCTTTTCTAGATCAGTCAGCATCGGCAACGACTCGCTTTCCCGACGGGTGGCGGATTCCTGTCGCTCGCATTCAGTTTACCATTGCGCATGGCATTCACGAAAGCGACCTGAATTCAACCGCTGCGCCGGCTGCTGTGTACCTAAGGTTGCAGAAGCGCCAGCCATCTGTAGAATGACCTCTGAAACTGCAACGATTGAAAGAGAGATAATCATGATTGACTTTGCACCGATGCGCGATGGCGACCTGAGCTATATGGAATACGCCGCGCGGGAGAACATCGGACCCAGTGAGTTGAGAAGCCTCAGCGACGAAAGCATTGACTTTCTGCTCAGCCTGCTTGAGGACCTAACCGACGCCGATATCGCATTTGACCCGGACGATCCCGACGCTGATGATCCCTTCGCCGTCGAAGGCGAGGAGAGAATCGGCTGGAATTTCGGCCATCTGATCGCCCACGTCACCGCCAGCTCCGAAGAAGGCGCCGCCCTCAGTTCCTTGCTGGCGCGGGGCATACCGGCTTCTGAACGCCCGCGTTACGAGACGCCCTGGCGCGATATCACCACCGTCGCGCAAGTGCGTCAACGCCTGGAGGAGAGCCGCCGAATGCGCAACGCTTACCTGGCGACTTGGCCCGACGCGCCGCTGCTGCAGGTCCTAAGGGATGTCTCCGAACGTTTCACCGCCCGCTTCGGCGAGATGAACGCGCCGGCCGCCTTCCTTTTCGGCCTGTCGCACGAAGTCGGCCACTACGACCAAATCGAAGAGGTCCGGCGGCAAGCGCTGGCAGCCCGCGCGGCCACGGCGTAAACGCGACTGGCGACCTCAATGCTGGAGGCTTGATGAGCAAGTTCATCGCGCCGCGCGCGCCCAAAGGCTTTCGTGACTTCTTGCCCGATACCATGCTGCGCCGCAATTATGTCATCGACAATATCACCGAAGAGTTTCATCGCTTCGGCTTTGAACCGATCGACACGCCGATTCTCGAACTCCACGACACGCTCTTTGGCAAATATGGCGAAGACGCCGAAAAGCTCATCTTCACCGCCCAGCACGGTCGCAGCACGCGGGAACCGCTGGCGATGCGCTACGACTTGACCGTGCCCCTGGCGCGCGTCGTCGGGCAATATGAAAGCCAACTTAACCTGCCCTTCAAGCGCTACCATATCGCGCCGGTCTTCCGCGGCGAGCGCCCGCAGCGCGGCCGTTACCGCGAATTCTGGCAATGTGACGCCGATACCGTCGGCATCGCTAGCATCAGCGCTGACGCCGAAATCGTCAACTTAATGCATCGCATCCTCGCCCGCCTCGGCTTCCCGCAATACGCGATCAAGATCAACCACCGGCAACTGCTGGTCGCAATCGGCGAGTTTTCCGGCGTGCCGGAAGCGCAACTGCCCGACCTCTACCGCAGCGTCGACAAATTCGACAAGATCGGCGCGGAAGGTGTTCGCAAGGAATTGACCGAGCGGGGCATCGCCGCCGACGCCGTGGCGCGCATGATGGCCCTGATCCAGGCGAAGGAACCGGGCGCTAGCAGCCTTGATCTGATTGCCGACGCCATCGGCGAGAACGCCAGCGGTTTGAAAGACCTGCGGGAGCTGGCTGACCTGCTGGCCGACGCGGGCCTGCCACCCGAGCGCTACGATTTCGATTTCACCATGGTGCGCGGCCTCGGCTACTACACCGGTCCCATCTTCGAGACAATCATCTCCAAGCCCAACCTCGGCAGCATCACCGGCGGCGGGCGTTACGATAATCTCATCGGCATGTTTCGCCGCCAGAGCCTGCCCACCACCGGCACCTCCTTCGGCATCGAACGCATCATCGACCTAATGGACGAACTCGACCTGTATCCCTCCCATCTCGGCGGCACGCTGGTGCAAGCGCTCGTGACCGTCTTCAGTGAAGATACGCGCAGCGCTTCAATGCGTATCGCCGACCAATTGCGCCAGGCCGGCATCAACACCGAGCTTTATCTGGAAGCGCGCAAGCTGGGCCGGCAATTCGCTTACGCCGACAAGAAAGGGATTCCCCTGGTCGCCATCGCCGGTCCCGATGAGATCGAGGCCGGCGTCGTCAAATTGCGGCGTTTACGGGATGGTCATGAAGTCACGGTAGGTACTTCGCAAATGGCCAAGACAGTAAGAGAACTGTTGCAATCGGACTGAGGACTTCCGAATTTAGTGAGCCTTTGAAGTTGTCACGCCGTAAAACAAGTGTCGATGCTGGCAAAGCACAAGGCAACTGGTCCGGATGTTTGCCTCATGAGGAAAAAAAAGAATGGACCGCGGAAAAAATTTTGGAAGCGCTGGCTACTTGCAGCAGCCGTTCTGCTGTTGGCGATTCCACTCTGTGTCGCGCTCTGTAACGCGCTATTAAATCTTACTTTCTGGCTACTCATTTATGACCAGATATATCACGATTTGAAAGAGCCAACTGGTCCCGGTCGACCGCCAGAACTAATTGAAACATTTCTGTTACCTGTGAACGGTGACGAGCCTGTATTGACGCAACACAAATATAATGGCTGGGTCAATGTCACGATAACCGGTACGATTGATCTCGGCGAAGGACGTTATCATACCATGATGTGGCTTTGTGACGCCGAAGGCGGTTGCGGACCATACAGAGGTCTGAGAATAGACGGAAGCCAGACCTCCCGATACCGTTGGAAACGCTTCTCCCACGACGGTTACGAATTCATTTATCAAGATGTTGGTGATATACCAAGGCAAATCTCCTTCCAGTTGATAACCGAAGATTATCCGGAGGCATCTGGCGCATTGGAGGTTGAGGTCTTTTATCCGTGGTACAGTTTTAATCGCGGTGGTGGGCGTTAGCGTAGCGTCTTTATAGCGGTTTATGCCCGAGACTTTGTTTGAGACGGCAGGCCGAACCCTTCGGTAAGCGAATCGATCGAGAATGATCTCCCTCCCACGCTCCAGCGGCATTCTGCTCCACCCCACATCCCTGCCCGGCCCCTACGGCATAGGCGATCTTGGCGCCGGCGCCTACCGTTTCGCCGACTGGCTTGAAGCTCAAGGACAATCCATCTGGCAGGTCCTGCCCCTGGGTCCGACCAGCTATGGCGATTCGCCTTATCAGACCCTCTCCGCCTTCGCCGGCAACAGCAACCTCATCAGCCTTGACCTTCTCGTCCAGGACGGCTTACTGCAGCGGGGCGACCTGGCCGACGCGCCGCCCTTTCCCCGCGGCAAAGTCGATTACGGCTGGATCATCCCCTACCACAATCAGAAGCTGTCGCTCGCCTGGCACAACTTTATCGCGAGCGATCAGCCACGCTTGTGGAGAGAGTATGAGCAATTCCTGGAGGCGCAGCAGTTTTGGCTGGAGGATTTCGCCCTCTTCATCGCCCTCAAGCGGCAGCATAAGCTGCGTCCCTGGGTCGAATGGGAAAGCGAACTGCGCCGCCGCGAGCCAACCGCCTTGGCAAACGCTCGTACAGCTCTGGCCGAAAACATCGACGCCGAGCGCTTCCGCCAGTGGCTCTTCCACCGGCAGTGGACTGACCTAAAGGCTTACGCCCAGGCCAAGGGCATTCGCCTCTTCGGCGATCTGCCGATATTCGTCGCTCACGACAGCGCCGATGTCTGGGCGCATCAGCACGAGTATTTCCTCGATAAGAGCGGCAATCCCACAGTGATCGCCGGCGTGCCGCCCGATTATTACAGCCCGACCGGGCAGCGCTGGGGCAACCCGCTCTACCGCTGGGATGTCGTACATGCCGACGGCTACAACTGGTGGATCGAACGTATCAGGAGCTTGCTGAACCTGGTCGATTACATCCGCGTCGATCACTTCCGCGGCTTTGAAGCCAACTGGGAGATACCGGCGACCGAACCCACTGCCGTCAAGGGGCGCTGGGTCAAGGGACCGGGCGCCGCCCTGTTCGACGCGATACAAAGCGCCCTGGGCGAGCTGCCGATCATCGCCGAAGATCTCGGTGTGATCACGCCAGGCGTGGAAAAGCTGCGCGATGACTTCGGCTTGCCCGGCATGAAAGTGCTGCATTTCGCCTGGACCGACCCCGCCAATCCCTTCCTGCCCCACAACCACACGGTCAATTGCATCGTCTATACCGGCACGCACGATAACAATACAACCCGCGGCTGGTGGGAAAATGAAGTCGACGAGCCGACCCGCAACTTCGTCAAGGACTATCTCGGCCAGGATGTGCACGATATCGTCTGGACACTGGCGCGCGTCGGTATGCGTTCATCCGCTCGCGTCTTCATCATGCCGCTCCAAGACGTGCTCGGGCTCGGCTCAAATTCGCGTATGAATACGCCCGGCGCCGCTGCCGGCAACTGGACCTGGCGCTTCACCGAGAGCGCGCTGGCGCACCCGGGCAAAGACGCCCTGCTGCACATCACGCGCTTGTATCAACGGCATCCCGATCAACAGACCAAGCCCAGCGAAGACCTCGCCGAGAACAATTGAATTACCGGACTGGGTCGAGATAAAGTAGGAGATCATGACGCAATTGCCGCCTTGGGCAAACTACATCCATCACGACAGCTCAGAAGTCTACCTGAGCGACATCACACCGCGCATCGGGGACGTCATTACAGTTAGCATTCGCGTACCCCAAGAGGCGGATTTGCGCGCGCTTTATCTGCGCAGCCGTCCCGATGGCGAATGGAAGCGCTTTCGCATGGAGGAGGACTACCAGCAAGGCTGGTATGACATCTGGTCAGCCGAGCTGCCGATCACGATGCATCACAACAACTACTGCTTTCGCTTCTTGACCCCCAGCGGATCTTTCTGTTTCAACCAACAAGGTTTGAGCCCCGTTGACAGCCCCGACTGGTTCAACTTCACCGTCCTCGGCGATTATGATCCGCCGGCCTGGGTGCGGGAGCAGGTCTTCTATCAGATCTTCCCCGAGCGCTTCGCCAATGGCGACCCAAGCAACGATCGGCTGACCGGCGAGCCAACCCTGTTCGGCAAGCCCGCCCTGAAGCGAAACTGGGGTGATCTGCCTTTGCCCTGGCCGGAGTCTCGCACAGTCGATTTCTTCGGCGGCGATTTGCAGGGTATCACCCAGAATCTCGATTATCTGATCGATCTGGGCGTGACGGCCATTTACATCTGCACCATCTTTGACGCCGAGACCAACCACTTCTACGACATCCGCGATTTTAGTCAGGTCGCCGCCTCGCTGGGCGGCAACGAGGCGCTGGCGGAACTGCGCCGCGAAATGACTCAACGCGGGATGAAACTCATCCTGGATATCACGCCGAACCATTGCGGCTTTCATCATCCCTGGTACGTCGACTCGCGCACGAATCCCGAATCTGAAACTGCCGACTTTTTCTACCGCGATCCGGCTACCGGCGATGTCGAGTACTGGCTTAATGTTCCAACACTGGTCAAGCTCAACTATGGCAGCCAGACGCTGCGCGACCGTATGTACCGGGCCGATGACAGTTCGATGCGCAAATGGCTGCGCCCGCCCTACAGCATTGACGGCTATCGCCTCGATGTCGCCAATATGACCGGCAACTTCCGTCGGACGCAATGCGGGGCCGATGTCTGGCGCGAGATGCGCGCCGCCATCAAAGCCGAAAACCCGGATGCCTACATGATGGGCGAATTCTTCCAGGACAGCTCGCCCCAACTCCAGGGCGATCAACTCGACGCCTCGATGAATTATCAGGGTTTCAATACTCCCGTCCGCCGCTGGCTGGGCAAAGGCGACCTGGGCGTGGCGGAACAGCAGCCTTTTGGCGATCCCAATCTTCTGCCGACCGAATCCCTGGCTCTGCAATGGCGGGGATACATGACCGCCATTCCCTACGTCATCGCATTGCAGCAGTTCAATCAGATCGGCAGCCACGACATCAACCGCATTCTGCGCGTCACCGAGGGCGACCGCACTCTTGTCAAAGCTGGCACAGCGCTGCTGATTGGCTTTCCCGGCACGCCTTGCCTTTACTACGGCGATGAAATCGGCCTGGACGGCGGCCATGATCCTGATAACCGGCGCTGCATGCCCTGGGACGAAAATCTCTGGGACGACGACCTGCGGCAATTTCATCAGCGCGTCATCGCCATCCGCCGCGATTCTCATGCCTTAAAGCACGGCGGCTTCCAGATCCTGCACGCAGCGGGCGACCTGATCGCCTTTCAGCGTCAATCCGCGCAGGAGCAAATGATCCTGGCCGTCTGGCGCGGTCCAGGCGATATGCCCGCAACGGACATCGACGCCAAGCTTGCTGATCTCCCGGACGGCGCAGCGCTTACCGATATGCTCAGCGGAGACCGCTACGAAGTGACCGGGACTGTCTTGCGTTTGAAAGGATTGGAGCACGGTCAAGCGCTCTTGCTCCGCCGCGAGACGTGATAGAATCTAGTGACCGCTGTCTCGACTGAGACTGCCGTCAATGGATGGAATTCATGGACCAACGCAGCGTCTTTTTTGACGAATGGCTGCGCAGCTTGCGCGAGCAATATAAGCATGTCGTGCGCAGCAACGACGCCGTCACGCTACCAACCCTGACTGCGGTCATGCACAACGTCGGCTTCAGCGAGGACGAACTGAAGCAACTTCGCCTCGAGGCGACGATGCATGTTGACGATGTATCCGACGATTTCCTTCCCGATCTTGATATAGTCAACGCGCCTGGGACGGCGCAGCCTCACCCAGCCGAATGCATCTGCCCGCAATGTATGAATGTCGACGACGGCGCCCATGACGCCGAAGGTCAGCCGATCCCCGCTGAGCCGCCTGACGATAGTAATCGCGTCTATCCGGCGGCCGAGATCAACTCCATTGAGCCGAACGAAGAAAGTGATCCGGTCACATTTGAAGACGGACTCGCGCTCAAAGCCGAAGCCTTGGAGGACGGCGAAACCGCGGCTGACACTGACGATACCGATCAATCCGACGATGCGGAATTTGACCCCGATGCCCCGCAGCAGATGAGCATGTTCTGACAATGCCGATCACCGATGACGACCGGCAGTGGATGCGGCTGGCTCTTGACGAAGCCAAACGCGCTCTGGCCTCCGACGATGTGCCAGTCGGCGCTGTTGCCGTCCGGAATGGCGGGATCATCGGGCGCGGCCATAATCGCCGCGAAGCCGATAATGACCCCACCGCCCACGCCGAAATCATCGCGATTCGTGAAGCCGCCGCTACACTCGGCAGTTGGCGTCTGGATGGCGTGACCCTCTACTGCACGCTCGAGCCTTGCGCCATGTGCGCCGGCGCGATGGTCTTGGCGCGCCTGCCCCGGCTCGTTTATGCCGCGACTGATCCCAAAGCGGGCGCCGCCGGCAGCATCACCGATATAACCCGCCACCACCGGCTCAATCACCACGTCCATATAGAGCGCGGCATCTTCGCCGACGAAGCGGCCGACCAGATCCGCGACTTCTTCCGCCGCCTGCGTACCGACCACTCCGCATAAACGAAGCTGCCGCAAAACGCAGTTCTATTCTTGCGGCGAATGTGTATACTAATTCTCTGCTTTGGAGAGGTGCCAGAGTGGACGATCGGGACTGTCTCGAAAACAGTTGTACCCTCCGGGGTACCGTGGGTTCGAATCCCACCCTCTCCG
>JAPOYU010000164.1 GCA_026706395.1 Chloroflexota bacterium
ATATCATTGCGAGTAGTCATGGAGGTGATGACAACGATGAGAATCTTTGCCTGGCATGCCCGGATTGCAACCGCTTCAAGGGCGTCAATGTTGCTGGGTATGACCCGCAAACCGACAAACTAAGTAGACTGTATCATCCGCGATTGGATAGCTGGGATGAACATTTTCGCGTCAACCCAGATGCGTCCATTACTGGTCTCACTCCCGAAGGGCGGACAACAGTGTTCGTTCTGCGGATGAATGCCGCTCCTCGCATTCGGCAACGATTTCGGGAATACTTGCTCGGAAACTATCCATGTCAGAAGAACGCCTAACCCTCGAAGCCGATAGGCCCAATCAGCGGCTCGACAAGTTCCTGCTGGCGCATCTGGATGGCTTCTCGCGCGCGCAGGCGCAGGCTTTGATCCGCGCAGGCTGCGTGCTGGTCGATGGCGCGGCGCAGAAGACGGGTTACAAAATCAAAGGTGGCGAGCGCGTCACCCTGCGCGTGCCTCCCCCAGCGGAGACCTCAATCGAGCCGGAAGATATTCCGCTGGATATCGTCTACGAAGACGAGCGCCTCGCTGTCATCGAAAAGCCGGCGGGCTTGGTAGTCCATCCCGGGCACGCCAACGCGACGGGCACGCTGGTCAACGCCTTGCTGGCCCGCTATCCCGAATTGGCGGACATGATAGACGACCCGGAAGTCGGCGAACGGCTGGGCATCGCCCACCGGCTCGATCGCGGCACGAGCGGCCTGCTGGTCGCGGCGCGCAAGAAACCGGCCCTGATGCACTTGATGGCGCAGTTCCAGGCGCGCACGGTGGACAAGGTCTATCTGGCGCTGCTGGAGCGGAGACCGGCGTCAAACACCGGCGTGGTGGATGCGCCGATCGCGCGCGATCCGCGACAGCGCAAGCGCATGGCCGTGCAGCGGGGCGGCAAGCCGGCCCAGACTGAATTCGAGGTGCTTGATGACGGCTTTCAAGGCGATCGGGCGCTCGTGCGGCTGAAGCTCTTAACGGGGCGGACGCATCAGATTCGCGTGCACATGGCTTTCATCGGCTGCCCGGTTGTGGGCGACGCGGTCTATGGCTGGCGCAAGCAGCGGGTAAAGATGAAGCGGCAGTTCCTGCACGCGCATGAGTTGGCGTTTGAGCATCCAGTGACGGGGGAGCGGCTGCGCTTTGTGAGCGAGCTGCCGGTGGGGTTGCGGAGCGTGATGGCGAAGTTGCGGTAGGTGATTTGGTTTGAACTACAGAGGGCGCAGAGGTTACGGTCGGTCGCGACCTTGCAGTAGTTGTCGGCGAAGCTTCGAGTCATTCGTTAGCAAATCAATGACGTCATTTCGACCTGTGTTAGGATTTACGAATGTCCAGTATCTCCAGCCGTTCGGATTAGAAACACCAGGGTTAACTGACCGAATCGCACGTCCAGCGGCCTCCGACGGCGGCAAGATTTCACCCTCGTATTCAATAAGATTCTGGTTTCTACCAATACTGTCAGTCAGAATGAGCGTTCCGTGTAACCTATGTTTGGTCTTTGAACCTCGTGGTTGGTAGTCGATATAGACTGGTAGCCGTATACCGCCTTTCGGTGCAGGTTTGTACGATTGTGGAGGGATATTGCTGCCGCTCCCGTCAGGAGTTCCCGAATGGCCGTCCAATTGAATCGGCGGTTTGGCTACGGTTTTGGCTTTAAGAAACTCTTGCCAAGCCTGCAAGACGAGTGGCGCAAGATCATTGCGTACGAATTTTGTCAGTTTCCCCTTGTACACTTTCCTTATCAGTAGTTCAATCAATTCGTCCGAAAGCGGGTTAAACGCATCATTTACCACAGTTTCGATCTTGCTTCTGTTCTTCATATTTTGAGCTGCCGATACGGCACGATCAACATTGAATTCGGATTTAGAGAAAATGTTGAGTTCACTGGCTTTGCTAATGTCAACACTTTCCATATCAATTTTCAAAAAAGGTTCATCGTCCATTACATTCGGCTGTTCCAAGTCTGCGTAAAAGTGATACTCGAGCCCGTTGGTCAGAATGCCAAATCGCGTTTCTAACTTAGTCCCAAAATAGCGTCGCAGCTGGGCCGCATAGTAGTCGCCTAATTCAGAAGTCGCTGGCTTTACTTCAATCAGGATTACAGGTCTTCCTTCTTTCATCAGCGCATAATCCACTTTTTCCCTCTGGATCCCAATATCGGCCGTGTGCTGACGCTCTACGTCGTTAGGTTCGCTAGGTTCGTAGCCGAGCAACCTTATAAACGGATCAAGTAAGAAGCTCTCCGTCTTTGCTTCGTCTACTGCGGCTTTACGTCGACGCGGGATATCTTCCGACAGTTTCTGCAAATTCTCGATAATCTGCATGCATGCATTCCTGTATCGGCTCAGTTGATCGCCGCAGACAATTCTAACATATCCATTGTCCTTTCGCTTTCCTCCGTGCCTCTGTGCCTCTGTGGCAATATCCGCTATACTCCACCCCATGCAAGCAACAACCACGCAGCAACCCACCGCTTTCCACCTGATGACCAAGCCGCGAGGCGCGATCTGCAACCTCGATTGCA
>JAPOYU010000065.1 GCA_026706395.1 Chloroflexota bacterium
CGCGCATGATCGACAGCGGCGAAGACCCCAAGTTCATCGCCCGCCGCATGGTCATATTCGCCAGCGAAGACATCGGCCTCGCCGATAGCCAGGCTCTGACCGTCGCCAACGATGTATTCCGCGCAGTCGAGACAATCGGCTTGCCCGAATGCCAGTTCAACCTGGCGCATGGCGTCGCGTACCTGGCGACCGCGCCCAAGAACCGCGCCGCTGGCGACGCCTATTTCCGAGCGCTCGATGACGTGAAAGAGCTGGGCAATTTGTCGATCCCGCTGCATATCCGCAACGCGCCCACCCAGCTCATGCGCGAGCTCGGCTACGGCGATGGCTATCAAGCTTACACCGACGAAAGCCTGCTGCCGGAAGCGATCAAGGGCAAGCGCTATTTTCGAAACGAGCGCTGAGGCGCATTTATCCGCCGATTTCATGAGCCGAGCCGCCATGCCAAAACTCAACATCCTGCTCATCACATCCGACCAGCAGCATTGGAATACGCTGGGGCAATTCAACCCGGAGATCCAGACGCCGGCGCTGGACGAGCTCGCCGCGCAGGGCACGACCTTCACGCGCGCCTACTGCCCCAACCCTACTTGTACGCCGACGCGGGCAAGCATGATCACCGGCAAATACCCGTCGCAGCACGGCGCCTATGCCCTCGGCACAAAACTGCCGGAGAGCGAGCCCACCATCGGCGACCTGTTTCAAGCCGCCGGTTATCGGACAGCGCTGGTCGGTAAAGCCCATTTCCAGCCCCTGTATTCCACCGTCGAATTCCCGTCGCTGGAAGCCTACCCAACCCTGCAAGACCTGGATTTCTGGCAGAACTTTGACGAGCCCTTCTACGGTTTCAATCACGTCGAGTTGGCGCGCAACCACACGGACGAAGCCCATGTCGGCCAGCACTATGCCCTTTGGATGGAAGAAAAAGGCTTAGGCAACTGGCGCGATTTCTTCCTGGAGCCGACGGGCAACGTGGTCGAACAGCAGCGTAGATGGCTTATACCCGAGGAGTACCATTACAACGCCTGGATCGCCGAACGCAGCAATTCGCTTATTTCACAGTACCGTGACGCCGACGAGCCGTTCTTTCTCTGGGCGAGCTTCTTCGATCCTCATCCCAAATACCTAGCGCCCGAGCCCTGGGATATGATGTACGATCCGGCCGCTGTCAGCATGCCAGCGGTCACGCCGGGCGAGCACGACGTCAGCCCGCCCCACCTGCAATTGACGCAGCAAACCAATCCCGACTTCTCAGCCTGGCAGGAGCCTAACGGCAGCGGCTGCCACGGCTTCCATTCGCATTTGCACAACCGCGACGAACTGGCGAAGGATATTGCCTGCTACTACGGTATGGTCAGCTGCATGGATAAATACATCGGTCAGATCATCGACCACCTGGACAACGCGGGCTTGGCTGAGAATACGCTGGTCGTCTTCACCAGCGACCACGGCCACTACTTCGGCCAGCATGGCTTGATCGCCAAAGGCGCTTTCCATTACGACGATGGCCTTCGCGTACCCATGATTGCCCGCCTGCCGGGCGCCATCCCCGCCGATCACATCAGCCACAGCCTGCAAACGCTCGTCGATTACACGCCCACTTTCCTCGATTTCTGCGAGCTCGAGATCCCGCAAGATATGACGGGGATCAGCCAGCGCGCTGTTTGGCTTGGCGACGAGTCAGCCGCTCGCGAGCACGTCATCATCGAGAATCGCCACCAACCGACCACTCTGCATCTCAAGACCTACGTTGGGGCACGCTACAAAATCACACTTTACTTCAATCGCGACTACGGCGAAATCTACGACTTGCTGAAAGATCCCGGCGAGGTGGAGAACTTGTGGTCGGATGCGGATTTGCGCGCCCAGCTGACCGAGGCTTTTCTGCGCGCCGAGATACTGAAAGAGGAGCCGCTCACTGCCGAGAGCTTGGGATTGCCGAACAAGTCAGCGGCGATGTACCTCAAGAGCTGCAATGTGCGCTTCAAGCAAATCAACTTTGATCCGCAAAACGATCGCTACGAACTCTTCGACCTGGAATCCGACCCCGGCTACGCCAACAACCTGTGGGCTGACCCCGAATATTCCGGGCTTCGCGCCGACATGGCGCGCAACCTGCTCTTCAGTCGTTGGGGCTTGGAGCCGCTCTGGATGCCGCGCGTGTCGGGCGCTTGAGGCCAGATTCGATCAACCTTTGCGGACGACAAAATATCCGACCACGAGCGAGAGCACCGTCGCGGCTTCAATCGGCAGCGCCGGCTCCATGAAGCGCAGCCACAGCAGGTGAATCCCGATCAAGATCACGACGCCGATGAAGACGCGGTCGAAGGCGTTCGTGTGAAACGGGAGAAAGCCTTCGCGGGCACGCGAGCTTAACTCCCCCTCCCCCTTTATGGGGGTAGGGGGCCGGGGGGTGGGTTTGTAGTGGTCCTGAAAAACTGGACACCTAGTAAAGAGAGTATACTAGATGCTC
>JAPOYU010000028.1 GCA_026706395.1 Chloroflexota bacterium
GCCTATTGTCCGAAAAAAATTTTTCTTTGTCCGACAATGGACAATGTCGGACAATACACAAACGAAAAGCTAACAATCGCTTCGCCAATTGCTGCTCGCTCGCGAATCGCCATAGCGCCGGGATACAGCGGGAAATGATCAGGACGAACCGCGGCCGCGGGCTGGAATCAAACGCCAGACCGCCAGTACCGGATAAGCCTTGTAGGGGCGACTGACAGGCTGTGTCCACGCGCCCCTGTGAGGCCCCCGAAATATACGTGACGGGATCGACGGGCGACCCAGTGGGTCGTCCCTTCATGAATCGACTTTGATCGGGTTCAGTGTTTTGTGTGAGCCAGGTTGTGACTTGCGAGCGGCTGTGGTAAAAGAATACGGAAAGCGGAATCGGTATGGCAATGTACGACCCCAAAGAGCACCTCAAGCGACTCGTCGAAACCCACGCCCCCAGCGGTTACGAAGCGCCCGTGGCCGAACTCCTGCGCGAGGAATGGGCTGAGCTGGTCGAGGACTTTGAGGAGGACCGCCTCGGCAGCTTGATCGGCATCAAGCGTGGGGCGCAGAATGTTGAGCAGAGGCGCAAGATCATGCTGGCGGCGCACATGGATGAGATCGCGCTGATGGTCCGGGGGATCGAAGACGGCTTCATCTACACGCATCGCGTGAGCGGCATCGACCCGCGCGTCATGCTCGCCCAGACTGTGCTGGTGCACGGGAAACGCGAGTTGCCCGGCGTGGTCGCCACCATGCCGCCGCATCTGCAAACCCCCGCTGATCGTAAGCGTTATCCGCCGGTCGGCGACCTCGTTGTTGATGTCGGTCTGCCCGCTGCCGAAGTCGACGACCTCGTCCGCATCGGCGACCTGATCACAGTTGAAGGCCCAATGATGGAGTTGAAAGGGCGGAAAGTCGCCGCTAAAGCAATGGACGACCGCTGCTGCGTCGCTGTCATCACCGCTTGTCTCGAGCTGCTGCGGAACATGAATCACAGCTGGGACGTGATGGCGGTCGCGACCGTGCAAGAGGAGGTCGGCTTGCGCGGCGCCACGACAGCCGCCAATCACATTGAGCCAGACTGCGCCATCGCCCTCGATGTCGGTTTTGCCGAACAGCCGGGTGTATCGACAGCGATAAAACTAGGTGGCGGACCCTTGATGGGCATCGGCGCCAACTTCCATCCCAAAATGGTGAAGCGTCTGCAAGACATCGCCGCGTACTACGACATCATATGGCAGGCGGATATCATTCCGGCTCGCGCCGGTTACGATTCCTGGGCGATACAGGTCTCGCGCGGCGGTGTTCCCACGGCGCTCCTGGGTATCCCCCTGCGCAATATGCACTCGCCGGTGGAAACGCTGGACCTCAAGGATATCGAGCGCACAGGCCGCCTGCTCGCTCATTTCATCTGCGCGCTGGATGAGGACTTTGTCGATTACCTTTCGCTGATGCCGGGGGCGGATTAACTCAAGTCGAATACAGGTTCTTGGCTTCGTCAAACAGGCGCTTGAGCTCAGCCAGCACCTGCCGCCGGTCTCCGCCTTCCATCAGGTACTCGCGAATGGGCGCGCCGCCACGGTCTTGGAAATGGAGATAACCGGGGAATCGCGGGCGCAGATAGGCGCGATCCAATGCGGGCAGGGTATTGCGGAAATAGTCATTCGACCGCCGGTTCACTTCCGCATCCAGCCAGGCGCTCCTGTGCCCGGGCTGGCCACCGTTCTCGAAGAAGAGACTGCGCTGAATCTCCGGGCTGGCGGTGAACATGGCATAGTCCCGCGCGATGTCGAGCGCCCCGCAGCCGGTTGAAATCGCCAGGCCGGTGCCGCCGAGCGTTGTCTGGCAGCGCCCATGCCCGTCAATATCCACCATATCGTCGAATGTCAGCAGCGCCTCCGAATAGCCGGCGCGGGAGTAATTGGAATAACCGTAGGCGAAGGGACAATAGACGAAGTCGTCGCGGCGGGAGAGCGCTTCGTAAACCGCGATGGGGTTCCAGCCGAAAATATCGCGCGGGCACAGGCTGGCCAACTCGTGCAGCTGATCCAGCGCTTGCAGGCTCATGTCGTCCGATACCGCCCATTCATCGTCAACGAAGGGCACTTCTCCCTGGGTGGCGCAAAGCATATACCAGTTCATCAAGGTGTCGATGGGGATGCCGGGCATAATCACCCGTCCGCGCCGCGCCAACTCCAGCAGATCGCGCCAAGTACCCGGCTGCTCCAGGTCGTAGCGCTCCAGCAGATCGGGGCGATAAGATGCGACCGGCGTCGCCGCGTCGATGGCCAGCGCGCACTGACTGCCGCGGAAGATATAACTGGGATGGGAATGCCCGACCGAATTCTCCGCCTGATCGCGCATGTAGTCTTCCGGGACGATCTCCTGCAGCGGCACGAGCACTTTGCTATAGGCGGCGTACCCGGCCCAGGGATGGTCGATCACCAAAAGGTCGTAACGCTCCGCCAGCCCTTGAATCGGCGCATCGGCGAATTCCTGCAGGGAGCGCTTCTCCCAGGTGATCTCGACATCCGGCCGCATCTCACAGAAGCGCTGCGCCGTCGCCACGACCGAGACGAAACCGCGCGAATGATTCCAGGTGATGCCTCGCAATTCTGTCTTGGCTGTCATGTTCCGTCGCCCCCATCATCATTAGAATTCACTTACTCATAAGGAAAACACTCTGTGTCCTCTGTAGTGAAAAGACTATACCGTGCGAGGCAAGAGCGAACGTCCCTCAACTTCGGGCCGTCGCGCACAGTGTTTTGCTTGCAAAATCCAATTTTATCTGCAAAATATAGTGAGTGAATCACTCCTTGTCAACTCAGCGGCCATATAACACTGGTACGGGACTCCCCTTAGGAAAACACCATGATTAAGACCACCTATTTTGAAGAGTACGAGATTGGCTCCAGCCGCGAAACCTTCGGCCGGACCATAACCGAAGCCGATATCGTCTTGCACGCCGGGCAAACGGGCGACTTCTTCCCCCACCACATGGACGCTGAATGGGTCAAGACGCAGGAGTTCAAGGAGCGCATCGCTCATGGCACGCTGATCCTGAGCATCGGCATTGGTATGACCGCCAACGAGATCAACCCGGTCGCCTTCTCCTACGGCTATGACCGCGTCCGCTTCATCCGCCCGGTTTTCATCGGCGATACGATCACGGTCAAAGCGACCATCAGCGAAAAGCGCGATTATCCCAAGCGTGCCGATCATGGCTATGTGATTGAACAAGTCGAGATGTTCAATCAGCATGGGGCAATCGTTCTCGCCTGCCAGCATCTCTATCTCGTACAGCGTAAGGAACTCGCTCCGGCCGATTAACCCGCTCTTGCCGACCACGGCAGGCTGAAAGCGAACCAACATGGTCGAAATGAAATCCGCGCCCAATTACAGCGTGCCGGCTTTGGAGAAAGGCCTGGCGGTGCTTGAGTTGCTGGCGCAGGCTTCCGAGCCGCTCTCGCTGTCCCAAGTGTCCGAATTGACGGCGAACAGCGCCAGCCAACTCTTCCGCACGATGAACTGCCTGGTGGAAAGCGGCTATGTCAGCAAAGACGAGGCCTCCGGCAAATACATCCTGACGCTCAAGCTCTTCGAGCTCGCCAGCCGTCACTCGCCGCTTAAACACTTGCTGCGGGTGGCCCATTTGCCGATGCAGGAACTCGCCTGGAACATACGCGAATCCTGCCATATCAGCATCATTCAACATCGACAGCTGCTCGTGGTCGGTCAAGCGGAAAGCCCGGAAAGGGTGCAGATCACCGTATCTGTCGGCGCCTCCTTCCCGCTCGTATCGACGGTATCCGGGCGGCTCCTGCTGGCGGCGCTGGATGAGGGCAGCCTCAGCGCCATCCTGGATGAAGACGGCGACTACCGGCGTATGTCCGGGTCCGAGCGCGATAGTTTCTGGGAGCGGATAGATGGGATTCGGCGAACCGGCATGTCAACCGCGGTCGATGAATCATTCATCGGCTTGCATGATACCGCTGTTTTGATCGGCAACCCGGATATCGGCGTCACCGCAGCGCTCGCGATCACCCAGCTGACCGCCAGCCGGAAGAGCGGCGAAACGCAGCAAGTGATCGACGCCTTGCAGCGCTGCGCCCATCAGATCAACGAGCGCGCCGGTTTGACGGATTTTACCGAGCAGCCGGTCCCCGCCTATTAGAATTGCCAATCAATACAGGATGCTGTCAGATGCCAGACTTTCAATACCGTCAGAGCGCGATACTGCCGGCGCACCCGCTGCCGATAGTGAGCATCGGCTTGGGCGGGATCGTGCATGACGCCCATTATCCCGCTTACAAGGTAGCCGGTTTCGATGTGGTCGGCGGCTATGACATTGATGCCGTGCGTGCGTCCATGATGCAGCATAAATTCGGCATCCCGCTGCTTTATGACTCGTTGGCGGCTGCGATCGAAGGGGCGCCGGCCAAGGCCGTCTTTGATATCGCCGTGCCGGGCGACGCTATCGCCGATATCCTGCGCGAGATACCCGCGGGCCGCGCCGTTCTCATCCAGAAGCCCATGGGTGAAGATCTGGCTGAAGCGCGGCAAATCCTTGACATCTGCCGCGAACAGGAGCTCGTCGCCGCCATCAACTTCCAACTGCGCTTCGCCCCTTTCATCATCGCCGCCCGTGATATGATCGAGCAGGGCTTGATCGGCGAGCTTTATGATGTGGAGTTCCGCGTTCAGTGCAACACGCCCTGGCATCTCTGGAGCTTCCTCTTCCCCTTGCCCCGCATCGAAATCCTCTACCACAGCATCCATTATGTCGACCTCGTCTGCTCCTTTTGCGGTACGCCACAGGGCGTCTACGCCAAGACCCTTAGCCACCCGTCGGCGCCCGACCTGCGCGGAGGCGCTCGTTCGATGATCATCATGGACTACGGCGAGAACCCACGCGTCAACATCATGACTAACCACAGCCATGCCTACGGACCCGAAAAGCAGCAGTCCTACGTCAAGTTTGAAGGCAGCGAAGGCGCTATTCAAATCCGCGCCGGTCTCAACATGAATTATCCCGACGGCGTCCCTGACCGCTTCGAGTACATCTTGCTATCGGACGGAGACGCCCCGCAGTGGCAGTCTCTGGAAATCAATGGGTCATGGTTCCCCGAAGCCTTCATCGGCACGATGGCCAGCCTGATGCGCTACGCCAATGGCGAGACCAGTACCTTGCCGACATCGGTCGAGGATGCCATTCAGACGATGGCGACGGTGGAAGCCGCTTACGAATCCAGCACAAATGGCGGTACGCCTTTGCCGGCGGTGTGAGGGGCGAACTTGCCAACCGCATTCGGGAAAGTTATGATTGAGGTATCGGCGAAAAAGGACTGTCGATATGCAATTGGACACGACGCTTTCTCTGGATGTGGTAATCGCAATTATCGCCATATTTGTAGCTGTTTGGCTGCTCAATCGGGACATAGACAGCAAGATCTCTGACTTGCGTAGGGATCTCAAAGCCGACAACACTGACTTGCGCAAAGAACTGAAAGCAGACATCGTCGAACTGCGCAAGGAACTAAATGCTGTTGAATCGAAAGTCGACGGCGGCAACCAGCGCCTCGCCAGGCTCGAGGGAGTCATCTTGTCGCGCGAAGGCTTGGTTGACGCAATAGTCGAAACTGGTGCGACTGGCTAGATCGCCTAGGACCCCAGCCCGTAAAACACGTTGCCCGTTCCACCCAAGATCGCGTCTCTCTCGTCATCAGAAAGGTCCGCCAGGCATTTGTTCGTCTCCGCCCAGACCTTGGCATAATCCCCCGCCAGCACAGCCACGGGCCAATCACTGCCGAACATTAAACGATCGGTGCCGAACTGCTCTATTGCATAATCGACCAGCGGCTTGATGTCCTCAAAAGTCCAATTTTCGAAGTCCGGCGTCACTGTGTTTAAGCCGGAGACCTTGGCATAAACATTTGGGCTTTCCGCCGCCGCCGCCAGTTGCTCCCGCCAAATCGCCCGTTCGTCGTCGCCCAATGGCGGCTTGGCCAGATGGTCGACCACCATCTTCAGGTTCGGCACCTTCTCCGCCAAAGTCGGCACATGCTTCAAGTGGTTCGGGAACACCGCGACCACATCAAAGGTCAAGTCGCGATCGGCCAGGATGGTCAAGCCTTCGATGACCTGCTTCTGTATCACCCAGTCGGGATTCGTCTCTTCGTGAATCAAATGCCGCATGCCCTTGAAATAAGGGTTCCGCCCGTATTCATCGAGCTTCTTCGCTGTTTCCTCCGGGTCATGAAGCGGCACCCAGCCGACCCCGCCGGCCACCCACTCATAGGCTTCCGCGATCGCCAGCATGGAATCGGTATCGGCGTAGGAATCCATCGCCTGCACGATCACCGTCTTGTCGACGCCGGCAGCCGCCAACTGCGGCGCCAGTTCATCAGCGTCAAAGTCCCGATAAATGGGTCCGTAGGCCGGCACCAGCCAAGGATACGCCACCTCGTCCAGATTCCAAAAATGCTGATGCGTATCAACCTTTAGCATGGTCGCCTCCAATAAGCCATATCATTTATCGCGACGCTTGCGTCCACAGCGGTAGCGCGCCGCCGCAATAATTTGACAGAACTGACTTTCCCCACTATATTTTACGGACAAAAAGCGTTTTTGCAAGCAAAACAGATCTGAGCTATTTTCGGCATTCCGAATGCACTGCTATCCCAGAAGTCTAGGCAGCCGCCGAGGAGACTTGAGACACGATGAGACCACTGGAAGGCTTACTGGTACTGGACTTCAGCATCTTCTTGTCGGGTCCCTCGGCGGCGCTACGTTTGGCCGACCTGGGCGCGCGCGTCATCAAGGTGGAGCGGCCGGACGGAGGAGACCTGTGCCGCCAGCTCTACATATCAGAACTCGAACTCGATGGCGAAAGCACGCTCTTCCATTCTATCAACCGGAACAAGGAGAGCTTCGCCGCCAACTTGAAAGATCCGGTCGATCTCGAACGCGCCAGGGAGCTCATCAAGCAAGCCGATGTGATCGTGCAGAACTTCCGTCCCGGCGTTATGACGCGGCTTGGACTCGATTACGAATCCGTCCACGAAATCAATCCCCGCATCGTCTACGGCGAAATCACCGGCTATGGCAATGAAGGTCCCTGGGTTTACAAGCCGGGGCAGGACCTGCTGCTGCAGTCGATCTCGGGCCTGGTCTGGCTCAATGGCGATGCTGACCGCCCCCCGACGCCCTTCGGACTGGCGGTGGTAGATCTCTTCACCGGCGCGCATCTGGTGCAAGGCATTCTCGCCTGTCTGGTCCGCCGTGGCGTCACCGGCGAAGGTGGCCTGGTGCAAGTCAGCCTGCTCGAGTCCATACTCGATTTCCAATTCGAAGTGCTGACGACTCATCTCAACGATGGCGGCAAACAGCCGCAGCGCAGCACGATCAATAACGCCCACGCCTACCTCGCCGCGCCGTATGGCATTTACCAGACGGCCGATGGCTTCCTGGCGCTGGCGATGGGTTCGATCCCTGTCCTCGGGGAGCTGCTGGATTGCCAACCGCTGCTGCAATTCACCGACTCCGCCACCTGGTTTACCCGACGCGACGAGATCAAGGCGATACTGGTCGATCATCTGAAGACGCAGTCGACAAATCACTGGCTCGGCATCCTCGAGCCGCAGGATATCTGGTGCGCCGATGTGCTGACCTGGGACCGCCTCATGCAGCACGAGGGCTTCAAGGCGATCGATATGATCCAGGAAGTCGCGCGCGACGAAGACGTCAAGCTGGATACCACCCGCTGCCCCGTCCGCATCGATGGCGAGATCCTCAAGAGCCACAAAGGCGCGCCCCGCATCGGCGAAGATACCGAGCGCATCATGTCTGAGTTTGCGATTATGAATTGAGGGAACCTCATGTCTAAACCCGAGAACACTCCTGTTGAAATGCACGCGGACCTGCCGCTCTTCAACACCGAGAGCTGGATGTACGAAGACTTCAAACTGGGCGCCAAGATCAAGTCGATCCGCCGCACCCTCTCCGAAGGCGAGTGCATGATCTTCAACGCCATCGTGCTGGATATGCATCCCTACGTCGCCGATGAGATCTTCGCCCGCGACGAAGGCATCTTCGACAAGCGTCTCGTCGCCGGTTCGATGGTCTTCAGCATCGGCTTGGGCTTGATGGCACATAACAACGTGCATACCTTCAGCTATGGCTACGACAAACTTCGCTTCATCAAGCCGGTCTTCATCGGCGATACCATCTACACTGTCCGCACTCATCTGAGCAAGGAACCGAAATATGCCGAGATGGGTCTGGTCAAGGTCAGCTACGAGGTCTACAAGAACGAAGGCGTGCTCGCGTTATACTGCGAGCACCTGCAAACGGTGAAATACCGCTACCCGGAAAACTTCAATATCAATTCTGATTAGGAGACAGCACATGCAACGCTTTGGACAAGTAATCGGCATACGCCCGGAAACCGCTGACGAGTACATCCGCATTCACGCGGACGTCTGGCCCGGCGTCCTGAAAAAGATCGAAGAATGCAAAATCCGCAATTACTCGATCTTCCGCTACGGCGATCTGCTCTTCGCCTACATGGAGTACCATGGCGATGATTTTGAGGCCGATATGGCGGCGATGGCGGCCGATGAAACCACGCAGAAGTGGTGGGATGTCTGCATGCCCATGCAGAAGCCGGTCGCAGAGCGCGCCGAGGACGAATGGTGGCACAACATCGAAGAAGTCTTCCACATGGACTAGCCGCACCCTGCCACCGCACTTCAACTCGACTGAAGGGGGCGATCCATTGGACCGTCCGTTACCGCCTTAACTTTCTAACGACTGTTCTTCAATTGAAATTGTAGGGAAGACCCTGTGAACCGCCCGTATACGACCGCGGATTCCGTCTGTCCGCCCCCGGTGAATCGCCCGTTGGTAATAAGCCGGTCGATATGTCGCCTTTTTGTTGCGTCGCCGCAGATATGTTATCTTATGCCCACTGCGAAAACGAAGTTGAAAGAAAGGTGAATACTATCGAATAGACTCACAGTTTAAGTTCAAAGCTTTGCACAAAATCATTCCAAGGAGATTTCTGATGCACAAGAAATATCGTAGGGTCCTCGTCTCGATCCTTGTCCTGGTCGCCGTCGTCTTCTTCTCCACCGCGCTGGTCACTGCGCAGGAGCAGACCGAAGTCGGCACGCCCCGAGCCACGACCTTGATCGTCGACCAACTCGATGGCCGTATCGACAATCCCACACAGACCAACCCCTATCAAGCGGGCACTCGCTTCAACCAGGGCTTGCACCAACTGGCTTACTCCAATATGTGGGAGATCAACACCGCCACGGGCGAGCAATTCCCAGGCTTGGCGGCTGAAATGCCGGAGGCGCTCAATGACGATTACACCAGCTTCCGCATTACCTTGCGCGACAACCTGCGCTGGAGCGATGGCGAGCCCATCACAACCGCCGACATGGCTTTCACCATCGACATGGTTTTGGGCACGCCGGAATTCCCCTATAGAGGCTTCCTCTCGCAAGTGGTGGACAGCTACGAGATTGTTGACGACTTGACGATGATTCTCAACACCAAACGCTCCGAACCGCGTCTGGGCTATACGCTCGGCGTGCACATTTGGGGCGATTCTTTCCGTCTGGTGCCCAAGCATATCTGGGAGAACGAAGACCCGGCCACCTTCCAGAATTATCCGCCGGTCGTCAGTGGACCTTACACGCTGGCGGATGTCGACCCCAACGGCAACTGGTTCCTCTATAACAAACGCGCGGACTGGGAGAATACGGACGTAGGCCAGATCTTCGGCGAACCCGGACCGGAGCACGTCCTCTTCCGTTTCTATGGCACGGAAGAGCGCCGCATTATCGCCGGCATCCAAAACCAGCTGGATATCTTCACCGATATCTCGCCGGAAGCCTGGGATATCCTGCGCGATGCCAACCCGAACGCCCGCGCCTGGCACGAAAACTTCCCCTGGGCCAACTTCGACGATCCTTGCGAGCGCGGCATCGTCTTCTCCAACTCGCAGGAACCCTGGGATAACCAGAATGTCCGCTGGGCGATGGCCCTGGCCACCGATATCAAGAGCGTCGGCCTGGCCACATTCGCCGGCATCCTGCGCGTATCGCCGCTGGCCGTGCCGCCCGTTCAGGTCATTCACGACGCCTTCCACAAACCCATGCGCGATTGGATGACGGAATACGCCTTCGAAGACGGCTACCAGCCCTTCGATCCCAATTATGCGGTCGACATCGCCGCGATCCTGGCGGAGCAAGGCGTCGAAGGCTTGCCCGAAGGTGAAGATGCCTTGGTTGATCTCTTCGGCGTCGGCTGGTGGAAGCACGATCCGGCCAAAGCGACAGAGATGCTGCAAGCCGAAGGCTTCACGCTGCAAGACGGCGCCTGGCACAAGCCCGATGGTTCGCCTTGGCAGATCACCATTAACTCGCCCTCCAACTTCGAGGTGCAGTCACAACGTCTGGCTTTCGCCGTCGCCGATAACTGGCGCGCCTTCGGCATTGACGCGGCAGTGCAGCAGATGGACTCCGGCACCTTCTGGAGCAATTACACCCGCGGCGAGTTTGACGCCGGCTCCTATTGGCCCGGCTGCGGCGCCCTGCCCGATAGCTGGGATCTGCTGGATGCCTTCTGGCACAAACGCCACATCGTGCCCATTGGCCAGCCCGCGCCCGGCAACGCCATGCGTTACGACAGCGACGCGCTAAGCGGCATTCTCGATCAGATCGCGCCTCTGCCGAGCGATCATCCGGATACGATCCCGCTGCTGACCGAATTCGAGAAGCAGTTTATCATCGAACGGCCCTGGCTGCCGATGTTCGGCACCTCGAAATTCGTGCCGGTGATCACGACCTACTGGGACGGCTTGCCCACCGCGGACTACTTCTACGAAGGACCTTGGTGGTGGTGGTCGCTATTCAAGTACCACATGCCATTCATCCAGCCAAAGTCTGACGGCTAGGCTGTAGTGATAGCGTATTGGATTGGGTCTGTTCTTTTGAGTAGACCCAATCCACCTTGCGCGAGACTCATTCATGCAATTCGCGAAATTCGTTGTTACGCGGATCATCGCTTATGTTTTGGTGATCTGGATCGGCATCACCGTGGTCTTCTTCGTGCCGCGCTTCATGCCGTCCGATCCCGTCGAGTCGATGCTCGGCCGCATCATGACGCGCGGCGCCTATATGGAGGCGGAACAGGTCGAGGCGATGCGCGCCACCCTGACGCAGGCTTTCGGCCTGGAAGGGACATTAGCAGAGCAGTATTTTGGCTTCTTCCACCGCACCTTTCTCACCCGTGACTTCGGTCCCTCGCTGTCATTGTTCCCCAAGCCGGTGAACGAGGTGATCGGGCGCGCGCTCCCCTGGACGCTTGGCCTGCTGCTGTCGTCAACCATCATCGCCTGGATCCTGGGCAACGCCATCGGCCTGCTCGCCGGTTATAAGAGCCGCTGGCTCTCCTCCCGCGCCCTGGAAGTCATCGCCATATTCGTCTATCCCATCCCCTATTACATCACCGCCCTCATCTTGATCATCTTATTCATCCACATCAATCCGATTTTTCCGCTCTTCTTCTCCATCCGTGGCGACCCGCCCTCTCTCGAATTCATCTTCAGCGTCATCTACAACTCGATTCTGCCGGCTTGGTCCATCGTCATCGTCGGTTTCGGCTGGTGGGTGCTGAGCATGAAAGCGCTATCCTCCAGCATCTCGGAAGAAGACTTCGTCTATTTCGCCAAGCTGAAAGGCGCGGGCGAGGGGCG
Organism: Chloroflexota bacterium; assembly: GCA_026706395.1. The sequence goes on from JAPOYU010000028.1 coordinate 11,759, forward strand.
CATTATGACCGCCTATGTCATGCGCAACGCCATATTGCCTCAGGTCACCGTGCTGGCGCTGCAAATTGGCGCCATCTTCAACGGCGCGCTGATCACAGAGATCCTCTTCGGTTATCCCGGCTTGGGCACGATCACCTATAACGCCGTGCTGCAAGCCGATTACAATCTGCTCATGGGCACGATTTCGATTTCCATCATCGCCGTCGCCTCGTCGACCCTGGTCATCGACCTGCTCTATCCCTTCTTTGATCCGCGGATCAGGCAGAGGTAGCGATGCGTAGATCTAATCCCAGGCTAAGGATCGGCCTGTTTGTCCTCGCCGCCTTCATCATCCTCGGCGGCATCTTGCCCTTCTTCTCGCCGGAAGACCCCCGCTCCTGGATCAGGCACCCGCGCAACCTGCCCCCCAGCACCGAGCATCTCCTGGGCACCACCAATCTGGGCCAAGATACCTTCTGGCTGCTGTCATACGCGACGCAGAATTCCCTCTTCATTGGCTTGTTTGTCGCCTTCTTCGCCACGCTAATCGGCGTCTTCGCGGGCTTGGCGGCCGGCTTTCTAGGCGGCGTCCCGGATCGCGTAATCACCCTCTTGGCCGACGTGTTCATCGTCGTCCCCTCCTTGCCCATCCTCATCCTCATGTCTTCCCTCCTTCAAGGGCGCGCCTCGCTCGTTCTGATCAGCATCATCCTGATCCTCTTCAACTGGCCCTGGCCCGCCCGCCAAATGCGCTCGATCGCCCTGAGCATGCGCGAACGCCAATTCGTCAACACGGCCCGCTTCTCCGGCTCCAGCACCATCCAAATACTGGCGGAAGAAATCGTGCCCCATATCTTCAGCTGGGCCATGGCCAACTTCGTCAACACCGTTCTGGTCGCCATCGCCACCGAGTCCGGCCTGGCCGTGATCGGCTTGTCCAGCCTGGAAGAAGCCACCCTCGGCACCACAATCTATTGGGCCTTACAGCACCAGGCCCTGCTCGGCCGGCGCTGGTGGTGGATCGGCTCGCCCGTCGTCGCTATCATCCTGCTATTCATCGCCTTGTTCTTAATCTCTACCGGTATATCGAGCCTGTCGGCCGAGCGGCGGGGGCACGGCGATGCTTAGGCTGCGAGAATTAAGATGCTACTACGATACGCCCCGCGGCGTCGTCCAGGCCGTCGACGGCGTCTCCTTCGATATCCGCCCTGATGAAGTGCTCGGCATCGCCGGCGAATCGGGCTGCGGCAAATCCACCTTGCTCAAGGTCCTCTACGATTACTTGCAGCCGCCGCTGCAAATCGTCTCCGGCACTTATGAAGCCGATTTTCCTGATGGGGACGGCAAGGTCAAAACCATCGGCCCGGGCGAAATCCGCCAGCATTGGTGGGAATACATCTCATATATCCCCCAAGGCTCTATGAGCGTGCTCAATCCCGTCATCCGCATCGAGAATCAGTTCTTCGACGCCGTGCCCAAGGGCCACCCCCTCAAAGCGGTGGGCAAAACAGCCATACGCGAACGCGTCGCCGCCTATCTGAAAGAACTGGAGTTGCCGGTCGAGGTCTTGAAGTCCTACCCCCATCAACTCAGCGGCGGCATGAAGCAGCGGGTCCTCGTGGCGCTCGGCACCTTCCTGCACCCACAGATCGTCCTGGCGGACGAGCCGACTACCGCCCTTGATGTCGTCGTGCAAAAGGGCATCCTGCTGATGCTGACTGAACTGCAGCAGCAGATGGAAAACACCCTGGTCGTCGTCTCCCATGATATGGGCGTGCATTATCAGATCAGCGACCGCTTGGCCATCATGTACGCCGGCAAGCTCGTGGAATACGGACCCACCGACGCCATCTTCAACAACCCTTTGCATCCCTATACCGAAATGCTGATTCAGTCTTTGCCCCGCGTCGGCGACCGTGCGCAGCGGGTCGGCATCTCCGGCCGACCGCCCAGCTTGGTTGACCCGCCCGCCGGCTGCCGATTCGCCGCCCGCTGCCCCAAAGTGATGGACCATTGCGCCCATCAAGAGCCCGCCCTCCTCCAGATCGAGCCCGAGCACTTCGTGTCCTGTCACTTGTATGGGGGAGCCGCCTCTTGAGCCAGAATCTGCTCGAACTGCGTAATGTCAGCAAAGTCTTCCGCATCGGCGGCCTTGTCTTCGGTACACGCTTGGTGGCGGTCGACGATGTCAGCCTAAGCTTGCCGGCGGCCGAACCATCGATTCTCAGCATCGTCGGCGAATCCGGCAGCGGCAAGACCACCCTGGCTCGCATAATCCTAGAATTGGAACACCCGACTTCCGGCGATGTGCTGATTGAAGGACATCCGCTGTTCGAAAAGAGCGGCGCGGGACTGAAGGGCAGAGACTACTACCGCGCCGTGCAGCCGATCTTTCAGAATCCCTTCGAGGCCTTCAGCGCGCGCAAGCGGGTGGACAAATACCTCTTCGACGCCGCCCTGCGGCTGAAGATCGCGGCCAGCCGCAAGGAAGCCCGCGAGATCGTCGCCGAAGTCCTGGAATCGGTCGGACTCGATCTGTCCCGCGTCGAAGGCAAATACGCCAATCAATTCTCCGGCGGCGAATTGCAGCGGATCTCCGTCGCCCGCGGCCTCATCCCCCGCCCCAAACTCATCGTCGCCGATGAACCGGTCAGCATGATCGACGCCTCCCTGCGCATGAATATCGTCAACCTCTTCCTCGAATTGAAAGAGCAGTATAAGGTCTACGTCAGCGATTACATCGGCATCATGTATCGCGGCAGCGTGGTCGAGTATGGCCCGTCGGAGCAGATCCTCACCGACTCCGCCCATCCCTATACCGAACTGCTGCTTGATTCAGTGCCGACCGTCGACCACAAGTGGGAACGGCAGGTCGCTCTGCCGGATATCGAGATTAAAGAGTTTCAGGGGGATGCCTGCAAATTCGCCAAACGCTGCAAATATGTCCAACCGATCTGCGAGCGCACGGTGCCGCCCATGGTCCAGGTGTCAGCGGAACGCCAAGCGCTCTGCTACAAACCGGTCGACTTCGACCCCGAGGCAAGCACGCCGCAGCAAGCGAACGAAGCATTGGCCGCAGCCGGGAAATAACGCAGGGTCAACCCATCACGAATGTGAAGGATAGCCTAATGGAATACTTCAACGGATTGCATTTGAATATGGGAAATATCTCGCGCCTGTCCAAGGCGAAGACCCGCTCCATAAGCGCCGAGAACTTCAAAGGCGAAAAAGGGGCGGGCGGCATGGCTACCGATGGCTTCTCTCTGTCGGCGGCGCAAGACCTGGGGCAGGGCTGGAAGGTCTCGCCTTGCATCCACCTGGAAGCCAACAGCGTAACGACGCTGGCCGAGATCGAAGGCCCCGGCGCCATTCAACATATCTGGATCACCACCTACGCCAAGTACTGGCGCTCGTTTATCCTGCGCTTTTATTGGGACGACGAAGAGACGCCCTCGATCGAGACGCCATTTGGCGACTTCTTCTGTAATGGCTGGACGGAATTCTGTCATGTCAACTCTATACCCATTTCGGCCAATTCCCACGGCGCTTTCAACAGCTATTGGGAAATGCCCTTTCGCAAGTGTGCCCGCGTTACGATAGAAAACCTGCTCGATGTGCCGGTACAGCCCATGTTCTACCAGTTCGACTATACGCTGACCGATGTGCCGGAGGATGTCGGCTACCTCCACGCGCAATGGCGGCGCAGCAACCCGCTGCCATACAAAGAGGTGTATACCATTCTCGATGGCGTCAAAGGCATGGGCCACTATGTCGGGACGTATATGGCTTGGGGCAGCAATAACCGCGGCTGGTGGGGCGAGGGCGAAATCAAATTCTATATGGACGGTGATACCGACTTTCCCACGATCTGCGGCACCGGCACGGAAGATTATTTCGGCGGTGCCTGGTGCTTCGCCTCTAAGGACGGATCCTACATGCCCTACACAACGCCCTATCTGGGATTGCCCCAGGTCATCAAACCGGATGGCTTCTACCAGAGCCAGCAGCGCTTTGGCATGTATCGCTGGCATATCCCCGACCCGATCCGATTTGAAGAGGACCTCCGGGTGACCATTCAAGCGCTCGGCTGGCGCTCGGGGTCGCTGCACGAAGCGCCTTTTGAAGAGTGGCGCTATTTGCCGCTGCAAGACGATATCGCATCAACGGCATTCTGGTACCAGGCCGAGCCCCACGCCCCCTTCCCCCAACTGCCCGATCGCGATTACCTCGAGGTGATCTAATCGTACGGCCGATCCGCTGCCTCGCCCACAATCACATCAAAGCCCAAAGGTCTTAGCTTCCCCCCATCCCGATGGGGGGACCGAGGGGGTAACTGAAGCCCCGCCCCTACAACCTCTGCGGACTCGGCAACTCCGGCGCGAACTGATAATCCGGCTCGATCTGCTGACGCCGCAGAATCGGGATGATCTGCCGCCATGTCCCAATGATTCCTTGACAAGGCTCCGGCATATCATGCTTCACCAGCCGGTGCAATTTGGGCAGATTGTAGAAAGGCACCGCCGCGTACATATGATGCTCGATGTGGTAATTCATCTGCCAATAGAGGAAAGCCAGGGCAGGATTCAGCGTGATGGTTCGCGTATTGATGCGATAATCCGGCGTGTTGTCCGTTAAACCAATATGCTGCGCCACATTCAATAGATATTGAAAACCGCCGGCATAAAATGGCGCGAAACTCACCAGCACCGCCAGCATCCACCAGCCCGTCAGCGCCGAGAACAGCACGATCAGCCCGTGACCGATGATGAGTGTCCGCGCCCAGTTGAAGAGCGCCCGCCGGCCCTTCACATTTTCCGGCGGGAAAAGAACCTGCTCCCAATCGTCTTTGATCACGCCGAAACAGAGTCTAAGCGTGTGTCTCATGCGCAAGAAGAAGCCGCGCGCATTGATGAAGGCAAAGCCGAGATAAGACTTGAGCGTGAACTTGACCGGCAGCACAACCTCCGAATCATCGGGCGGGTGCAAGGTGTAGCGGTGATGCGCCTGATGGCTCGCCCAGAACGAGATGTGATTGTGCCAGCCCAGAAAGCTGAAAATGCGGACAAAGAACTCATTTAGCCATTGGGTCTTGAACACGGTCTTGTGGCAGAATTCGTGGTGTCCATTAACGGTAAATTTTTGCAAAGATCCATGCAAGTAAATCAGCGCGATGACGACCAACCAATGCGCCCGGCCGACGGCGTACCAAGCCAGCGCCCCCGTGATGAAGAGCACTGCCAGGAAAGCTAAAGTCTGCGCCATGCCCTTGACATCGCTGCGTTGGTTGAGCCGCGCCAAATCCGCGGCCGACACCGGCGAACGATAAAAATTGATGCGTCTTGCTCGCTTGTCTTCGGTCATCCCTCGACCTCTCTTCACCCCGGGCTATATCAATGGCATAACCCGGTCTTGCCCCTACTAAGCCCAATTATATACGGATAAAGCCACAAATTCGCAGCTTCGGCGCTGTCCCGCCGTTTGCACACCCACCCAACCGGCTGTAGGGACGAGCCTTGGCTCGCCCGCCTGCTCCCATGCAACCTGCGCCACCCGCCGGCTCCCCCTTAGCTCTCCACCGATTCATAAAGCAGTCCCAACTCAGCCAACTGCCGCTGACTCTCCACCATCCCGCCCGGACGACTCCGCGCCAACCAGAGCAAAGGTATAGACTATCGTATTGCGCAGCGCGATCCAGAAGTCATCATCGTCCACAAGCTCAACATAGTTCTCCGCCCCGGCGAATTTCGGCGCGCTGAAGACATCCCATTCCGCTGTCGACAGCGCCAGCCCCCCAACCGCCGGAATGAAGATGAACAGCATCACCAGAATGAAGTTGGGCGCCAGGAACAAACACGCCCAGCAATCTGACTAAGTAGCGCTCTGCGACCGTATTGCTTTCCCAAGCGGGCGGCGCTCACCCGAATAATGCCGCCGATATTCATCTTCAAACAGCGCCCGTATTTCGCATTCCCAAAATACAAATTTACCGCGTCTCTCCGCTCAAAACGAATTGATCCCGATTTCGACCGCCACCCCGCAAAATCACGGCCTGCCTTCGGATGAACTCCCCCTCTTGTACCCACACAACCCCCGCCCCCACAACCAACTTTTGCACCTCCGTCCCTTGCCATGTACAATTCCAAATAGAAACCACTGAAAGGGGAAAACAAAATGAAGCAACGCTTACTTACCCTTGTTCTGCTCACCTTCCTGTTCAGCCTCTTCCTCACCGCCCCGGCCGCCGCCCAGGACACCATCTCCTTCCTCGCGCCGCCCTGGGGCGTGCCGCCGGATGAAGCCCTACTCAACGCCTTCATGGAAGAGAGCGGCATCACTGTCGAAATCCAGTCCGTGCAAATGCAGGATCTCCACAGCCGCGTACAAGTCTCCGCTGCCGCGGGGGAGGCGCCTGCCGACGTCATCTTCATTACACAAGAAGGTCCGTCAAATGTCGTCGCCACCGGCAATTTGCTGCCGCTCAACGACCTGCTTGATATGGGCGATCTGGATCTGGACGACATCGAGAAAATGGATTTCTGGACCATCGACGGCGATGTCTTCGCCATTACCACTTACCTGCAACTGGTCATGATGGACTACAACAGCGCCCGCACCGCCGAAGCCGGCTTTGATTCGCCGCCGACCACCTGGGCGGAAGTAGACGCGCAGGCGCGCGCCATCCGCGACGCTGGCATCGACGATCATCCCATCGCGATGGGCGCCATCAACTGGTCCTGGTGGCTGATCGCGCTGAGCATGGGCGACCCGATGTTCGATGACGATCTCAACCCGGTCTTCGCTGATGAAGGCAGCAAGGCCCGCGAGGCGATGGCTCTGCTCAAGACCTGGTTTGATGACGAGTTGATCAGCCCCGCCATCCTCGAAGGCAGCATCGGCCAGCATCCGCTTTTCTGGAGCGGCGTCGGCACCTTCCATCAAGGCTGGCAAGGCTCGGTCGTGCGCGGCAACGCCGAAGCTTCCATGCAAGCGCCCAATGTCGAATACCTCGTACTGCCCGAAGTCGGCAATACCTGGAGCTTCCCCGCCGGCATCGGCATCTCGGTCGATAGCGAAAATGTCGAAGCGGCTTGGGAATTCGTCAAATGGTATGTCGGTGATGACAACATGATCGCCATTTGGAACGCCTTCGGCCTCTATCCGTCTCGCATTTCCATCAGCAGCGCCCTAAACGAAGCCGGCGAGATTCAGGGCTATGACGAAATCGTCGAGCAGGGCATGCACGTCAATGAATTGCCGCGCTATGCGCTTTGGTGGGGACCCTGGTCCACATCCGTCAGCGAGGTCATCCGCGAAGGCATGACCGCCGGCGCCTCCGCCGACGACATGATCAATCAGTTAGCTGATGAATGGAACGAGCTCAAGGAAGAGTACGAGTAGACTTGCTACTGGGGGCGGGATGGTTGTGATTTTATCCCCCTCTAAATCTCCCCTCATTGCAATGGGGGGAGACTTCTTTGTCGCCGGACAGTTGGTCGTACCATACCGACGCGCGGATCCGGCGCATCATTCCAATTGTCGTCTCCGCCAGAAGCGCTCTCCCTCCCTGATGCTTCGGACGTCTGCCATAGAGATGGCGGGAAAAGGCCGAGGGGAGGGGTAGAAATGCGCCGCCTGCTATCATCCGACTCGCGTTACGTCATCGTCGTCCTCGCGCCGATCATCCTGCTCATCGCTTTCTTCATCTATTATCCCGCGATCAATACCTTCCAAACCAGCCAGACAAACTTCAACCTGCGCATACACCGCGAACAGGGCAAGGCGAAGTTCCGCGGCTTCGACAACTACGTCAAACTGGTCGAAGACGAAGAATTCTGGGAGGTCACCGGGCGCAGCTTCCTCGTCGTCGGCTTGACCCTCCCGCTGGAAATGGTCGTCGCCTTCGGCATCGCCATGCTCCTCAACCAGCGTTTCCCCGGCCGCGGGATCGTCCGCACCCTGGCCATCCTGCCCTGGATGCTGCCCGGCGTCGTCAACGGCTTCCTCTGGGGCTGGCTGCTCAACGGCGAATACGGCGCCCTCAACGGCTTCCTCTATCAACTAGGCTTGATCGGCGAATACCGCTATTGGCTGCGCGCCCCGGAAAGTCAGATCCTGTGGGTCGCCGTCGTGCAGACCTGGACCCGCTACGCCTTCCCCACCATCATCCTGCTCGCCGGCCTGCAAAGCATACCGGAAGACCTCTACGACGCCGCCAAAGTCGATGGCGCCAGCGCCATCAGACGCGTCCGCCATATCACCTTCCCCCTGCTCCTGCCCTCCTTCGGCATCGCCCTCGTCGTCGAATTCATCGCCGCCTTCCAAATCTTCGATGTCGTCTGGACCCTCACCGCGGGCAGCTCGGCCGGCGGCGCCATGAACCCCTTCACCAAAACGCTCATGCTCTACAATTACGAACTGGTCTTCCGCGATCTGCGCGTCGGCCTCGGCGCGGCCCTGTCCTACATCATCCTCGTCATGTCCCTCTTCGTCGGGCTCATCTTCGTCTGGCGCGTCTACAACCAGGGAGTCCAGGAACAATGAAACTCGGCCTCCGCGGTCAGGAACGCCTCCGCCTCGCCATCATCTACGCCCTCTGCGCCATCGTGCTCATCTGGGCTCTCGCCCCCATCTACTGGGTCGCCGTCAGCAGCATCTCCACCCGCCGCGAACTCTACGCCCGCCCCTACAAAATCTGGTTCCCCAGCCAACCAACGCTGGAATCCTATCACACCATCTTCACCCAGGGCGCCAAATTCCGCGACGGCGGCTTCTCCCCCACCGCCGACCTGATGAGTTCGGGCCTGCGCAACAGCGTCATCATCAGCATCGCCTCGGCCGGCATCGTCACCCTGCTCGCCACTGGTGCCGGTTACGCCTTCGCCCGCATGGAATTCAAGGGTAAAAACGCCATCTTCCTGCTCATCATGCTCATGCTGCCCCTGCCCATCTGGGTCTCGCTCATCGCCCTTTTTTTCATCATGTCCCGGCTCGATCTGATCGATACTCTGCTCGGCCTCATCCTTATCTTCGTCACCCTGCTCCTGCCCCTCTCCGTCTGGATGATGACCACCTTCGTCCGCGATATCCCCTACGAGATCCAGGACGCCGCCCGCGTCGACGGCGCCGACCGCTGGCGCCTGCTCTACAGCATCATCCTGCCCCTGGCCCGCCCGGGCATGGTCGCCGTCTTCCTGGTCGGCATGCTCTCCACCTGGAATAACTTCCTCATCCCCCTGATCTTCTCCCGCACCGACGATTCCCAGCCCCTTACCATCGTGCTCACCCTCTTCATCGGCCAATACGAAGTCGCCTGGGAAGACATGTCCGCCGCCGCTGTGGTGACCATGCTGCCGCCTTTCCTTATGGCGCTCTTCTTCCAGCGCTACCTGGTGCGCGGCTTGACTATGGGCGCGGTCAAATAACGCCACCCCACGCGAAATCCGTAGGGGCGGCTCGGTCGTCCGACTTGTACCACACACAAAAGAATCGGTGGAGAGGCGAGCCTTGGCTCGCCCGTAATCAGCGCATCCGGAGGTGATTTCTCAGGCTTATTCCTTGACCTGGAGCAGCCGCCGCAACGGCAATCTGAACCCAGGCAGCATCGTCCCGCCGCTCAATGCATCCTCCAGCCCGAGCGTCTCGCGCCGCGCCGAACACGCAAGCTTGCGGGTCAATGACGAACGCGATATAGTACGGGCAATAGTGGTGCGAGAGATCATGCCCGTACAAGAAACGGCTACACTCACCCCCCAGTCTTTAACTAGTAACGGCTACACCCTCTCCTCAGCGCCGAACCGCCTTGGCTGGTTGACTCGCTCTGACCCGGACGCTTCCATCAGCTCGCTGCGAGAGCAGTATGACGAACAGGGCTACCTCTGGCTCAAAGGCATCCTCGACCGCGCCGACATCCTCGACTTCCGCCGCCGCTACTTTGCCGCCTTCGCCGATACTGGCTTGGTCCGTTGCGACATTGACCCCGGCGAAGGCATCTACGACGGCGCGAAGGAAGACAAGAACCTGATCCGCAAGTTGCAGATGGAAACCCATCGCTGGGCCGCGTACGAAGCCTTCTGCCTCGCCAAACCGATCTATCAGTTCTACGAATCCTTCTTCGAGGGCGCGGTCTACCTGCACAAGCGCAAGCTCATCCGCCACGTCCCGCCCGGCGATGTCAGCACGACCGGCGCCCATTACGACCTGGTTTACTTCCGCGCCGGCACCGATGCCGTCTGCACCAGCTGGATACCCATCGGCGATACCCCGCCTGAGATGGGCGGGCTAATCTACCTGGAGAACTCGCACCACTTCGGACGCCGCAAAGAAGCCGAGTTCACGGCGCTCAACGCCGATCTGGAACCGGAAGAGCGCATAAACGCCTTCAACAAGAATATGGGGCTGCACGGCTGGCTGACCAAAGACCTGCCCGCGCTCGCCGATCGCCTCGATACGCGCTGGCTGATGGCCGATTATGAAGCCGGCGACATGGTCGTGCACGGCGCCTACACCACCCACGCCGCCACCGCCAACGCCTCGCCCGATTGCCGCATCCGCCTCTCGACCGACATCCGCTACCAACGTGTAAAAGAAGAGATCGACATCCGCTGGAGCAACCACTGGTCCTTCGATGATGTCCAATAATCCACAGCCCCCGCAAACGCATCAATTCTCAACACGCGCCGGGGCGGCGCTTGGCCAGCAGGCCAAATTCGCTCTCTCGTGCTCAGCGTGGCTAAACTCGCGGCCAAATCATCGACTTCGCGCAGCTTTCGCTCCCCTCCCCAATGCATGGGGAGGGGCTGGGGGAGGGGTAGAAAACCCAGCCCATCCACGTCGAAATCTGCAGGGCCGACTCTGTGAGTCGCCCAGGATGAGTTCTAAGGAGGTGACCTTTAGACTCACGCGCCAAAAATGAATAGTAGCGCCATACTCGCAAATCTATAGCCAAATAAGGAGCAATCTCATGACCCAACAAAGGAAAACCGGACTGTCTCGCCGGGAAATGCTCAAGACCATCGCCGGCAGCGCCGTCGCCCTTGGCGCGCTGCCCGCCGTCAGCGTCTTGGCGCAAGATCCGGTCACCATCACTTACTGGCATGGCTGGACCGAACAATGGGAGAACTACGTCCAGGACATCGTCGACGCCTTCCACGAACACCAGGATGCCATTCGCGTCGAGCCGCTGGTCGTCCCCTACGGCGACTTTCTGGTGCGCTTGACCGCCGCCATTTCCGCCGGCAACCCGCCTGACATCGTCACCTTCTTCGGCTCGAATGAGATTCCGGGATTGGCCGCGTTGGGTGGCATCACGCCATACACAGAGCTGGGACCGCCAGAAGAGATCGCCGCCATTGAGGAGTTTCTCACGCCAGCGGCTTTGGCCGGCGGCGTGGTCGACGGCACGGTCTATGGCACGCCGAGCGGCTTCGGCGTCTACGACCTGGCCTGGAACAAGAATCAATTTGAAGAGTCGGGCCTGGACCCCGAAGTCGGCCCCGGCACGATCGAAGAACTGGATGCGATGGCGGAGCAACTCACGGTCGAAGACGCTGATGGCAATCTGGATCGCGTTGGTCTGCTGCATCTTGGCTCTCACGCTTCACACCATCGCGCCTGGTTCGGCAACTTTGGCGGCCAGATTTACGATGCCGAGAACGACGCC
>JAPOYU010000139.1 GCA_026706395.1 Chloroflexota bacterium
CAAGCTCACAGGAGTGGTGGAGCCATTAAGCTTTCGGAGACGCTGCTGATACTCGACGGCAGTATCGTTGCGGACAACAGGGCTAAGGGACAAGGTAACGCGATCTACGCCGATGATGACAGTGTCATCACTCTGTCTGATAGTCCGCTGGATTTAGCCGACGTATTCTTGGACGGCGCGCGCGTCATCCATGAGTAGATTTCGCGCATCCGCAGGGGAAATATATCGCCATTTCGCATTCGATTGTTGACGAGACTTCCGAGATGTCATCCACCATGACCAAGATCACCATCCACGCCGACTACGCCGACGCGCCCAAGAGACAACTGCTGCGCGACTTGAACATCGCCTTCGCCAATGCCGATGTCGAGGCGATCCTGGCCTTCTTCACCGAGGACATTCACTGGCATATCATCGGCGAGAATGAAATGCGCGGGAAAGCCGCTGTGCGCCAAGCGCTGGAAGCGATGCAAGGGGTCGTCACACGGGAATTCGTCATCCACTCCATCATCACGCAGGGGCGCGAGGGCGCCATCAACGGCCTGATAATCACCGAAGAAGGCGGACAATATGCATTCTGCGATGTCTGCCAATTCGACAGCCCGGCCGGCAAACGGATACAATCGATGATGTCCTACACCCTCGAAATCAAGTCGGAGGACTAGCCCATGCAAAAGATCATCCCCAACTTGTGGTTCGACGGACGCATTGAAGAAGCGCTCGAACTTTACACCTCGCTCTTGCCCGATTCCCGCGTCCTCAACATCACCCGCTATGGTGAAGCCGGATACGGTCCCTCCGGCGATATCATGTTCGCGGACTTCGAACTGGCCGGGCAGCGATTCACCCTCATCAACGGCAACACCTTCTTCAAGCCCAACGCCTCCTTTTCGCTCTGCATCAACTGCGATGATCAGGCCGAGGTCGACCGACTCTGGGAGGCGCTGACAACTAACGGCGGCGCTGAAAGCCAATGCGGTTGGCTGACCGACCGCTTCGGCGTCTCCTGGCAGATCGTGCCGACCCGGCTGGGCGAGATGATGTCGAGCGATGACGCGGCCGCGGTCGAGCGTGTGACCGCCGCCTTCATGAAAATGAACAAGCTGGATATCGCCGAGCTGGAGCGAGCTTTCCGCGATGAGTAAACCCAAGCCGACCCGCCACGCACACGTGCTGCTGCTGCCTCGACCAGGATGACCTTGAGGCATTGTGTGCCGAGGTCGACGCCGAGAATAATGTCCTTAGCAGTCATGTCCGCTGCCTGGAACGCATGACCATGTTGGCGTTTGGATCTGATGCGAATATGCGAATTGCCATGTTCAGGCTTTCCTTGCGCGGAAAAAGGCGCGGCCGTCATCTCGCATCCCGAAGTCCCGGCGGGCATCAAAAACCTCTATATTGGTAAATCCAGCGCTAGCCAGCGCCCTGGTCAATTCATCAACTGAGTACGCCCGCTGAGTCAGCACAATGTCCTTGCGCCGCCAGAGTGTTTTGTCGTCCTCGCTCGGAGAGAACGACGCAATGTTCATCGTCGCCAGTTTCTCGTCTTCGTCGTATTCCGCTGCAAGGACAACCACCGACGCGTCCGACACAATCTGAAACGTTCCCACCCAGCGACTGCGGAAGCCTGAATCCAGATTCATGTCGAAGATAAAGACGCCGCCAGTCTGCAAATGGTTGTAGACACTGCGAAATACCTTTGCCAGATCATCGAGCGTGAGCAAATGGTTCAAGCTGTCGTAGGTCGAAAACACGAGAGCGAAATCCACCGGCAGTTGAAAGAAGCGCGCATCTGCGTTGGAGAATCTCGCTTTAGGCGCATTTAGGCGAGCATATTGCAGCATCTGCTCGGAACCGTCGACGCCGGTTACCTTGTAGCCACGTCCAGTCAGTTCTCGCGCCAATTGACCTGTGCCGCAGCATAGATCGAGGATGGCCGTTCCCGTCGGAAAATCGCTGAGCGCCAGTTGGTCGAGAACAGGCAGAACGTGAGTTGAAAAGCTGCCCCAATGACGATTGTAAATAGGGGCAAAATCGTCGTAGTCGGTATATCTTTCCATTGATCTGTATCCACTGCTTCGAAACGTCTGTTATAGAGAACTCGTCCCGAACCAAACCACACTCCGTCTAAACTAGAGATAATTCTTGTTCTTGACGCCTCGCAACCGGCGCGGATTGATCTTGCCGTCGCGATTCACGGCGGTCTGATAGCGCTGCAGCCGCTGCCGATTCAGCGCGGGCGAGCCGAAGCGGGCGCTGTTGACGCCGCTGACCGTGCCCGGACGGGTCGTGGTGATCAGCCATTCCAGCAAATCCGAGCGCAGCTCTCCCACGATGTCTTGGCAGTCCCGCTCGAAATAAAGATTGCGCATCTCCCAGGAGTCATGTACGGACCGAATCGAGGATGGTGTAGCCTGTTTGGAGAGGGAGAATTG
>JAPOYU010000133.1 GCA_026706395.1 Chloroflexota bacterium
GCAGGATCGTGACCTGGTCACCTTGCCGGTCGGCTTAACCTACTTCTCCCAGTCCTTGGACCGGGAACCCTTGTGGGCGGTGGCGATGGCCGTGTCTACCATGGCGACCATCCCCGTCATTCTGCTTTTCGTCTTCTTCCAGCGTTATTTCATCGAAGGCATGATGGTCTCCGGCATCAAGGGATGAACCGCCCGCGCCTGCTCCAGTTGCGCGAAATCTATCGCCGGGAACTCTTTGAATCGGTCGTCCCCTTTTGGCTCAATCACTCGCTGGATCACGTCAACGGCGGGCAATTCAATTCCCTCGATCGCGACGGCTCGGTATTCGATACCGACAAATCAATGTGGCTTCAAGGCCGCGCCCTCTGGATGTTCGCCAAGCTATACAACGAAGTGGAGCAGCGGTCGGAGTGGCTGAACGCCGCCCATCACATCTATGATTTCATCATGCGCTGCGGCTTTGATGCCGACGGTCGGATGTTCTTCGCCGTCACCGCTGATGGCCGTCCCTTGCGCAAGCGGCGCTACCTTTTCACCGAGACCTTCGCCGTAATCGGCTTGGCGGAATTCGCCCGCGCCACTGGTGACGCCGCCGCCTTGAAGCGCGCGGTCGACACCTATAATCTGGTTGTCGAGCATCTTCGCAATCCGGGGCTGCTGCAGCCCAAAGTCTTTCCGCAGACGCGCCGGGCCAAGGCGCATAATGTATCGATGATCATGCTGGCGACGACGCAGGAATTGCGCTTGGCCGCTCCTCCCGACCCGCTCTACGACGCCGTGGTCGACGACGCGCTCGATCAGATTATCAATCACTTTCTCGACGATGATGCTCAAGCCGTCTTTGAGGTGCTCGGCATCGACAACCAACGACTTGATACGGACGACGGTCGGCGCGTCACACCCGGTCACGCCATGGAATCAGCCGCCTTCATCCTGCACGAAGCGATCGCCCGCGCCGACGACCGATTGATACCGCCGGCGCTGCGCATGATCGACTATTCAATGGCGCGCGGCTGGGACGAAGACTGCGGCGGACTGTTCTACTTTGTCGATGTCGCGGGCAAGCCGCCGACCCGCCTCGAATGGGATATGAAGCTCTGGTGGCCCCACGCGGAAGCGCTATACCCCCTGCTGCTGGCCTACCACCTGAGCGGCGACGACAAATACGCCGGCTGGTTCGAGCAGATGCACGATTGGACATTTCAACACTTTCCCGACCCGGAGTATGGCGATTGGTATGGCTACCTGCATCGCGATGGCAGCGCCTCCACGCCGCTCAAGGGCGGGATGTGGAAGGGCTTCTTTCATACGCCCCGCGCGTTATGGCTTTGCTGGAAGCTACTCGGCGAGCTGTTGACTTAGCTCATCAGATACGGATGCATCATTCAGCGTCTGCGCGCTGTGACGTGAATGCTAAGCCCGTTCAATACGACGAAGACCGCCACCACCAACATGATGTTTCGAGTGCCGATCGCCGACTGCAATCCGCCGAAGCCAAGCGTTGAAATGAACCAGCCGATATTCCACATCACCAATCCAACGCTGCTGGCGACATTGCGATATGTGACATCGAGCGAATCCATCAGCAGCGGTTGGAAAAGCGGCTGCATGGTATTCCGTAGGCCGATCGCGAAAACGTAGAACGCGACGGCAATCGCCAGCCCTTCTGACAGGCTTAAGCCGACGAAGGCAGCCGCGCTGACCAGCATCAACGCCGTCAGCGCGCCAGCCCGCCCTAGCCGCGCTTCCCAGGCGGGATTCAGCAGCGGCATCAATCCCATCACCAGCCATCCCAGACCAATGACGCTGCCGACAGCGCTATCTGCGATCCCAAACAACTCGCGGAAAATGAGATTGAAAAACGGGAATGTCAGTCCGCCTGAGATGCCAAAGACGAAGAGCGGAAATGTCAGGCGAAGAACGCGACGCCAGGGCGTCGACTTCCACATGCCAAATCCCGCTCGCGCGTCGCTCTCATCAGCCGCCATGCTCCCCAAGGCCAGAATCGGCAGGTTGCTCAGCAGTAGCAATATCGCCGCGCATATGATGGAGATGCGATATGCCATGGGCATCTCTTCCGGCCGCAGCTCGACCGTGGGGGCGATAGGCAGCGCCTGGCTCACAACCAGCGGCAGCAGCCCGCCAAGGACGCTGCCAATTGCCACCGCGCACATGGCGACCAGATTGTGATACGAAAACTGCGCGGTATGCTCGCTGCGGTCCGTCAGCCTGACCATGAAAGGCGGCTTAACCACCTGATTGGCGCCGAAGCACGCCCCCCACAGAAAACGACTGGCGGCGATGATCGGCAGGCTCTCGGTAAGCGCAGTTGTAGCAACGGACAACGCAAGGCCCGCCGTCGAAAGCAAAATCAAGCGGCGGTTGCCTACGCGGTTGGCGATCAGACCGATCGGCAATCCGATTAGAAACCCGCTGAGTCGTGGCAGGGATTGCAAGAGACTGATTGTCGCTGTGTCATATCCGATGCTGACCAGATAAAAGTTGAGCAAAATATCGGCAATGCCCAGCAAAGCGATATGAAATAGCAGGCTGTGACACAAGAAGAACAGCACTCGCCTGTTCAAACCCGGTACGCGCCCGATGCGCTTGGACCAATACCTCATCTCAGCAACGGTTCTCTTCCCAGCGCGATTGCAGCTTGCATATGTGCCATAGCCCAATCCGAGCGGTCAAGTTTCGGCGCTTCACAGTACCGCGCAACTGAAACGTCCGGTCTGGTTCCCGCTGCGTGTAGACTTGACGAATTGCTTGACATGGCATAGCCGCAAGTCTATAATCTTCCCCATTCGCGCGAAAATTGTCGACATTCAACAATGTTACATTCTCTCCAGTCTATTGATGTGTTGGCGCGGCGGGTCTTTTTAATCTTACATAACTGAACGCACCGTACTTCCTTTGCCGGTGCGCGGCGTTTCCCGCGATTTTCGCCTGACATCTTTTACCATAGATACCGCTTAACGACAGTTTAGATGGCGTAGGAAAGCGCCTTGTCCGAAAGGAGTTGACAGCTTGACATCACAAACGAAGGCGGATGTCCTGAAACGGCATCAAGGCAACACGAACTTGAATGCGCCAAGTCTGGCGCATGTCATGCTCAGCGAGAATGATCTGGGCGCCGACGGCTTGATCCGCCCGCTGGATGAGAGGATTATCGCCGCTACAGCCGACGCCCTAGAAAGCGGACAGACGCATTATGTCGATGTGCCGGGCATTGCTCCGTTGCGCGACGCCCTGGCTGGCTTCCTTCGCAGTTTCGCCGGCGCGGCCTATCAGCAAGGCAATATCATCGTCACCGCCGGCCTGCAAGAATCGCGCTTTCTTGCCATACAGATGATCGGCCAGAACTATGACAGTATCGGCCTGCCCGAGGTAGTTCATCCGGGCGTTCGCAAAGCCCTCGGTACAAGGGCGCGGAAGGTCGTATCGCTGCCAGTTGACACTTCCGCCGGATACCTCCCTGCTGTTGAGACTATCGCCGCGGCCGTTGCGGCCGGTTGTCGCCTGCTCTTTTTGGAATCGCCCTCGCGGCTCAGCGGCGCGGTCTACTCGGCGGAGCAAGTTGCTGCTATCGGGGAGATCGTGACCGAGAATGACGCCGCCGTGATTTGGGATCAAGGGCTGGCTGTTTGGGTCGCCGGCGACTATGCCTCGCTGGCGGCGCAGGATAGCGAAGTGGCCCGCGTGGCGACGATAGGCGAAGCCTTTCCCGGCATGGGGCTGGCGAGCTGGTTCATCGGCTACATCGCCGCGCCCGAGGCTTGGGTGCCGCCGATGCAATCGCAAAAGCAGATCCAGTCGATCTGCACCAGCACAGCCTCACAATATGGCGCGCTGGAGGCCAGCCAACTATTTCATGAGGAGCGCCGTCAGCGGCTTGACTCGCTGCGTGAAAGTCGCAACAGTGTTTTGCAGGTAGCGAGCGAGGCGGGCCTGTCGGTCCTGAGTGGTGCTGCCACCAACATTATCGCTCTGCGCACGGCAACCGGCGCTGAAGCCGCGCTCGCGAAGCTTCGCTCAGCCGGCTACGATGCGGCCGATGGCGCTCTTTTCGGCGCGCCCGATGTGATCCGTCTGAATGTAACCAATTCGACCGCTGACGCGCTTAGAGCGCTTGTCTGATTTCCGGCAGAAGGAAGCGAAATGAGCAAAAAGAAGAAACAGGGCACAAACTTGCTCTACAACATGATTGCAGAGGCGAATTCCTACGATGATGTCATCGTCATGGGCCGGGGCGATCCCGATTTCGATACGCCGGCGCACATTGTCGACGCGGCCAAAGACGCTATGGTCAATCATCACGCTGACTATACCCCACCGGAGGGCTTGCTCGCTCTGCGTGAGGCGATCGCCGAGCGCGTCAAGCGCATCAACAACATTGACGTCGATCCGGCCACGGAAGTCGTCGTCACCAACGGCGGGCAAGAAGCGCTCTTCCTGATGGTGGTCGCGGCCAACGGGCCCGGCGATGAGATGATCGTGCCCGAACCCAACTACACGACCTACGCCGATTCACTCGCTTTTGCCGGCGGCGTGAAGGTGGAGGTTCAGGCCTTCGCCGAAAACGATTTCCGCGCCGACCCGGCCGATGTGCGCGCCGCCGTCACCGAAAAGTCGCGCTCCTTACTGCTCGTATCGCCCAACAATCCGGCCGCCAACGTCATCTCGCCGGAGGACATGCGCGCGATGCTGGATATCGCCATCGAGCATGATCTCATCATCATCGCCGATGACATTTACGATCTCTTCGTCTATGACGATTTTGAGCACCTCAGCCCGGCCTCATTGCCCGGCGGCAAGGAACGGACGATGACGCTCAACGCCCTGTCGAAAGCTTATTCCATGACCGGTTGGCGGCTCGGCTGGATCGTCGGACCGGCTGACCTGATGGCGCGCGTTAGGGAACTCAAGGCCGCTATCAGCGGCGGCACATCCGTGATTTCGCAGTACGCTGGCATCGCCGCGCTTGCCGGACCGCAAGACCCGGTCGAGATGATGGCGGAAGCCTATCGCCGGCGCCGGCGGCTGGTGCTTGATGCGCTTGATGAGATGGGCATGTCCTACGGCGTTCCGCAGGGCGGGCAATTCGTCTTCGCCGATATCGGCTTCACCGGGCTCGATAGCGGCGAACTGGCGCAGCGCATTCTCACCGAACAGCATGTGCTCGCCTATCCGGGCTCGGCCTTTTCGAAGGACCGCAAAGATTACCTGCGTATGACCTTCCTGCAGCCGGAGGAGAAACTTAGGGAAGGTTTGGAGCGGATGAAGATCGCCATGGGTAATATCATGGCGGAAAGACAATCATAAATGTGTAGGGGCGACGCGGCGGGTCGTCCATTTTTGGGCGTATAGCGATGGATTCAGATTTGAGGGATAAAGTCGCCGTGATCAGCGGCGCCAGCCACGGTCTGGGACAAGCGGTCGCGCAGGACCTTGCCGCTCGTGGCGTCCATGTCGTCATGATCGCTCGCGGAGAACAGCGCCTGCAGCAAGCGGCCGATGACATTCGCGCGAGCGGGGGCGTCGCGACTGTCATGCCCTGTGATGTCTCCGATGCTGCGCAGGTGCAGAAAGCCGCTGTCGAAGTCCAGGAAAGCTTCGGCGCGGTCGATATCCTCGTCAACAACGCCGGCATTCCCGCGCCTCGCACCTTCCTCGAAACCGACTCCAGCGACTGGGACGCGGTGATCGGCGTTAATCTGTCCGGCGTCTTTTACCTGACGCGCGCGCTTTGGGATTGCCTTCTGCGCGCCGATTCCGCCTGCGTGATCAACATCAGCGGCACAGCTGGCGCCCGCGGCGGCGGCAGCCCGGCTTATGGCAGCGCCAAGTTCGGTTTGACCGGGCTCAACCATGCCATCGCCCTCGCCGGGGTGGATCATAACATCCGCTCGACCATACTCTATCCCGGCGGCATGGACACCGGCTGGCGCGGAGCGCCTATCGGCGAAATGCCGCGTAGCGAGTCCATGGACCCGGCTGAAGTCGCGCGATTCATCACCGGGCTCGTATCCAGTCCGCCCGAGTTTGTCGTCAACGAGGCGGTGCTGAACCCGCTCGATCATCCCTACATGTAAGGCTCCGCCCATGGCATACGAAGTGCAGGACACATCGCTGGTTAACCTCTACACGCTGGAGACCTTACGATCATTTACGATCGATTTCATGCGCGGGCTTGGCGCGACCAGCGAAGAAGCCGAGATCGTCAGCGATGGCTTGATGACCGCATCGCAATGGTGGCATCCGGGGCAAGGTCAAGGCTTGGAGAAGCTGTTCCGCTATCATCGCCGCGTCAAGAACGGCGGCATCCTGCCGGACGCGCCCATGCGCTGGATCAGCGACGGTCCCTCGTATGCGCTGCTGGACGCGGCCAAAGGCTTCGGTTATGTCGCCGCGAATCGGGCGATGCGCCGCGCCGTCGACAAGGCCAAAACGACGGGCATCGCTATGGTCGGCGTGCGCCACAGCAACCACTTCGGCATCGCCGGCTATCACGCCATGACAGCCGCGAAGCAAGGCCTTATCGGCTGGTCTTTCACCAACGCTGCAGCGGAGATGGCGCCCTGGGGCTCGGCGAAACCGGTCTTGGGCACCAACCCCTGGGGCATCGCCATCCCGCGCGATAATGACCATGCCATCGTACTCGATATGGCGCTCACCATGTCCGGCAAAGGCATGATGCGCTGGTACGAGCGCGAAGGAAGGAAAATGCCCGATAATTGGGCGCTGACCCCGGCTGGCGACATCACCACCGATCCATCCGCTGCGATGGACGGACCAATGCTGCCGATAGGCGAATATAAGGGCTATGGCTTGAGCCTGGTGACGGACGTGCTCGCTGGTGTGATGACCGGCGCGCTATTCGGGCTGGACGTCTTCCAGGATGATCAGAATTTCGACGTCGGTCACATGATGGTCGCTATTAACCCGACCGCCTTGCTGCCGGCGGAAGACTACAGTCGTCGGCTTGATGAATTGATCCGCCAAGTCAAAGGCGCGCCGCCAATCGACCCCGCCCGGCCGATCGTCTTGCCGGGCGAAGTCGAGTTTCACCGTATGAATCAGCGGCAAAAGGATGGCATTCCCGTATCTCGCGAGACGGTCGACGGCTTGCGCCAGTTGGCCGCCGACATTGATGTCGAGTTTTCACTATAATCTGCCTTCTCAACGCAAAGGAGCGAACATGCCAAAAGCGATAACTATTGGAAATGTAACAGCCCAGCCCGGCGAGGTGAAACGGGGCGGCATTCCCATCATCGGCGATATGTACGGACGTCCGCGCGAGATTCCCGTTATTGTCTACCGCGGGGCAGGGGAGGGACCGATTCTATGGCTCAACGGCGCCACGCACGGCGATGAGCCGGAAGGCCCCTTCTCGATATTCAAGGCGATGGCTCAGGTTGATGTCAGCCAGCTAAATGGCGCGGTGGTCGCCGTACCCGTGATGAATGTCTCCGCCTTCAACGCCGGCACCAGGGGCGACCCGCTCGACAGTTTCGCTTACGATATGAATCGCCTCTACCCAGGCCGCGCCGACGGCTACCCCACCGAACGCGTCGCTTATGCCCACTGGGAGGCGATGAAAGACGACTGCGACCTGCAAATCAATATCCATTCCGGTGGCGAGCATTCTTACCTGGCGCACATGATCTTCTCTTACCTCAATCCGCAAAGTCTCGAACTGGCGGCGGCGATGGGACCGGGCTGGGACTTGGTATTCCGCAGTGGCACCGGCGGCAACAATCCCAGTTCGCAAATGGGCGCCCTGGGCAAAGGCGGCATCACCGTCGAGCTCGGCGGAAACTGCCGCACGCTCACGGGCGATTTCCACGCCATCGCCGATGATCTGGCCGCCGGCTATCTGAACGTCATGCGCCATTACGGCATGATCCCCGGCGACGCCGCCTATGAATCGTCCTGGCGCATGGGCTATCAGATTCCGCTGCTGGCGCCGGCCACCGGCATGTACGTCGGCCAAGCGGACCTGCCCTTCGAAACGGAGCTCGCAGCCGACGCATTGATCGGCCAAATCTACGGCCTCTATGGCGATGTTATCGGCGAGGTCCGCGCGCCCCAGGCGGGCATCGTATTCGGTTTGCGCGCTCGTCCCTCGGTCATTGAAGGGCACTGGTGCTGCTTCTTTGGCGTAGTGGAAGAAACGGTAACCGACCTGCTTGGACGTTAAGCAGTCGGCATGTTAAGGTTCTAGATTATGACTGAATTACCAAGTACACCTGTAAACCGGCGGCGCGGTCTGATTCCCGAAGACTTGATGAAGTTCAGCTGGCTCGCCGAAATCGCCATCGCCCCCGACGCCTCGCAGATCGCCTATACCGTGCGCCGCCCGCACGGTCCCTCCAACGGCTACGTCACCCAACTTTATTTGCACGATCTGCTCAGCGATTCCGCCAGCCGCCTCACCGATGGCGAGTGCCAGGTCACTTCCATCGCCTGGAGCCGCGACAGCAGCCGCCTGGCGTATGCCCATAGCGACGACGACGGCGATTCCGTCCGCGTGATCGAGATTGAAGACGACTTTGAAGCTATTTTTTCAACCGACGGCATGCCCATGTCCGGGCTCGATTGGTCGGCCGACGGCAGCAAGCTCGTCGGCGTGCGCTGGACGCCAATGCGCTCCGCCGATGACCGCGGGCCCGCCCCCGGCGTTCCCAAACCCACCATCAGAGTCGTCCGCCGCCTGCGTTACAAACAAGATGGCGTCGGCTGGGTCCACGATAAATTCAAACAGATCTGGGTCCTCGAATTGGAAACGGGCGACTTTGCCCAGGTCACCCACAGCGAATGCGACTACTCCGAGCCGAGCTGGAGCAACAATGACGCGCGAATCGCCTTTATCGGCATGGCGCGCGAACAGAACACGCCACTAGGCTACGGTCAGATTCTCACCTGCGACTATCCCACCGGCGAACCGGAGCTGCTCATCCCTGATTGGCAAGGCACCGCCGCCAGCCCGGTTTGGGGCGCAGGCGACAAATACATCGCTTTCGCCGGTCACAACAAACCGCCGCCGGTCAATCGCCGCAACTTCTGGCAGCCGCATCTGGCCGATGTCGCCGCCCGCAAAGGCTGGAAACTCGGCGCCGATATCGATGAAGAAGTTGGCAACTATTCCGTCGCCGATCAACGCGTGAGCCTGTCCAACGTCACCATGAAATGGGCGCCCGGCGACGAATGGATCTACTTCCTGCTCACCGAGCAGGGCGCGGCCAATCTCTTTCGCATCAACACCGACGGCGAATACGAGCGCCTCATCAGCGGTGACAGCATCACCTTCGACTACAGCCCGGCGTCCGGCAGCATCGCCGCCTACGGCCAATCCAATCCTTCCAATCCGGGCGACCTCTATATCTGGCGAGACGGCGAATCGCAAAAGCTGACCAATCTCAATCCTTGGCTGCGCGACCACGAGCTCTCGCCGCCTGAGAGCTATTGGTACGACGGAGTCGACGGCGTCAAAGTCCACGCCTGGCTGATAAAACCGCTCAACTACGAGGAAGGCAAAGCTTACCCGCATGTGCAATATGTGCACTGCTCGATGTTCGGTTGGGATTTCAATCATGAATTCCAAGTCTACGCCAACGCCGGTTATACGGTCGCTTATTTCAATCAGCGCGGCACCACCGCCGGCTACGGCCAAGCCTGGACCAAAGCCAGCGAGGGCGATCAAGGCGGCGCCGAATTCGACGAGATCATGCTCGGCGTCGATGAGTTGGTCGCGCGCCCCTACATCGACGGCTCGCGTATGGGCGTCACCGGCGGCAGTTGCGGCGGCTTCATGACCAACTGGGTCGTCGGCCATACCGATCGCTTTGCCGCAGCGGTGACCCAGCGCTCCATCGTCAATCAGATCAGCTTCTTCGGCACCTCTGATATCGGCCCGGAGTGCACCGGCGGGGAGACGCGCACCGACCCCTGGCGCGACCTTCAGAGCAGTTGGGCGCAATCGCCCGTCGCTTACATCGACAATGTCAACACGCCGCTGCTGATCATCCACGCCGATGAAGATCATCGCTGCGCCCTAGAGCAAGCCGAGCAGATGTTCGCCGCTCTGCGCTGGCGCGGCAAACCGGTTGAGTTGGTTATATTCGAAGGCGAGAACCACGGCCTGTCCCGCGGCGGCCGGCCCGGCAACCGCATCGAACGGCAGCACCGTATCCTCGGCTGGTTCAAGAAGTATCTCGGAACGCATGCTGTTTCAACGGAGGCGATGTAGGGTAACACTTGGGACGCGCATAAAGCAAAACTGTAGGGGCGACTCTGTGGGTCGCCCGCAAAGCAAAGGACAAACTCTATGTTGAAAGTAGGAAATCTATCCGCGAAACCAGGCGAAAAAACCTTTGGCTACCTGGAGACGGCCCAGTCGCGCTCCGGCATGCGGCTGGACATCCCCGTCCACTTGTTCGCCGGCTCTGAGCCAGGACCGACGCTCATGCTGCAAGGCGCCATACACGGCGCCGAAATTATCGGCTCCCTCGCCATACTCGATTTCGTGGCGAAGGCCGATCCTAAAGCGATCCGCGGCAACATCATCGCCGTGCCGGTGGTCAATCGCGCCGGTTTTGAGATGGGCACGCGCGGCTCGCTCGTCGACGACAAAGACATTAGCCGCCTCTTGCCAGGCAAGGCGGACGGCAGCGTCTCCGACCAGATCGCTTATGTCTACTTCAAAGAAGCCATCGCCCAAGCCGATGTGCTGATCGACTTTCATGCCGGCGCCCGCACCGCCTACGAACGCTATGTCTTGTTCTCTGCGGAAAAAGACCCGAGCAACCTGACCGAGATGGAGAAGCGTCGGCGCAAACTGGTCGTTGCCTTTGGTCTCGATCAAGCGGCCTTCTTCCCGCCCGGCACCTTTGGCTCGGGCGCGGCCAAAGCCGCTATAGAAGATGCGAATACCCTGCAAGTCACGCTGGAATTCGGCGGCGGCACCGGCTGGTTCAAGAACGGCGAAGACAACGTGCGCGATGCCGAGCGCGGCATCTGGAACATCCTGAAAGCGATGAATATGATCGACGGCGAGCTCGAGGCCGATGGGCCCTTGTGCACCGTTTACGAGGCCGGCGTCGTCATCTGGAAACCGGCGGTCGACGGGCTTTTCATCCGCGACGCCAAATTCAAAGACGAGCTGAAAACCGGCGATGTTTATGGACGCCTGGTCGATCCCTATACCGGCGATCTGCTGGCGGAAATGCGGACGCCGCAAGACGGCATCGTCATCCCCAGCGGCCAGGAGTGGCCCACCGTCGGCGCAACCTCAATCGGCATCCTCGGCAGCATCGAACGCGTCGAAGACCGCCGTACGATGGACTTGTCCGTTAGCTTTGATTAGCGCGCTCCCCACCCCCCGCCCCTTCCCCCACTGGGAGGGAAGGGGAGATGAACCACTTCCGCTGCAGGGAAATGGTGAGACTGAGGGGAGAAAAAAGCCCCTCCCTCTTCATGGGAGAGGGGTATGGGGAGGGGGAAATAGCCAAACAAAAAGGAGAATACTCAACTATGAAACTCGGTAATCTGGAAGCGGCGCGCGGTGAAAAGGTCTACGGCTTCTTCACAATCGGCGAGTCGCACGGGCGCTTCCCCGTTCACATCCCGCTACATATCGTCAACGGAGCGAGTGATGGCCCAACATTAGTCGTCCAGGCCGGCGCCAGCGGCCTCGAAATCGAGCCCTCGCTCATCCTGCCTCATGTCGTCAAAGAGCTTGATCCGGCGCAGATAAAAGGCACGCTGATATTAGCGCCCTTGATGAATACCTCCGGCTTTGAATTCGCTCAGATCAAGAGCGTCTTTGATGACAAGCACCTCAACCACCTCGGCCGCGGCAGCGCCGATGGCACCATCAGCGAGCAGTTGGTGGACGCCTACTACCAGGCAGCTATCGCGAAAGCCGACGCCCTGATCGACATCCGCACCGGTTCGCAGTGGAGCTATCACCATTTCGCCGCTGTTTATGGGAGTGGCGCTGTCGACGAGTCCAACGCGCTGGCTATCGCCCTCCGCTTGCCACATGTCTTGTTAGACCGAAGCAGCGACGGCTCTATGGCGGAGGAGGCAGCCAACGACGGCATCGCCACAGTCACCGCCTACATCGGCGGCGGACCCGGCTTGCGTGATTATCGCGACCAGGACTTGGGCCGCATGCGCAATGCCGTGCTCAACGCGATGCGGCATCTCGGCATGCTCGAAGGCGCGCTCGAATCCGATGTCGACAAAGTGACCGTCATCAACCGGCACACGATGATCAAACAGACGGGCGAGCGCGGCTTCGTCCTCATGAACAAGCATCTGCGCGGCAAACATGTCGAAGCTGGCGACCTGCTGGGCATCGTGCGCCACCCCTTCTCCGGCGAGACCGTGCAGGAGATACGCGCCCCCCGCGCCGGTATAATGGTTCACGCCGGTGCTTCCTGGCCTGTGCCGCTCGAGGAAACCGTCCTGGCCAGCCTTGGCGACGTTGTTGAGGAGATCGACATCGGCTAGCGGATTCCGGCCCGCGAAAGTTGTAACGTAGGGGCGACCCTTGGGTCGCCCGCTGAATAATGGAGGCTGTACATGTTAAAAGTAGGCAATGTATCGGCAAAAGCGGGGGAAAAGACCTTCGGTTATCTCAAAACCACGACCACGCGCTCCGGGCTCGAACTGGACATACCGGTGCATCTGGTCGCGGGTGCTGAGCCGGGTCCGACATTGTTGATGCAGGGCGCTGTCCACGGCGGCGAAATCATCGGCTCCATCGCGCTGCTCAACTTCGTCGAAAACGCTGATCCGACCGTCATGCGCGGCAATGTCATCGCCGTACCGATTGTCAACCGCGCCGGCTTCGAACTCGGTGAACGCATGTCGCGCGTCGATGACAAAGACATCAGCCGCCTGTTTCCGGGCGATAAAAACGGCAGCGCCTCCGACCAAATGGCATACCACTATTTCCAGGAAGCTTTCATACAGTCCGATGTATTCATCGACTTTCATGCCGGCGGCCGCACCGCTTACGAACGCTATGTGCTTTTTGACGCCGAAGACGACCCGGACAACCTCACCATACATGAACAGCGGCGCAGAAAACTTATCGTGGCTTACGGTCTCGATCAAGCGGCCTACTTCCCCACCGGCACATTCTCGCCCGGTGAAGCCAAGCAGGCGCTCGAAGATGTCGGCACGACCCAGATCACGCTCGAATTCGGCGGCGGCACCGGCTGGTTCAAAAACGGCGAAGACAACGTCCGTGACGCCGAGCGCGGCATCTGGAACATCTTGAAAGCCATGCGCATAATCGACGGCGAATTCGAATCGGACGGTCCGCTATGCACCGTCTACAACGCCGGCGTCGTCATCTGGAAGCCGCCGGTCGACGGTCTCTTCATCCGCGACCGCAAATTCCGCGATGAACTCCAGACCGGCGATGTCTATGGTCGGCTCGTCGATCCCTACACCGGCGCGCTGCTGGCGGATATGCCGACGCCTGACTATGGCATTGTCATTCCCAGCGGCCAGGAATGGCCAACAGTCGGCGCTACTTCCATCGGCATCCTTGGCTCAATCGACCGCGTCGAAGACCGCCGTACGATGGACATGTACCTCGACTTCGACTAGAGAAACCGGAGATTCTACTGATGAAAATAGGCAATATCCAAGCGAATCCGGGCGAACGCGCCTTTGGTTTCTTCAGCATCGGGATGACGCACGGGCGCTTTCCCATCCATATCCCCTTGCACCTGCTCGTCGGCGCGCAGGACGGCCCGGCGCTTGTCGTACAAGCCGGCGCCAGCGGCCTGGAAATCGAGCCGGCCCTCATCCTGCCGCACGTGGCCAACGAGATCGATCCGGCGCAGATGAAGGGCAGCTTGATAATCGCGCCCTTGATGAACACCTCCGCCTTCGAGTTTGAGCAGGTCCACAGCGCCTGGGACGGCAAACACTACAATGAAATCGGACGGGGCAGCGCGGACGGCAGCGTCAGCGAGCAGCTGATACACAGCTATTACAATGCCGCCATCGCGGAGGCCGACGCTCTGATTGATATCCGCACCGGCGCCCTCTCGAGCTATCATGAATTCGTTGGCGTCAACAACGAGGGCGATGTCGACGGGTCGAAAGCGCTGGCGATTGCCCTGGGGCTGCCGCAAGTTGTCCTGGGCGAAGACGAGTTTAACTCGATTCCGCAGGAAGCGGCGCGCGATGGCAAAGCGGTGGCGGTGGCCTTTATCGGCGGTGGACCCGGCTTGCGCGACTATCGCGATCAAAATCTCGGCCGCATGCGCAAGTCCGTGCTCAACGCCATGCGCTGCCTCGGCATGCTGGATGGCGCGCTCGAATCCGATGTCGACACGGTGAGCGTTATTCAAGAGCACACGATAATCAAAACTACCAGCGAACGTGGCTTCACATTTATGGACAAGAACAAACGTGGAACTCACGTGGCGGCCGGCGATGTAATTGGTTACGTCCGCCATCCATTTTCCGGTGCGCGCTTGCAGGACATCCTGGCGCCCCGCTCTGGCGTCATGGTCCATGGCGGCGCGGCCTGGCCCGTTCCCGAGGAAGATACGATCCTGGCGATTCTTGGTGACTTGGTCGAGGAGATCGCAATTGCCTGACTTTTCCTCGAACGTATTGTAGGGGCGAGCCTTGGCGGCGGTGAGTGTCTACGCGACCTCGCCCACACACGCGCGACGGGAATGGCTGGATGATAGGAACCGCATGATCCTCAGCCTGGTCAACCGCAGCAGCTTTCGCGTACATGCCTACCGTTGGTACTGGCTGGGCAATGTGCTGGTTCACATCGCCTACCTGCTGCAGGCGGTCGCCCTCGGCTGGACCATGCTGGTGGTTACGGATTCCGCCGTCATGGTCGGCATGACCGCTTTCGCCTATGGCTTGCCGCTGCTGCTGGTGTCGCCGTTTTCCGGCTTGGTGGCCGACCGCGTCAAGCGTCAACTGATCGTCCAGGTCGCCTTGACGGTCGCCGTAGTTGCGTCGGCCCTGCTGGCTCTGCTGGCGGCTGCCGATCTCGCGCGTCCGGAGTTCATACTCCTGACCTCCTTGATCTTAGGCTCGACATTTGCCGTCTACGCGCCGGCGCGCATGGCGATACTGCCCAATCTGGTTCCCGACGATATGATCTTCAACGCCAGTACCTTGAGTTATTCCGGCACGCGCTTGATGGGCTTCTTTGGGCCGGTGCTGGCCGGTTTCCTGCTGGACCTAACCGATATCGCATTCACGCTGACGGTGCAGGCTTCGATCTTTGCCATCGGCGCGTACCTGTACCACAAGGCGGCGCATTTCTTGCCCGCGCCGAAACAGAAGCGGCGAGACGCCTACAACATCCTGCGCGGCATGTGGCAGGTCATCACCTACCTGCGTGAAGATCGCGCGCTTTTCGCCCTCGTGCTGCTGGCCCTCGTCTTTGTGCCCGTAGGCATGCCCTACCAGAAGCTGATGCCGATCTTCGTCGACCGCGTGCTGAATGAAGGACCGGCGCTTCTGGGTCTGCTTGTCGGCAGCGCCAGCATGGGCTCGGCTCTGTCCGGCTTCGCTGTCGCTTTGATCGGCGATATCTATCCCAAGGGCTGGGCGATTCTTATATTCTCTACGCTCTTCGGCTTGGGAATGATCATTTTCGCTTTCATGAGCGAGCCGCTTGTCGCGCTCGGCCTGGTCTTCGTAATCGGCATATTCTCCGGCATATTCTTGACCCTCATTAACGCGCTGTTGTTGATACAGATAAGAGATGAACTGCGTGGACGAATGATGAGCGTCTGGGGCATGGTCTGGGGAACGATTCCGATTTCAGCTTTGATCGGCGCTACAGTCGCCGAGTTTTTCGGCATCTCGATCGTCATGGCGGCTGCGGGCGTCTGCGTCGCCTTTACTTGTATGTTTTTGATAGCGACGCGCTCGCCTTTACTCGATCTTTAGCCGGTAGAGCTAAGGCAATCGGAGTAGTAACATATGTATCATGCCGATTCTGTGAAACTTTCCGTGTTCATCGTAGAGTCACCCCTCCCTGATGATTCGGAATTCCGCCCCCCGTTGAGCGGGGGGATAGAGGGGGGAGCAGGCCGGGGGTGGGGTAGACCATAGCATGGTATTGCTCTTGCACAACCACGAAATCCGCGAACTGATGGACCTGCCCGACTACATGGACGCGGTCGAAGCCGGCTATCGCGATTACGGCAATGGCGCAGGCGCTGCCTTCCCGCGCCATAATCTATGGATCAAGGGCGAGCGGCAAAGCGAAGAATACACAGGCGGCCATCTGCCCGCTGGCAGCAAAGCCTCCTTCAAGTTCAAGGCGGGGCTGCTGCCCGGCTTGAGCGGGGCCGGCGTGAACGCTTATACCGCCGGCTTGCCTGGCGGGTTGGAGACCTTCATGTTCCTCTTCGATACCGACACCGGCGCGCTGGCTGCAATCATGGAAGTGATGTACCTCAGTTGGCTGAAAACCGCGGCCGTTTCCGCCTTGGCGACGCGCCATCTCGCCCCGCCCGACAGTTCCGTCCTGGCGCTCTTCAGTACTGGCCGCCACGCCCGCTCTCAGCTGTATGCGCTGACGAAAGTCGCCGATATCCAACGTGTGCAAGCCTACAGCCGCAACGCCGAAAACCGCCGCGCCTTTTGCGAGAAGATGAGCGCGGAACTTGGCATCGAGGTCATTCCTGTCGACTCCCCGACGGAAGCGCTGCGCGATGCCGATATCGTCACCGCCATCACCACATCGCCAACGCCGGTCTTTGACGGCATCGATCTGCCGGACAAACCTCTGCATATCAATGGCTTGGGCGCCCACTATCCCTTTGTGCGCGAGATCGACTCACATGCCGTGGTCAACAGCCGCGTCTTCGTCGATGTGATGCGCCAAGGCGTCAGCGAAAACGGCGAGATCGTGATTCCCATTGGTGAAGGGCTTATCGACGAATCTCACGTCGTCGGCGATCTTGGCTCCCTGGTCGCGGGAGTTGTTCCCGGGCGCCTCGAGGATACGAAGTGGACGCTCTTTCTCTCCGGCGGCACCGGCGTCGATGATATCGCCGTGGCGAGCCGCCTGTACCGGCGCGCCCGCGAAAAAGGCGTCGGCGCCGAATTCCATTTCAATCAGCCATACGAATTCGAGATTTAGGCCATCATGGTTCTCCTCTTGCGCAATCACGAAATTCGCGGTCTGATGGACATGACCGAATACATCGACGCGGTCGAGGCCGGCTACCGTGAATTCGGCTTGGGCGCAGGCGCTGCATTCCCCCGCGAAAGTCTATACATTGAAGGCGACCGGAACTTGTCCCACCGCGCCGGGCATCTGCCCTCCGGCTCCAAAGCCTCATTCCAGTTCAAAGGCGCGCTCTTGCCGGGCTTGGGGGGCGCCGGTTTGAACGCCTACACCACCGGCTTGCCCCAAGGCTTGGAAACACATATGATCCTCTTCGATACGAATACCGGCGCGCTTGCTGCGGTCATCGAAGTGCTCTATTGGGACTGGCTCAAGACCGCCGCGCTTTCGGCCGTGGCCATTCGCCAACTCGCGCCAGCCGGCAGCTCGCGGCTGGCGCTCTTCGGCACGGGACGCCACGCCCGCTCCCAACTCTACGCCGTGACCAAAGTCTGCCAGATAGAGTCGGTCAAAGCTTATAGCCGCCGCGAAAAACAGCGGGGCGAGTTCTGCGAAAGGATGTCCGCCGAGCTTGGAATCGAAGTCATCCCGGCCAGCTCACCGGCGGAAGCGCTGCGCGACGCCGACATCGTCGTCACCATCACGACCTCGCCAACACCGGTCTTTGATGGCGCGGCCCTGCCCGACAAGCCCGTGCACATCAATGCCCTCGGCGCCCATTATCCCTGGGTCCGCGAAGTCGATGAACATGCCGTGGTCAACAGCCGCGTCTTCGTCGACGAATGGGAGCAAGGCTTGAAAGAAAACGGCGAGATCATCATCCCGCTCGAAGCTGGTATCATTGACGAATCGCATATACTAGGTGACCTGGGCGGACTGGTCGCGGGAAAGGTGGAAGGACGCAAAAACGACAGCAAATGGACGCTCTTTCTCTCCGGCGGGACGGGCATCGAAGATGTCGCCGTCTGCGCCCGTCTCTATGAAAAAGCCTTGGAAAAGGGAATCGGCACTGAGTTTCATTTCAATCAACCTTACGAGTATGAGCTATGAGGAGCGAGTATAGATGCTTACACATGACGCACTAAAACGAGACACCGCCCGCCGTGTTGCCAAGCTGCAAGCAATGATGAAAGAGCAGGATCTCGATGCCCTGATCATCACCGGGCAGGCCATGCCCGGCGGGATGGGCGCAATCCGCTACATCACCCACGCCCATCTCTGGGGTGCATCCCCCACTGGGGGAGCGTGGGAGGGGGCAAAACGCTTTTGAAACGCCTGCGCCATATCGATCCTGGAAGATTCTATAGTTGACCTTGCGAAGACTGAGAAAGAGGAGCAGAAGAAGATATGCTTACACATGACGCACTAAAACGAGACACCGCCCGCCGTGTTGCCAAGCTGCAAGCAATGATGAAAGAGCAGGATCTCGATGCCCTGATCATCACCGGGCAGGCCATGCCCGGCGGGATGGGCGCAATCCGCTACATCACCCATGCCCATCTCTGGGGCGGCGTCGCCTATGCCATCCTCGGCGCGGACGACCCCTGGCCCTGGCTCCACGTCTGGAGTTCCTACCAGGCCGTCTGGAGCCGCAACGAAACCACGACCTTGCCCGAGCGTGTCTTCACACCGGACGGCGACATCATCGTCGCCACCGCCGATAAAGCCAAAGACTACGCGACCGGCAGCAAGCGCATCGGCATGGTCAATATGAGCAAGCTGATGGGCCTCGGCACCTATCAAGCCTTCGTCAAGCAGCTCGAGGGCTACGAAATGGTCGAGGTCACCGATGCCTTCAACGCCATCCGTCAAATCAAGTCGCCTTTGGAGCTGGAAGCGATCCAGCAAAACGGCGCCATCCTCGATTCCGCCATGGATGTCTTCAAGGATGTGGCCGGCGTTGGTGTGCGCTACTGGGATGTCTGCGCCGCGGTCGAGGGCTATATCAAATCCTTCGGCGCATTCTGGGGTCGGACCAAGCTGTCGCTGGATGAGACGCCCTACACCGTGCCCACGCCAAAAGACCTGCGCATGGGGCAAGACGATATCATCAACTTCGAAATCGTCTACGAATCGCCCTGGGGCTACTGGCTGGAGATGACGACCGTCTTCTCCTTCGATCCATTGCCGGACGATGTGCGCGCTCTGCTCGATGCCTATCTGGCGGCGGTGGAAGCCTCGTCGGCGGCCGCGAAAGCCGGCAACACCTTCCGCGATATTTCCGAAGCGAACGACAAAGCCATACGCGATCTCGGCTTCCCCGTCGATGGCAAGCACACGCCCGACTGCCACAGCACCGGACTCGACGGCAGCGACGGACCAAGTTCGCCCGCCGCGCCCGATTTCCTGCTAAAGCCGAATATGGTGCTCTCTTTCCATCCGGGCACCGTGCTCGAGAACGATCGCGGCTTCCTGATCTCGGATAATTTCCTGGTCACGCCCGGCGGCGCCGTCCGCCTCTCGCCGCATCACGCCGACCGCTACTACATACAACTCGACGCCTAGTATATATAATTCGTAGGGGCGGCCGAACCCCTCGTGGGTGTCTACGCTCGGCGGTGGGTCGCCCGTTTACTGGACGCAATGTACGTTTCCGAATGTTCAAACTGAAAATACAAACCGGATTTCTACGAGGGAGAATTAAGGAGCAGAGACATGAACGGAAAAACCGCAGCGCAGTTCATCGGCGAATACGCTGCCGCGCGTCGCTTTGATGAACTTAGCGAGCTCACAATTACGCGAGCCCGCCAGGTCATGCTCGATCACTTTGGCGTGACGCTCGGCGGCATTCAGTCGGAGTTGGGTCAGCGGGCGGCTGATTACGCCGCGCAGATGCACCGCGGCGATGATGCGACCATCATCGGCGACGGACGCCGCAGTACGCTGGAAGGCGCGACCTGGGCCAACGCCGTCACCGGCAAAGCAATGGGCATGGACGACAGCCACCGCGGCGCGGGCCACGTCGCCTCGGAACTGGTTCCGGTTGCGCTGGCGATCGGTGAAAACTACCGGCTCAGCGGCGAGCAGGTCATCACAGCCCTGGCGGTCGGCTACGACGTGATGGAGATGATTCAGATGGCGGTCGATGCCTGGCAGCGGGAACGCGGGCATGACCACAAAGGTCAAGCCGGCACTATGGCCAGCGCCGTTACTGCCGCCGTCGCCATGGGCTTGCCCGCCGACCAGATCGCTCATGCCCTCGCGCTGTCAATGGATATGGCTTGCGGCACCGAGCAGTACGTCTACGATGCCGGCGCTTGCGACACGAAAGATCTGCTCGCCGCATACGGCGCGCAAAACGGTATTGCCAGCGCGAAAATGGCCGAGTTCGGCTTCCGCGGCCCGCCGGGCGCCCTCGATGGCGAATACGGCTATTTCCATGCCTTCGGACCGGGATACGATCCGGCATTTCTTGACCGGCTCGATGGCGAGGCTTTGGCGCGCACCGGCTTCAAACCACACGCCGGCTGCCGCCACGTACACTCCTGCGTCGACGCCACCCAGACGCTGCTGCAATCCGGCCAGCCCAACCTGGACGCGATAACCGGCATCGAAATCGATACCTACCACGAAGCCATCACGCCATCCTTCCGCGTCAACTATGACCCGCAGACCTTGGGGCAGGCTTCCTTCAGCTTGCCGGTGACCGTCTCCGTCATCTTGACGCGCGGGCGCTGGTTCTCGGAAGATATCGCCACCTACGACGATCCCGAGCAGCGCAGGCTGCGGCAACTGGTCGAGGTCGGTTTGGACGAGGCGATCCAGGCCGAGCACCCGGCGAAAAACGGCTGCGAAGTGCGGATCCGCACCAATGACGGCCAACTGTATCGCGGCCGCGTCGAACATGCCAAAGGCGAGCCGGAGAATATGCTCACCGATGCTGAATTCGAAAAGAAGTTCCACCACATGGCCGGCGATTTACTGCCGGAGACGCAGACCGCTGAATTGCTGGATGGCATCAGCCGGCTGGAAGTTCTCGCTGACGTTGGCGAACTCGTACGTCTGAGCGTGCCGCAGCCAGAAGCGAATCGCCTCGTTCTCAAATGAGGACTTGCGGGGTTTAACGCTGAAGGCTCCAAATCAACGACTTGGACATCCCCGGTACAGAGTCTCCCTTCCCTGATGCTTCGGAATTCCGCCCCCCGTTGAGCGGGGGGACCGAGGGGGGAGCAGGGCCGGGGGAGGGGTAGGCAGACTGATGAAAATCACAGACGTCACATCAACCATCGTCAATATCTCCCGCAGCCGCGATCTGGCGACCGCTTACGGTGTCTCGACATCGACCAATACCGTAGTCGTCCAGGTCCGCACCGATGAGGGCATCACCGGCATCGGCCAGACGGTCGCGCCCGCGCCTTGGGGCGGTGACGCGGTGGAGGTGGTCAAGCACCATATTGACCGCTACCTGGCGCCCGCCCTTATCGGCGAAGACCCATTCAACATCGAGCGACTGCACCAACTCATGTTCCAGGCATTGCGCACCGCTGTCAACGCGCGTACGGCCCTGGACTTCGCGCTTTGGGATATCAAGGGAAAGGCCCTGGGCGTACCGGTCTATCAACTGCTCGGCGGCGCTTGTATGCCGGGCGCGCTCTGCCACGGATTCGTCGAGCGGGAAGAACCGAAGGCGATGGCTGCGCGCATCGAAGAACTGGCTGCCGACGGCTGGACCTGGTTCAAAACCAAAATCGGCTTTGGTGTCGCTGAGGACTTGTTGTGGTACAGTCAACTGCGCGAGTTGGTGAGCGACCCAATTGTATTTCAGCTTGACGGCAATACTGGGTATACTCTTGGCGAAGCGGTTCAGTCGCTTACATCTTTGGAGCGCTTAGGCGGTGTTGCGCTCTTTGAACAGCCTGTGGAGCATTTGGATGAAATGGCGCATTTAGTGACGCGACTGGAGACGCCCATGCAGGCGGATGAATCAACGGGCGGCGGTCCCCGCAGCGCTTACGAAATCGCTCGAAAGCGCGCGGCGCATGTCTTGCATTTCAAGATTCACCGATATGGCGGCTTGCTGCCATCAGCGCGCATGGCCGCCATCGCCGAGGCCGCCGGCCTGGAAATCTCGGTCGCGCCCTATTTCGATGTCATCGCCGCCGCGGCCGCGCATCTCGCCACCGCGACGCCTGTCGCGAAATGGCCCGCCGGCTTTTCCGACATGACCGATACTATCCTGGCCGAGCCCTACGAGCCCGAGGGGATAATCCTGAAGGCGCCTGAAGGACCGGGGCTGGGCGTACAAATCGATGAGGACAAGCTCGCGCATTACGCCGCTTCCGCCTAGTATAATGCGGGCATAGGTCCATACTTGCGCAAGCATAGATAGGAGGTGATTATCGCAAGTGACTCATACGCAATGTTCGTAACCGATGATTGTTTCACATAAGGAGAAACCCATGTTAGCAAAGCGAGTACTAATCCTGTTGAGCCTCTGCTTGCTCATAGGATCATTGGCCGTCATGCCCGCGACGGCGCAAGACGATATGAGCGAATTCGTCTTCGCCCATTCCGGGCCCATCCGCTCCATGGATGCCCACTCCCACTGGTTCATCTCGAGCCACTGGCTGACCAACTTGCTCTACGACTGCCTGATTTGGCGCGCCCCCGAAGGCGGTGGCTATGTGCCGCAAGCCGCCCATAGCTGGGAACTGGTCGACGACACCACCTGGCGTTTCCACCTGCGCGAAGGCGCGACATTCCATAATGGCGAACCGCTCGATGCCCACGCTGTAAAATGGAATATCGACCGC
>JAPOYU010000058.1 GCA_026706395.1 Chloroflexota bacterium
ACTCATACCAGGCCATCAGCAGCGACAGCCGCAGTCCATGCCACCGGTCCCGATACCCGCGCAACGTTATGAATCGCCAATAGAATTGACGCAGCGGCTGCAAAATAAACGTGTGCTGCCGCGGCACGATCCCCTGCGCATATAGACTCTGCGCGTCAAAATCTGCGTAGTGCTCCTGCTTGTCTTTGAATTGCGCCAAGTCCACATAATTGTAGTGAATGATCGGATTTCGTAAGGTGCCCTCTTCGCCGTAGAGCTTCACAACCTCGTGTACCGGCCGCCGCCGGTCATATTCAGCTTGCCCAACGCGCAGCAAGCGCGTCTGATAATCAGGATACCAGCCCGCGCCCTTGGTCAATACGCCGAAGATGTAGTTGTGACGCGGCAGCCGCCAGCCCGCGAAACCCGGATAAACCACCTTCTCGCGTATCTCCGTCGCCAGCGTATCCGTGATTCGCTCATCGGCATCCACGAACAGAACCCAATCCGTC
This sequence comes from Chloroflexota bacterium, assembly GCA_026706395.1. Next base: position 492 of record JAPOYU010000058.1, read on the forward strand.
ATTTCGTTGACCGCGTCAAGCGCCGCGTTGCGTTGCTCGGCGTAATTCTCGAATTCATGCTGGAAGATATCGGCGCCAAGCCCCCGCGCAATGGACACGGTGTCATCTGTGCTGAAGGAATCAAAGACAATGATACGGTCGGCAAAACGCAGGGTCCTGATGCAATCGGCAATCTGCTCCGCTTCGTTGCGCGTAAGCACGATGGCGGTGAGGTGCGTCATGACTTTGCCATCTCGATAATCCTGCGGCAGGCGCTCTCCAACTCGCCGTCATTTGCGCCCAATCGGCGCATTTGACGCTGCATGCCGGTGATCAGCAGTTGCCGCGCCGCCCCCCGTTTCCAGCGTGGATAGTACTTGTCGTACAATAGTAACCTACTTTTCCACAGATTGATCAGGCTTAACGGGCGCGCTTGCGACGTGCTGCCGCCGCCGAGATGGATCACATGCGCCGCCGGCACACATAGAATGCGCCAGCCCCGCCTTTTGATGCGCCAAGCCCAGTCGACTTCTTCGCAATACATGAAGAAATCCTCATCGAAACCATAGGTCTGCCGGATTACGTCCCGCTTGAGCATCATTGTCGCGCCCAATGTGAAGTCCACTTCAAAGGGCTGGCCTGCCGCGTACCAGGACCGCGGATATCGCCCATTGAACCGTCCATCCACCAGACGGCCCGGCGTCGGGAAAAACTCCGTCCATATCTGCCGCAGATCGGGAAAGCGAAAGGCGCTATGTTGAAAACTGCCGTCGGCATACGACAGGCGCGCGCCAACCATGCCCACATCAGCACCTGCCATTAGCGAATCATGAAGCTGTCGGCTCGCCCCGGGGCGCGTGACGGTGTCAGGATTCAGCAGATACACCGCCTTCGGCAACTCGTCCGGCCGGGCGCCAGCGACAAATCCAATCCGCCGCAACGCCAGATTGTTGGACGCGCCAAACCCGATATTCTCTTCACAGGCGATCAGTTTGACTTCCGCGAAGCCCTCGCTGACGACTCGGACCGTGTCATCTTTGGATGCCGAGTCAACCAGCCAAATCTCATACTCGAGTCCGCTATCCCGCAGATCGTCAATTAGGCTTTGAAGAGCGTCAGCGATAACGTCAGCGTTGTTCCAGGTAACGATCGCAACCGCCAAATCCGTCATACATCGCCCGCCTTCATGGATCAACTCGCGGCGCCCGCGTCGGGATCGGCAATCATAATCGAACGCATCCCGACATGGTTGTTCCGCAAGCTGACCGCGACATCTTCATGGATCAGCCCGGCCCAGCAGTTCTGCGGATTGCGCGCCTCCGCTTCCGAGAATTGCACCGCGCCCCATACAACGGCCCGGGTCTTCGGCGGCAAATAACGGTAAGTATTGCCACTGGCTTCATCAAACACTTCTTGCAATCTATCGTCCCTGGCCACCGCCCAGCGATAGGGAAAGCTGGTCTTCGATGTCTCGCACTGGATGCCAACGCGCCAGGCGCCGGATTCGTCGAAAGCGCCAAGTCCCCCTGACAATTGATCCTGCAAGTAAACCGTGCCCGGCGGCGGACCGCTCGTGCGAATCGGAACATCGCCATAATTGTCCACCGTCAGCCGAAACACCAGCATCTGCCCCAGCGGTACCGTGACCCGCTGCGACTCCGCCAGCGATGCCGAATCATCCGGCAAGGGCAGCAAGTCGCCAAGCGCTTCAGCAGTGGAGAGAAACCGCTCCTCGTACGGCTGCACCGCAAAGGCAACCTCCACCCCAACCGCTTGCGGCTTGATCTCGGCGTAGGGTTTGCCGCCCAGCTCAATCGTGAGCTCGCCTTCCATCCGCATCCGCTGGCCGACCTTGTCCTGCGCCAGCGCAACCACCCGGTAAGTCCCGTCCG
>JAPOYU010000152.1 GCA_026706395.1 Chloroflexota bacterium
TCCTGAATGTCGTTCCAGATTTGCGTGTCGGTCAGGCCCGGGCTGACGGCGTTGATGCGGATGCCGTATGGCGCGAACTCAATCGCCATGGATCGCGTCATCATATCGACGCCGCCTTTGGAAGCGGCGTAGGGCGCGGCGGCGGGCAAGGTGGCGACGGTGTGCACGCTGGCGATGTTGATGATGGCGCCGCTGCGACGCGCGACCATCGCCTCAAGGGCATAGCGACTGCAAAGAAATGTACCTTTCAGATCGACATCGACGACGCGGTCCCAATCGGCTTCGTCCATTTCCAGGGTAGGCTTGACGAAGTTGACGCCGGCGTTGTTGACCAGCGTGTCGATCTGACCGTAGGCGGTCAGGGTTTCGTCTATGAGTCGCTGGCAGTCGGCGGCTTGGGAGACGTCTGTTTTGACGAAGAGGCCTTTGCCATAGCGCGCTTGCAGGTCGGCTGTGACCTGCTCGCCCAGGCGCTCGTTAATATCGGCGACCACAACTTCCGCGCCCGCTTCAGCGAAGCATTCAGCGATGCCGGCGCCAATGCCGCTGGCTGCGCCGGTGACGATAGCGACATGTCCGTTCCAGTTCATCGAGAGACATTTCCTCCAGCAACAGCCTGTCGTGGCACTCAAGTCCACGAACTGTATCGCGGTGGTACATCAAATGCAAATCGGAGCTGTCAATCATTCAGGCGACAGAATGACGTGGCATTGGCGGGGCTTTGGAAAGCCGTTTCGCCCGCCGCGCAAAGTGTTGTTATCTTAGGGACAAACGTCTTACAGGGTATTTTTATAGACCTTGCCCCCTTTCATAATGAGGCGCAGGTTCGATTCCGGCTCCGTCATCACCGATAAGTCTTCCAGCGGATTCCCCTCCGACACGAGCAGATCAGCGCTGGCGCCTGGAATAACCTCGTGCAGTTCTCCCGTCCGACCCAACAGATCTGCGCCGTTACAGGTGGCGGCGCGCAGCACTTCAATCGCCGGGATAATAGCGCCGCGAATTGCGAATTCGTCCAATTGTCGGCGATGCATCTGCCCGAGCAGATCGGTGCCATAGGCCATCTTCACGCCGCCGTTGTGGGCCATATCCAGCGCTCGTTTGCCCGCGTCCAGCACATCGAAAATTTTGTTGTACAGTTCCTTGGGCAAACCTGCTTCGATTCCCTCGTCCGCGAGCGCCTGATAGATCGACAGCGTCGGCACCAGAAAGGCATCGTTTTCGAGCATGAGGTCAATGCTGTCTTCATCGAGCAGATTGCCATGTTCCACCGTTTTCGCTCCACAGCGCAGCGCCCGATTGATAGCGCGGGCGGTGTAAGCGTGCACCATGACGTAGAGGTTTGCCGCTTCCGCTTCCTCGACAGCGGCGCGGATTTCCTCTTCGGAGAATTGTGTACTGTCGATGCGGTCGGTGGGGGAGGCGACGCCACCCGAAACCATCAGCTTGATATGATGAGCGCCTCGGCGGACTTCTTCGCGGCAGGCGCGGCGCAGTTCACTGATGCCATCGCAGACCCAGCCCAGGCCAGGCGTCAGCCAGCCGTAGCCGATTCCGTCATCGCCGGAGCTGCGCATATCACCGTGGCCGCCGGTTTGTGACAGTGCATGTCCGCAAAAGAAAATCCGGGGTCCTGAAATCAGGCCTTCATCAACGGCCTTGGCCAAGCCCCAATCGGCGCCGCCGCCGTCGCGTACGGATGTAAAGCCGCGCATGAGCATGCCTTCCAGTATGACCGCGGCGTGGGCAGTGACATAAGCTGGCGACCAGTGGCGGATAGCGGACAAGTTGGCGGTAGCGGCGGTAACATGAACATGCGCGTCGCATAAGCCCGGCATGACTACGCGGCGACCGACGTCAATGGCGTCGGCATTGGTCTGGGGCCTGCCCTCGCTTACTGAAGCGATCTTGCCGTCCTGGATCAAGACATGCCGATCCGGCAGTAGTTCTCCGCCGCGGACATCCAGCACTTGCGCATTCGTCAAAAGCAAATCAGTCATCTTGACCCTCCCGGTATATCGCTGACTTGGCCAGTATTGTAACAGCAACAAGGCCCATGAGTACGAGATCACTGCGTTGCGAATGCGGGTATTTGACAAGCCCACCATAACTCGTTACATTCGCAGCAGCGTTTTCGATAAAGTGTTGTCGCCGTTGTTTATTGTCTCAGATATGTTGCCGACTTGTCTTCCAGCCTGTCGTGATTGACAGAAGTTGCTAAGCGCTTGCGCTGACGGCGGGCGGCTGTCATACATCTCTGAAAACGTCAATGGCGGCGCTTTATCGACTACGTATTGCAGTTTAGTTTACGGTTCTATTACGCAAGGAAAGTGAGGATCAGCATGTCTTTACGCAACAGTAGTGTTTTTGTGCTTCTTGTCTTGGTTCTTTCGCTCTTCGGGGGAATGCTCGTTGGCGCGCAGGATATGGGGGTCGCCAAAATCGGCATTATGGTGCCGCTGACCGGCGCTTTTGGCGCGGATGCCCAGGATGTTGTCCAGGCGGCGCAAATAGCGGTGGATGACCTCAATGAAGCGGGCGGCGTCGCTGGCTACACGCTGGAATTGGTCATCGCCGATACGGTCGATCAGCGCGCGGACGCCGTGACAACCGCCTTCAACCAACTCAGCAATACCGAAGATCTCAACTTCATCATGACGGCCTACGCCAGCACCTCCAACTTTGAGATCGATCTGATGGCGGAGATCGATATGCCCTACTTGATCTCGGCCAACGCGGCGCAAACACGCGACATTATCTCCGCCGATCCCGAGGCTTACGGCACGGTCTGGTCGCGCGTTCCTTCCTACGATGCGTATGAGACGGCGCTGCCGGAATTGCTGGAAGCTTACGATGAAGCGGGATTGCTCAGCCTGCGCGATCGCGAAGCCTTCATCATCAGCTCGGACGACCCCTATGGCACCACCATCGCCACTGGCATGAGCGCCCATTTCGAAAGCCTCGGCTGGACGGTCACCGGTTACGAAACCGTGCCCTTCGCTTCCGTAACCGACTGGCGTGGTTTGCTGGCGAAGATCCGCGAAGATGAGCCGGATATCGTCATTGTCACGGATTCCGCGCCGCCGAACAATGCCGCCTTCATGAACCAGTTCATGGAGAATCCGCCCAATTCGCTGCTCTTCCTGCAGTATGGTCCGTCGGTGCAGGAATTCCTTGAATTGACCGGCGAAAACTCCACCGGCTTAATCTACAACAACCTGGGCGCTGCTATTGACTCCAAGCCTGAAGTTAATGAGATTCGTGACCGCTACGAGGAAATGTACGGGCACCGAGGCGGGTACTTCACCGTCATCGCCTACGATCAAGTCATGATTTACGCTACTTGCCTGGAAGAAGTCGGGGATCCGGCGGAGCGCGTGGCGATAGGCGAATGCCTCGGCGGCCTGGAAATGGAAACACTGGCCGGTTTCTTGACCTTCGATCAAGAGACGCACTTGGCGATTCAAGGTCCGGAGTACTATCCGATCCAGTTCTATCAAATCTGGGAGTGCGAGCGCATCCAGATTGAGCCCGACAAGTATGCCACTGGCACTTTCCAGGTTCCGCCCTGGATGGACATGGGCTAAGTGCCCCCCATCCCCCGACCCCTTCCCCCAAAATGAGGGAAGGGGAGTCTTTTGTCTCGCACTTTGAGCGTTCAAAGTCCCTCCCTCTTGATGGGGGAGGGATACAGGGTGGGGGTGATTTCGGTTGATCTCTGGACAACTAATGACGCCGCTTCTCAGGGTTGACAGGGCGACTAAGAAATTCGGCGAGTTGGTCGCCGTTGACGATGTCAGCTTTGCGGTTGACGAGGGCGAAATCTATGGAATCGCCGGGCCAAATGGCGCCGGCAAGACTACGCTCTTTAACCTGATAACGGGCATTCCCTACCATGGCGATGCTGGAATCGTCTCTTATCGCGGCGAAGAAATATCCCAACTCTCGCCACACCAGATTTACGAACTGGGCATCGCCCGTACATTCCAGAAAGAAACCGCATTCGACACCTTGACCGTCCAGGAAAATGTGCGCATCGGCGCAGTATTCGGGACGCAATTGGCCGTCGAAGAATACGACTCAGCAGTGAATCAGGCCTTGGAAAGCCTCGATCTCATCGACGATCGCCATCGGCTGGCTGGCGAGCTTTCGCTTTACGCCAAGAAACGTCTCATGATTGCGTCGGCAATCGTAAGCAATCCCAATCTGCTGATGCTCGACGAACCCGCCGGCGGCTTGAACCTGGCCGAATTGGGCGAACTCGAATCTCTCATCTTGCGGCTCAGCGATAGCAAGATGACGATCATCATCATTGAGCATGTCTTGCCGCTATTATTTGGCGTATCGAACCGTGTTATGGTGATGGACTTCGGAAAACGGTTGGCCGAGGGATCCCCGGAGGCGCTGGCGCGTGACGACACCGTGATCGAGGCTTACCTCGGTGAACGAGGGAAGGACGCCTTCCATGCTATTTCAGGTTGAGAATCTCACCTCGGGATATGGCAAAATTGATGTGGTGCGGTCGCTGTCCTTGCATGTTGACGAGGGAGAACATGTCGGGCTCTTCGGCCCCAACGGCCATGGCAAGACCACGCTGCTGCGGACCGTCTCCGGGTTGATCCCGGTGAATTCGGGCAAGGTTTTTTTTCGCGGCGAGGACATCACTGGGCTTGACCCGCGCAAGATCGTCGAACGCGGCCTGATCCATGTGCCGCAGGGGAATCAATTGTTCCCGGAAATGACCGTGCAAGAAAACCTCACGCTGGGCGCCTATGTCGCCCGCACAAATAAAGGCAAGTCGAGCAATTTTGAGAAAGTCTTCACGCTCTTCCCGCGTTTGCAGGAGCGGCGCAGCCAGCGCGCCCAGACCCTCAGCGGCGGAGAACGACAGATGCTCTCAATCGGCGTCGGCTTAATGGGCATGCCGGAACTGTTGATCCTCGATGAACCAAGCGTGGGGCTGGCGCCGCTGATAAAGGAAGAGTTGGCCCGCGCTATAGGCGAGATCGCGACGAGCGGCGTCACCATGGTCATCGTCGACCAGGATGTCGAGCTTTTGCTGGGCATCTGCGAGCGTTTGTACCTCATTGAAAAAGGGACCGTTTCGCTCGAGACGGCCGATGTCTCGCAGGTTGATCAGGCCGAGATCCTTGAGATGTACTTCGGAAAGGTAACAGGATGACGCTGGAAGCGATTGTCGCAATTATCGCGAGCGGATTGGTTTCAGGATCCTTGTACGCGCTGATGGCCAGTGGATTGTCGCTGGTCTGGGGCACGGTGCGCATGTTCAATTTCGCCCACGGCGCGCTGGTGATGATCGGCGCCTATTCCGGCTGGTACATCTCCAACCGCGGCGGGCTGGCGAAAGTCCTGCAGCCATTGGGCAAGAACATCACCACGAACAGCGAAGAATGGGGCCTGCTTGGCGACATCTTGCACCCGTTGGGCGAGTGGATCCTGTCAATTAAAGGCGGATTTGGTCTGCTCCTTGGCGTGCCGCTGGCCATTATCTTCTGCGGCCTGGCCGGTTATGTCATCTATGTTCTGCTGGTCAAACCCTTTGTCGGTAAACCCGGCGCTGATCTTGTGGTCATCATCACCACTATCGCCGGCGCCAGCTTCTTGCAGAACGGTGTGCAGGTCGTTTTTGGGCCGCGCTACAAGCAACTTGACCGCATCTTGAAAGGACCGCCGCTGGAGGTGCTCGATACCGCCATTGGATTGCAGGAAGTCCTGATTATCGTGCTGACGCCGGTTACGCTTTTGCTGCTGAACTTGTTTCTGAAACGCTCCAAACTCGGTCTTGCCATTCGCGCCGTCGCTCAAAACGACGATTTTGCCCGTCTGGTCGGCATCAATGTCAATCAGATCTATCCATTAACCTTTGTCGTAAGCTCCATGCTGGCGGGGCTCGCCGGGCTAATGCTGGGCGGCCTGTTCTTCATCTTGCCCACCATGGGTTCGGAGCCTTTGCTGCGCGCTTTTGTGGTCGTGGTTTTTGGCGGACTGGGCAGCTTGCCCGGCACCATCATCGGCGCCTATGTCATCGGCTTGATTGAACAATCGAGCGCGTACGTCTTCTCGCTCTATTGGGCGCCGGTTGTTCTCTTCGCCACCTTGATTCTCGTACTCATATTCCGTCCGCGCGGCCTCATGGGCGGTGAAAACTCATGATCCGATTCGTCGACGCCAACAAGAAGCTGCTAGCGTTCGTCGGAATCGCCATCTTCCTGGCGATACCGCTGGTCGTGGATAACAAACTGTTGATCCATTTGGCCATCCTCGGCATGTTATACGCCGTTGTCGCCTCCAATTGGGATTTGACACTTGGTTATGCCGGTGTATTCAATTTTGCGCACTTGGCATTCTTCGGCATCGGCGCGTACACCAGCGGCATCCTTACAGTCAAGCTTGGCATCTCGCCCTGGCTCGGCATACCCTGCGGCGCGGCGACGGCTGCACTAGCCAGCATTATCGTCTCCATCCCCGCTATTCGGCTGCGCGGCATCTATGTGGCTCTGCTGACCTTCGCCTGCAGCCAATTGGTGCTCTTGCTTCTGCTCAGTCAACCGCTGATCACGGGTGGCCAGCAAGGGTTGACTGGCGTGCCGCAATTGCAAATCGGCGACTTTCGCTTCCGCGAGAGCAAATACGCTCACTTTTATCTGGTCGGATTCTTGCTGCTCTGTTCAACCATTTTTCTCCGCCGGCTGGTTACATCTGATTTCGGCTTGAGCTTGATTGCATTGCGCGACTTTGAAGAATACGCCGTCGCCCGTGGCATCCCGCTGGCGCGGCAACGGCTCTTGGCCTTCCTGTTCAGCTCGATATTCCCCGGGCTCGCTGGTGGCGTTTACGCTCATTTTCTGATCGTCGCCTCGCCGGATATATTCGGTTTCTCGCTGGCGACCTTGCTCTTGAGTATGGTGCTGGTCGGCGGCGTGGCGACGATTTATGGGCCGGTGGTGGTCGGCGTGGTCATGACCTACGTCAGCGAACTGATGGCGTCGAGCGCGTGGATGTCCGAGGTATTCGGCGTGTCGCGCGGTCCCGTACGCTTCATGTTCGTGGCGGTGATTATCGTGCTGACTATGCGCTTTTTTCCGCAAGGATTGTGGGGGCTGATCAAACAATACAGCGCCCGCTCCCGAACGTCGAGCGAAACCGCGGTTGAAGATCGCGCTTAACTGGAACCATTTGCGAAAGTATTCGGTAACGTGTCAGGGGACCAAACGAAACGCAAGCGCGCATTTGTCACAGGGGCCGCCCGTGGATTGGGCGAAGGCATCGTCCGCCGTCTAGTACGTGATAACTGGTCGGTGCTGATGACCGATATCAGCCCGTCCATCCATGAGACCGCCTCGAAAATCATCGGTGACACCGGCATCTCGCCGGATCAACTCATCGCCAGAGAACATGACGTCTCCTGCGCCGAGCGGACCGCGGAGTTCGTCAATTTGGCAGTCGACCATTTTGGCGGTCTGGATTTGGCTGTCGCCAACGCGGGTACGGGCGGCGTCGAAGTCGACCTGGTCGATTTGGAAGTTGGAGACTTCGAGCATATCGTCGATGTCAACTATCGCGGCGTTTTCCTGACCTGCAAGTATGCCGGTCGCGTCATGAGGGAACAGGGGAGCGGCAACATCATCACGGTCAGTTCGATCTTTGGGCAGGAACCCTATCCGCGCGTCGCTACTTATTCCGGCACCAAGGCCGGTGTCATCGCCCTAACCCTGGCTTTCGCGCTTGAGATGGCGCCGTATAATGTCCGTGTCAACACTATTGCCCCGGGATACATGGCGACCGAAATGCAGTGGGCAGGCCTGCGGCAGCGAGCCGCGCATGCCGGTATCACTTTTGAGGAGGAACGGCAGCGCGTCTGGGATTTGGTGCCGTTGGGGAGGCATGGCACGCCGGAAGAGATGGGCGCGCTTGTGGCGTTTCTTGTTTCAGATGACGCTGCCTACATCACTGGCGCAACAATCGGACTGTCCGGTGGCGTCGTGCGCCGTTAGGAGGACTGAGTATGCGCGGAGAACTGGAGCGCGCTCTTGATCGGCTGATGGATGGCGTCCGCGCCGATTGGGCGCTGTATGTCAAATATACTGGCACTGGTGAAGAAATCTGTGTCAATGCCGACGCGATGATGGACACGATGAGCACCATCAAGATCCCGGTCCTTGTTACGCTATATCGCATGGTTGACGCGGGCGAGCTCGATCTGGCGCAGACTTACAAATTGGAGACGGGCTTCAAACGATTTGGCACCGGCGTATTGCAATACATGGACGATGGCATGATTTTCACCTTGCGCGATGCCGCGACCCTGATGATCATCGAAAGCGACAATACCGCGACCGATTACTGTTACGAAGCGGTCGGCGGACCAGACGCCGTGAACGCGACCATGTGTGAACTGGGCTTCAGTGACATTGAAGCCTTGGGGAACTGCCTCGACTGGTTTACCGCCTTGGCCCGCGTGATCGACCCGGCGCTGGGTGAACTCGGCCCGGCGGAACTATTTCGCGCCGGTTATCCTGATATCCCGCCTGAGCAATGGTTCGCCGCCCGCGACCGTTTCCACTTTGAAGAGGGCAAGCCCTTCAGTCGAGCCAGCGCTCGCGCCCTGGGTCAATTGCTGGAGATGATCTGGAACGATAGCTGCGCCAGCCCTTCATCATGCGCCGAAATGCGCCGAATATTGCACTCGCAGGTATCGCGCTCGCGGTTGCCGAAATACTTGCCCGAAGCGAAAGTCGCGCACAAGACGGGTGATTTTGGTCCTTTTATCGCTAATGATGTTGGTGTCATCGAATCGCGCAATATGGCGCCGATCATCGTCTGTGTGATGATGGCGCGGCATCGCGGCATCTGGGAAAACCTGGAAGATACCGTCGCTCGCATCGCTGAGAAAGTCTGGGAATACGGCGTTTATTCCAGTCCTTAGAAAGGGCGGCTCTGTACAGGAGGTCATTATGAGTTATGGACGAAGCAAATCTGACCTGCGGATTGAGGCGGATCAAGTCGCCGCTATGGCGGAAATGCTGGGCTTAGAGGTCGCGCCTGAAGAACTTGCGGCGCTTGCCGCGGCGTTGTCCAATCAAATTCCGTCAATCAGCGCTCTGGAAGCCTTTGACCTACGGGATTACCCGCCGATACTGAAAATGGATGCGGAATGGTATGACTGATCCAAAGGAACTCATCAATCTGTCCATCAGCGAGGCTGCCGCCGCCTTGCGCAGTGGCGAGACGACTGCGGTCGCCTTGACCCAGGCCACGCTGGCGCGAATCAAACAGACCGAGCGGACGGTCAACGCTTATGCCGCGGTGTCGGAAGAATTGGCGCTCGCAGCGGCGCGGCAAGCCGATGCGGAATTGGCCGCGGGAAAGGATCGCGGTCCGCTTCACGGCATCCCGATCGGCGTGAAGGACATCTGCTATACCAAGGGCGTCGTGACCGAGGCGGGGTCCAAAGTGCTGGAAGGATTCCTGCCCGATTATGACTCGACGGTGGTGCAAAAGCTGAACGAAGCCGGGGCCATCATGATCGGCAAAACGCGCTGCCACGAATTCGCCTACGGTGTCAACGAACCGCCGACGCGCAGTCCCTGGGAGCTTAACAGCTATCCCGGCGGCAGCAGCACCGGCTCAGGCGTGGCGCTGACCGCGCGCTCGGCTTTTGGGACCATCGGCACCGATACCGGCGGGTCCATCCGCATCCCGGCGTCCATTAACAATATCGTTGGCTTGAAACCGACCTATGGCCGCGTCAGTGCATATGGCGTGTTGCCGCTGTCCTGGACGCTCGACCATGTCGGACCGATGACGCGTACGATACTCGACAACGCCCATTTGCTGGGGGCGATCGCCGGGCACGATCCGAAAGATGCCACTTCTGCGCGTGTGGATGTGCCGGACTATACGGCCGGCATCGGAGACGGCGTTCGCGGTACTCGCATCGGCATTGATCGTGAATATGTTCTGTATCCGGGCGTGATCGATGACGTGCGCGCCGCGACCGAGTCGGTTATCAACGAGTTGGCGGCTATGGGCGCGGAAATAGTCGAGATCAGCTTGCCCGAATTCGAGTTGACGCCGGAAACGCTCTTCACCGTTATGATGGTGGAAGCCAGCACCTTTCATCGGCAGCAACTACGGGAGAAAGGCGATCTCTATGATCCCGCCACCCGCGCTACTTTGCAATTGGGCGAACTCGTGCCGGGGACGCATTACGTTACCGGCTTGCGCGCTCGCGAGCGTTATCGGTCTGCTATGAAGGACATGTTCCGGCGGGAGAGTCTGGACGCGTTGATTTCGCCGACGATGCCGCTGCCAATGCCGCTGCTGACCGATTTGCATCAGCCGCGCAAGGACATGGATATCGGCGAATCGCCAATCATTTCGATTATCCACCATACCTTTTCCGCCAATCTCGGCGGTCAGCCAGCGTTGAGCGCCCCTTGTGGCTTTACGCGCGATGGCTTGCCGATTGGCTATCAATTGATGGGCCGGCCATTTGACGAAGCGACGCTTTACCGCATCGCCTACGCTTACGAGCAGGCGCATGATTGGCAGGAACGTCAGCCGCCGCATGTCTATGACTGAGGAGTGAGATGATATGAAGTTTGGCTTGATTTTGCCGAATTTCGGCGCCATTGCCGGCGGAGACGCGATTCGCCAAAGCGCCGTGTTGGCGGAGGACATGGGCTTCGATTCAGTCTGGACTACCGACCATGTCCTGATGCCTTCCAGCATGCCCGACCCTTACGGGAATCTTGTCGAATCACTGATTGCGCTTAGCATCGCGGCGACGGTCACGCAGCGTGTACAGCTGGGCACATCCATCATCGTGACGCCGCAGCGCGAGCCGGTGCTGCTGGCCAAACAGCTCGCCTCTATTGACGCGGTTTCCGGTGGACGCCTGATCCTGGGCGCTGGCGTCGGCTGGCTGGAGCAGGAATTCAACTACCTCAATGCAAATTACGGCAACCGCGGCGCCCGCTTCGATGAAGGGTTGGCGCTGGCGCGCACCTTGTGGAGTGGTGAGGGCAGTTTCCACGGTAAATTTACGGCCTTCGACGATGCGCTGTTTTCGCCTTATCCCATCAAGCGTGGCGATCTGCCGATCTGGATCGGGGGCAACAGCGAACATGCGATCCGCCGCGCTGCCACGATGGCAGATGGCTGGCATCCGGTGGGCTTGACGCCTTCGGAATTGGCGGATGGCTGTGCAAAGCTGCGCTCACAGGCAAACGGACGCGCGGTTACCGTCTCCCTGCGCACCAATATCGAACTGCTCGCCGCGGGCGAAACCTCTAGGGGCTACCAAGCGCCCGGTCACGCGCCGCAAGGTTCCGCGGCCGACATCACCAGCGAACTGCGCGCTTACGAGGACGCGGGCCTCGAACACGCGGTCTTGTGGCTATTCCATGAGAGCTGGAATGCGCTGGAAAGCCGAGTCAGATTGTTCGCCACCGACGTGATGCCAAACTTTCGCTAGAACCCCAGAAAAGGAGCGGTAACGATGGGCGAATTCAAGTGGCCGGACGAGCGAATATGTGCGGTAGCGCTCACCTTTGATCTCGACGGCGAGACCATCCCCTATATGCTTGATCCTCCTCAGGCTACCAAACGCCTGGCGCTGATGTCGGAGTTCAGCTACGGACCAAATGTCGCCATGCCGCATATTCTCGATCTGCTCGATTTATATGAGATCAAAGCGAGTTTCTTTTCGCCGGCGCGGACCTTGGAATTGCATCCCGACATCGCGCGAGAGATTGTCGCGCGCGGGCACGACTTGGGTCATCATGGTTTTATGCACGAGCGCCCTGACGGCTTGAGCGACGAGAAGGAAGAACGGGTATTGAAGGCGGGTATCGACGTCATCGAAGGCATCACTGGGGGCCGACCCATCGGCTATCGCTCACCCGCCTGGGAACTAAAACCATCGTCGCCAGCCTTGCTCAAGCGCCATGGCTTTCAATTTGATAGCAGCTTGATGGGTTACGATATTCCCTACTGGGTAGAAACCGCCGAGGGCGACTTGCTGGAGCTGCCCGTCAGTTGGCGCAACGATGACTGGCCGCAATTTGGCTTCGTCTCGGTGCCGCCCGTCGGCAACGGCATCAACCCGCCTTCGATCGGCCTGGAAGTCTTCACCGCCGAATTTGAAGGTTTGTTCGCGCGCGGCGGTCTTTTCAACATGACCATGCACCCCTTCCTGGCGGGGCGTCCTTCGGGCATGATCGTACTGGAGCGGCTGATCCGCCATCTTCGTGGATTCCCACGCGTCTGGTGGGCCAAGCTGAGCGAGATCTCGGAATACTGCCACATTGGTGAAGTCGCGCCCACGCTGCCCCGCGCCAGCACCAAGATCCCGGCAGCGAAATGGATCGATTGAAGATGACAAAGCGCTTTGTTGGCAGAACCGCCCTCGTCACCGGCGCCGGTCACGGCATTGGACGGCAAATCGCGCTGGATTTTGCGCTGGAAGGCGCGAGAGTGGGCGTCAACGATGTCGCTAGTGAACGCGCCAATCTGGTCGCCGACGAGATCGCCGCTGCTGGTGGAGAGGCGCTGGCCTTGGCTGGCGATATCCGTTCAGCGGATCAAGTCGACCAAATGGCGGCTGCGCTTGCATGCTGTTTCGACGCGCCCGATATTCTTGTCAACAACGCCGGCATCTATCCCAATAGCCTCATCGTCGACATGACTGAAGAAGAATGGGACCGCGTCTGGGACATCAATGTCAAAGGCATGTTTCTCGTCAGCCGCGCCGTGCTGCGCAACATGATTGGGACCAAGACAGGCGGCAAGATCATTAATATGTCTTCGGGCGCTGCGCTTCGGGCGCGGGTTGGCGCTTCTCATTACTGCGCGTCCAAAGCGGCGATTTCGATGTTTACACAGGTGCTGGCGCTGGAAGCGGCCGAGCACAACATCCAGGTCAATGCGGTGGCGCCCGGCTTGATCGAAGTGCCGGATTGGGATCTGACGCCGGAGTACATTGATGCGCTGGTTGGCATGACGCCGCGCGGGCGCATCGGGCAACCGGCGGATGTTTCGGCGATGGTACGCTATCTGGCATCGGACGATGCTGATTTCATCACCGGCGCGGTCATGCTGGTGGATGGCGGCTCCTCCGCCGGTCAGAATCTGCCTCTCAGCGGTTGACCAGCATGAACCTCCGGGCAATCGAAGCACAGGTCTATCAGCGCCTCGATACGATGCGCGATGATATCATCCAGTTCACGCAGGAGATGGTCTCCTTCAAGAGTGTCAATCCACGCTTCATGGGCGATCCGGACAAAAGCGAAGAGACGGAAGTTCAGGACTTCCTTGAAGCCAAACTCAAATCCCTCGGCTTGCGGCTGACGCGCTGGGAAAAGGAGGGGCGGCGGCCCAATCTGGTGGCGCTGTTGTCCGGCAGCGGCGGCGGCAGGAGCCTGGCTTTCAACGGCCATATCGATGTGGTGCCCATTGGCGATCAAGATGGTTGGGATTGTGACCCATGGGGCAATGATATTGTCGATGGCAAGCTCTATGGCCGCGGATCCATTGACATGAAAGCCGGGGTGGCTGCATTCATCGCCGCGACGGAAGCGGTCATTGAGAGTGGCGTCATCTTGCAAGGCGACTTGCAGCTGCATGTTGTGGTGGATGAAGAAGCGGGAGGTTTCGCCGGCTCACGGGATGTGATCAATCGTGGCTATCGCGCCGATGGCATCATTGTCGCCGAGCCGACCGCGGGACGGATTGAAGCGGCGGAAGGCGGACTGAGTTGGGTGCGCGTCACCATTCGCGGCCGGGCGGCCCATGCCGGTTGGCGCTTCGCGCAGATATACCCGCAGCCTGATCCGGACGCGGCCAATGCTGATGGCGTCAACGCAATCGAAAAAGGCGTCAGATTTGTGCAAGCAGTGCGCGAATTCGAACGGGACTGGGCGCATTCTCGGCATCATCCCCTGATGCCGCCCGGCATCACCACCATTAATCCCGGCGTGATCGTTGGCGGCGTAGGCTTGGGCGAAGATGGAAAACCGCTGGTTACTTCCAACCCGGCGATGATCCCCGATGTCTGCGTAATCGATTTCGACTTCAAGTATCTGCCGACTGAGACCTTTGAGGTAGTCCGCGAGGAATTCGAGGCTTTTGTCGCTGCATTTGCCCGAACCGATCCCTGGCTCCGCGATCATCCGCCCGCGCTGCAGTGGCACTTGGCCAATATCGACTTCCCTCCCTTTTCCACGTCACCGGATCACGCTTTGATTCAAGCAGTGCGCGAGACACATCATCATTTGGGAATCGAGACCGAATTGGCGGGCAAGCGCGCGGTAACCGATGCCGCCTTTTACGCCGGCGCTGGCATGACGCCTATCATTCTGGGACCAGCGGGAGAAGGTTTGCATGGCGACAACGAATATGTCGAGCTGGACTCATTGATCGAAACGGCTAAAGTGTTCGCCGGCGTCATCCTGCGCTGGTGCGGGATCGCACAATAAGTGACCGTAACGGCTTATCTCGAATCGCAACTGGAAAGCTATCTGGCTGACTTGCAGCGCTTGGTCGCCATCGATTCCGGCACCTACGACAAGGAAGGCGGTGAGCTTGTCATCGATTGGCTGGCTGCCCGGTTATTCCGCGCCGGTTTCGCCATTCAGCGCTTTCCACAAAAAGAAACTGCCGATCACTTGCTTGCTCAATTGCGTGGGGGCGGCCGGGCAAAGATCCTTCTTCTCGGTCACTGCGATACCGTCTACCCGCGCGGCACCGCGGCGCAGCGCCCATTGCAGCTGGCGGGCGATCGGCTGGTGGGACCGGGCACCTGTGATATGAAAGCGGGCTTGCTCAGCGGCATCTACGCCATTGAAGCGTTGCAAAAGCTGGATTTCAATGATTTCGCTCTGCTGGTCTTGCTCTGCGTAGCCGACGAAGAGGTCGACGAACGCACGTCCATCTCGCTTATCCTTGAGTCGATTCGCGGCTGCGATGCTGTTCTGACGCTGGAAGCGGCGCGCGAAAATGGCGATATTGTGACCGCGCGCAAAGGCAATGTCGTGACTCGTGTGCGGGCCCAGGGACGACGCGCCCACGCCGGCGTCGAGCCGGAAAAAGGGCGCAACGCCATCAGCGGTCTCATGCGCCGCTTGTTAGAGGTTGAATCACTGGCTCATCCCGATGCTGGCATCACGATCAACATTGGTACGATTTGGGGCGGCACTCTTCCCAATGTGGTGCCGGATCAGGCGGAAGCCAGCATCGATATCCGCGCCTTTGAACAGGATGTCCTCGATCGCACGGTTGCGGAAATCGAAGAGGTATTTGCGCGACCCGCTGAAGATGATATTAATTTCACGCTGGATCATCGCCTCGCCTCGCCGCCGATGCCGCGCACGGCTGAGGTGGCGCGCCTGGAGCAGTTGGCGGTACAGGCGGCGGGAAGTCTCGGTTTCGAGCTGCGCGGAGTCAGCACTGGCGGCGCCGCGGATAGCGCATTTGCCGCCCAAGCCGGCGTGCCTGTGCTCGATGGCCTGGGTCCCATCGGCGGCTTGGATCATGGACCCGATGAGTATATCTTGAAGAGCAGCATAGTCCCGCGTACGGCGCTGCTGGCAGAATTGATTCGCTTGATATGTGGAGTCTAAAATGGATAAGCAAGATTTGTTGCGGCGCCTGACCGATGACGAGATCGAAAATCTCTGGGTGACCTATCACGATTACAACGGTCGCGCCTGCGCCAAAACCGTGCCGAAGAGCAAATTCGAGAGCGCCGTGGAAGATGGCGTGGTATTTGCCCGCGCCAACCTCAATTTCGGCGTGGACGATCACAATGCCCCCGATGGCATCTGGCAGGCGCAGACGGGCGATTTTCTGGCGCTGCCCGATCCAGACGCTTATTGGAAACTGCCCTATCACGATAGCACAGCCATCGTCTTCTGCAATATGATGACCGAGGCTCATCAGCCCTTCGATGGTTGCCCGCGTCAAAACCTGGCGAGGACCGTCACGAGCTTTGCGGAGCGCGGCATAGACATCACCGCCGCGCTGGAAGCTGAATTCAGTCTCTTTACCAAGACTGACGATGGCGATTATGCGCCCTGCCGAGCGGGAGGCATGTTCACCGTGGCCGGCTTGAATCAATTTGCCGATCTGCTGCATGAAATTGTCGCTGCGCTGGAAACGATGGGCCTGCAGATCGAACAATTGGGCAAGGAATATGGCCCCTCCCAATTTGAATTTACCGTGCGTTACGACAATCCGCTGGCTGCGGCGGACAGCTACCTCATCAGCAAAGAGGTCACGCGGGCCCTAGCCCTTCAGCGCGGCTTGATCGCCTCCTATATGCCCAAACCCTTCACCGACTTAGCGGGCAACGGTTTACATGTGCATCTGGCGCTGCGGGATCCTATTTCCGGCGACAATCTGATGGCGGGTGGCGGACTGGAAAATCCGCTGAGTGAACTCGGGGGGCAATTCATGGGCGGCTTGATGGCGCATGCCCCGGCCATCTGCGGCGTTGGGGCGCCCACCGTCAACTCCTACAAACGCCTGCAACCTGCTTCCTGGGCGCCGGCTCACATCGCCTGGGGCGTCGGCAATCGTGGCGTCCTTCTCCGCGTGCCCGATGTCAACCAGCGCTGCCGCATCGAATACCGCGCCGGGGATAATACCTGCAATCCCTATTTCTTTCTGACCGCCTTGCTGGCCGCTGGTTTGGATGGCATGCAAAAGCGCATGGATCCGGGCGAGCCCTTCAATGACGAAGATGTCGGACATTTCAGTGAGCGGCAACGCTTGCAGCATGACATAGAATATCTGCCGCGGACCTTGCCCGTTGCCTTGGACGCCCTGGAAAATGACGAGATTCTGATGTCGGCGCTGTCGCAGGTCATCGGGACGGAATTCCTTAAGGTCAAGCGCCGGGAATTGGAATCATATAATTTGAGCGTGCACCCCTGGGAGCGGCAGATGTACCTGGAGGCCACATGACGCTCGATTTCAGCGAACTGAGCGTGGTCGATGTGCATTGCCACCCTTACACGCGGGTGGACAGGTTCAGCGCCGATGAATGGGTGGATGAGGTTTCCTTCGGCGGCGGTTCACCGGCATATCTGCGGGATGGCGGCATTGAGGTGGATGACGCTGCTTTGGCGGAATTACAGCGGGTCAAACGCGATACGCTTTACTTCCGCTATATGCTGCGGCGGTTGGCGGAATACTTTCAGGTAGAAGCGACAGTGGATGCGGTGGTTGAAGCGCGCAACCGCGCCATTAAAAACGAAGGATACGCGACCTACGCACACAGCCTGCATCAAGCCGGCGGAATCGACGCGCTCATCGTGGACGATGGTCATCCACTGCCGCAGGTCGATCTCGGGACTTTCCGCGCCCAGGTCGGCGTCGAAGTGGCGCCGGTCTTTCGCATCGAAGTGCTGATTCAGCAGCTGCTTGACGAAGAGGGCGGTTGGACCGAGTTTCAGCGCGCATACGATGACGGCATCGCCTTGGCGTTGAGCGAAGGCGGTTATAAGGGGCTGAAGTCAATCATCGCTTACCGCACCGGACTGGATATTGACCCAGGCAGCCGCTCATCCGATCAAGGCATGATGGCTCTGGAGAAAATTCGCCGCGCCCGCGGACGAGGAGGCGATGCCATCAAGAGCCTGCGTGATCATCTATTCTGCCGCGCCATTGAGCGCTGCATCGACTTTGATGCGCCCTTTCAAGTGCATACCGGCATGGGAGATTGGGAAGTACATCTGGAGGCCTGCCGCCCGGCCTTGCTGATGGAACTGCTCCGCTACCCGGCTTATCGCGCCTGCAAGTTCCTGCTGGTTCACACCGGTTATCCATATCACGCCGAAGCTGGATACCTCGCCAATGTGCTGCCCAATATATGGTGCGATCTTTCGGAAGGATTGCCCTACGCCGGCAACGCGGGCAGGCGCATCATCGCCGAAGTGCTGGAAATGGCGCCGCTTTCTCGCGTCTGCTATGGTTCCGACACCTACGGCAGCCCCGAACCATTCTATACGAGCGCATTGCTGGGCAAACAAGCGCTGGCGCAGGCGCTTCAGGACCTCATCGATGACGGATTCATGTCTGAGGCGGATGCGCGGGAAACGGCAAGGATGATCCTCTCCGATAATGCGCGCGAGCTTTATGGCATTTGACGCGGGCTAGCTGCAGTGCTCATCCATCTGGAGAGCGAAGAAAAGCGTACCCTGAAGATGAGGGTCAAGGAGGCTAAGCGATAATCCCGCGGGGATATCGTTCAAATAGCGCTGGATCATACATGGGGATCAGCAGACTCGCCTCTTGGGCGATGCGCCGATAACTTTTCATGCACTGACGAAGGTCCTGGCAGTATCCGATCGGTTTCATCCGCTCAATATTCTGAAACTTGAAGAAAGCATCCGAGAAAATCGCGATGCCTTGTGCTGTATTGATCGCGATAGCCATTGACGCGGGATGGTGCACGCCGGCGTAAAAGATGCTGATGCCGGGCAGGGGCGCCGCCTCGTCCGGCAGGAGGACCAGCTTTTCGAATCCATCGGTGACTAGATAGGCAAGTTCCGCGTCGGGGATGGTGATATGTCTGGGCAATCGCGGAAGGTTTTCCTCCAAACCCAGCAAGTAAGCCCAGCCGCGTTTCAAGACGTAGAGATTAGCATTGCGAAACAGCGAGATATTGCCCGTGTTATAGGGTCCCCAGGGAGTGATGAAGACATGGCGGACGGACAGCGGATCAATGCCGCGCGCCGCCAGGATGTTCGCGACCTTCATATCCTCCGCGCGCTCGAACCGGCAGCGGGCGTCCCAGTCCTGCCAAGCCTTGCGGATATGACTTATTTCTTCGGGGAAGCCAGTATTGATGATGACAACTTCATCATCATGATAGCGGCGCAAGATAAGCATCGTGTAGCAGAAGGGTTCATATTCGCCGATCTTCTCCAGCGCGTAGACGGCGCAAGTGGGGACCTCGTCCATTTTGCCGACTTGCACGATTTCAATGCGGTATGCCTCGTCATTCACGCCTGCTAGATCCGATCAGTCTTGGTTTTCTCGTATTCATGCAGCACATATTGCGGCATTTGACTGCCGGCAAAAGCGCCGCCGTCAACCATAATCGATGAGCCGGTCATATAGTCTGCCGCTTTGCTGCACAGAAACATGACCGCGCCAACCATGTCGCGGCCGATCGCCAGCCGGTTTATCGGCGTGCCCGGATTCTTCGCCAAGCTATCCATCATCCCCGCCAGATAAGCGTCCTTGACAATCAGCGTATCTGCCGTCCCTGGTTCGACGGCGTTTACGCGAATGCCGAATCGCGCGAGTTCCAGCGCCAATCCCTTGGTGAGACTGCCGACCGCGGCCTTGCTGGCGCAGTAGTGCGCCTTGTGCTCGCCCGACCTGTGCACGCTCACCGATGTCAAATTGACGATATTCCCGCCCTGCCCTTGAGCGATCATTTGGCGCGCTGCCGCCTGAGCGAAGAGAAAGTAGCCTTTCACATTGGTGTCAAAGGTCTTGTCCCAAGTGGCTTCGTCCAGATCAATGATCGGACGGAAAGGCGCGATGCCCGCATTGTTCACCAATATATCGATGCGGCCGTAACGCCTCGCCACCTCCCGAACAAAGTCGATGACCTGCGCCTTGTCGCGAACATCGACATTCTTGACAAATGCGTCCGGCTGTTCACGCCTAAGCTCAGCGAGTTGGTCATCGTTTATATCACAGCCGGCGACACGCGCCCCGGCAACCGCGAATCCGCGCAGTACAGCGCGTCCGATTCCCATGGGACTGCCAACGCCGGTGATGATTGCCGTTCGCCCGGCGAAGTCAAAGCTCACATCGGAGAACATGATTGCCCCTCCCTACCCTGCAAATTGAACGCGGCGATCGAGATTCTGCTCAACAACCTCCCAGTTCATCGTGATGCCGAAGCCCGGGGCCGTTCCAGGATACAAGCGTCCCTCGCGCAGTTCCATGTCACTATCAAATAACGGCTGGCCACCTGGAAACTCGATGTCCAAGTTGTACCATTCGATCATTGGGCTGGCTTGGCAGGCCAAAATGAATTGCGCCGCCCAGGGGATATAACCGTAATGCGGGATAATTGCGATATCGGCATCGAGGGCGAGCGCAGCAATCTTCTGCATCTGTGTGATTCCGCCGGCCCAGGTGACATCTGCTTGCCAGACATCGACCAGGCGCTCTTTGGCGAATGGCGTAAAGCCGCGAACCAGCGTCTCGTGTTCGCCACAGGCGATCAAAGCGCTGCTCTTCCATTCGCGCCGCAGTTGACGGTAGCCATCAATATCACCGGCGACCAAAGGCTCCTCTATCCATTTGATGTCGAAATCTCGCAGGGCATTCTCCAGCGCCAGCGTATAACGTACATCCAGCCCCATCCAGCAGTCGAGCATAATGTCGGGCTCGGGTCCGAGTCGCTGGCGTAGTTGAGCGACATCCTTGACGTTTTCCTCCAAGCCCCATTTGCCGCTGGCCGGACCATATTTGAGCGGCCACTTGATGCCGCTGAATGGTTCGCGCTTGACGCGTTGGTCATCGTAGCCGGTCATATAACAGGGGACGCTTTCCTGAATGGGTCCCCCCAGCAACTGACAGACGCTTTGCCCGGCGTCTTTGCCTTTGATATCCCAAAGCGCCAGGTCAAGCGCGCTGATGCCATGCATGAGATAACCATCGCGCCCTTGGTGATAGGTCGAGCGCACTAGGATGTCGTTGAGGCTTTCAACGCGGCGCGGGTCTTCCCCGATGAGCAGGCGCTTCAGGTGCAGCTCAATGCTCAACGCGCACATCACGCTGCCCATCGAGGTGTAGCCGACGCCTTCAATACCGGCGTCCGTTTCAATTTTGACGATGAACGGGCCGAAATCATCGCGCCAAAGAAGCCGGCTGGCGCGATAGGCGGGATAGACAGACATAGGACAGGCAACCGGATACTCGTTTGTCGTGTCGCCCGAGAAGATTAAAGGATAGGCATGCACATCAGTGATC
>JAPOYU010000016.1 GCA_026706395.1 Chloroflexota bacterium
CCAGCAGCGTTGGCTTGGGCAACTGGTCATCATATGCCATCGGCAGGCCTGACTGATCGGCGAAAACATCGGCAACGCTTTCCCGAGCAGCCTCTCGTATACGATCACCGGATTGGAACAAGGTGCTAGTTACAAGGTAATGAGGCGTACTCGCAACAGCGGAGAAGGCCATGGCGATTGAACCGAGGAGTCTACGGAGGTCGCCAGCTGGAGCTGGTCGGTCGTGCCCACAGGGTGCAGCGCCAAGCCGCGCCTTTCACCGGACAGATTGCGGAAAGGAAGGAGTGTGACATGACGCGCCAAACAGGACGTGTTAGGGGCGGAAGTCGCGCCGGGCGGCAGGCAACTCGCGCCACCGGGACGGATGACGATAGGAGGCTCGCCATTCCATCCGGGCGGGGCCGAGTCCCGGTCGACCGTGCCTCAGAAATGCGGCTGAATTGAACATGCCTTCCGCGGCAGTTGCTCCGTAATTGTCGTTCGCGTTCTAACTGCGATAACTCTCAAGCCAGCGCTTAGAAGAACCATAGTACACAGCATACGGAGGAAGATAAATTGACCAACAAAGAGCTGCACACAAAAGGGCTCGCCGCCATTCGTATCGGCAGAATGGAGCGATTCAGCTGGCACTTCATTGATACCTACATTGTGACGCGCCGCAACCTGATTGACTTCATACGTCAGCCGTCGCTTGTATTGTTCTCGGTCATTCAGCCGGTGATGTTCCTGATAGAGTGTTCACTTACGTCTTTGGCGGCGCAATTAAATCGGTCACCGGAGGCGACTATATCAGCTTTCTTCTGCCCGGCATCATCATCCAGACAATGATATTCGCTTCCACCAACACAGCGGTCGGTCTCGCGCTCGATCTTTCATTGGGTCTCATTCAGCGTTTTCGCTCACTGCCAATGTCACGCGCTGCGGTTCTGGCCGGTCGCACGTGCGCGGATACGATCCGCGGCGCCTTGACTATTCTGATTATGGTAGCGACAGGTTACTTAATTGGTTTTCGCATAGACGACTGGACGAGCGGCATGCTCGGTTTCCTGCTGGCAGTGGCTTTTGGCCACGCCTTTACGTGGATCGGCGCGGCCATCGGCTTGTTTCTCAAGAATCCCGCATCGGCGCAGGTGGCCGGCTTCGTATGGTTGGTTCCGGTAACTTTCGTCAGTTCGATCTTCATACCTCCCTTCACCATGCCGGATTGGCTGCGAGTATTCGCTGACAACCAGCCGGTCAGCGTCGCCGCCAACGCGACGCGAGGTCTCATGACGGGTTCGCCCGATATGGACAACATCGTTCTGTCCGTAGTCTGGATCGTTGGAATCATGCTGGTATTTGTACCCCTTACCGTTTGGGAGTATGCGCGGGCTGTATCGCAATAGCCTGCATTAGTTGCCATGGAATGCGCGGCGCGACAGCGCAGAGCTAAGGAATGCGATTGGGCGAGAGGAATGTTATGCCCGGCAAGCAGTTGGGCGAGAGCAGACGAAGACCTCCCGGAGATAATCCTTGCCCTCGAAGCCGTCGTCGAGCCGAGCAGTAGCTGATCCGGCAGCCCGTAAGCGCCGACAGCCAAGGTGAAACGCTCCTGCCGATACCGCAACAGCCACAGGAGAATTGAGGACAGATGCTTCGGTGCGACAGCTTGCGAGAATTGAAGCGGGGCAAGGCGGCATCAGAGCACGCCGGCGGGCTTCATCATTGGTCTGGTGCTAACGGACGCGACGCTTAGCGTGGTCGCCCAGACCATGAACTGGATGCGGGTGTTGTATGCAGGCGGACATCGGTGCGCTCAACGCCAGCAGCAAGATTAAAACTATTCATGCTGGTACTCCTCTCGCTAGTGCGTCAGAAATCGGAAAAGAATTGGATTGTAGCAGGTGTTCGGTCAATTGGGTTTTAGATTTAGACTATTCTATAATCTAGTGGTTGAACGGTTCCGTAGCCTGCCAGCGTAGTAAATCTGTTCTTTTCGCAGACCTTGTAACGCTTTACTGCGCTTTCCACCGTTGCCTCCATCTCGAAATTGGCATAAAGTGATACCCGTATCATTAAGCTTCCTCTACTATATTTGACATGGACAGCGCAACAGGTTATATTCCAACATAATCCTTGTTGCATTGAACATGTATCTTGAA
>JAPOYU010000036.1:0-5870 GCA_026706395.1 Chloroflexota bacterium
CTTGCAGCTCAACGCCGTGATGCGCAACGTCTACGGCTGGATGACGATGGGTCTGCTGGTCACGGCTGCCGTCGCGCTCGCTGTCGCCAACAGCGGCTTCTTCCCGTCGCAGCTCGTCCTCTGGCTGGCGATCTTCGCGCAGCTCGGCATCGTGCTCGGTTTGAGCTTCGCCATCAAGCGTATTTCGGCGACGGCGGCCGGCATGCTCTTCTTCGTCTATTCCGCTTTGACTGGTTTCACCTTCTCGATCTTGTTCCTGGCATTCTCGCTGGGCTCAATCGCGGCCGCCTTCCTCAGCACCGCCGGCGTCTTCGGCGCCATGACCATCGTCGGCATGACCACCAAAACCGACTTGACCCAATATCGCAGCTATTTCATGATGGGCTTGATCGGGCTCATCATCGCCAGCGTGATCAACATCTTCCTCGGCAGCTCCGCCTTTGACTTTCTCATCAGCATCTTCGGTGTGCTGCTCTTCACGGGTTTGACCGCCTACGACACGCAGCGCATCGCCCGCATGGCGTCGAGCCAGCAAATGAAAGTGGATTCGGAAGATACGCTGAAGTTCAGCATCATGGGCGCCTTGACCCTCTACCTCGACTTCATCAACCTCTTCCTGTTCATGCTGCGTCTTTTCGGCGGCGGGCGCGACTAGCCGCAAACTTAACCGCAAAATCCGCAGGGGCGAGACTTGTCTCGCCCTCTTTTGTTCTTGCCTATCGCGTATCGGCGCCGACCTAATCGTTTGCAGTATTCAGGCCGAATACGCTACAATCCACACGCGCCGCCTGCGCAAAGGGCGGCTGTCATATCCGAATAGTTTTCCAATGGAGTAAAGTCATGAAGCCCCTAATTGGCAGGAGAATGCTTATCTTCGTCAGCCTGCTCGCCCTGCTGCTTGCCAGCATCGGCGGCGTCGGCGCGCAGGACCCAGTCACCATCACCTGGTGGACGCTGGCCTCAGCCGAGTCGCCCGAGCCCGCTATCCGCGCCGTTGTTGAAGCCTTTGAAGCCGAGCATCCCAACATCAAGGTCGACGTCACCATCATGACCGAATCAGCCTACGGCGATCTCATGAATACCACGATCGGCGCCGGCGAAGGCGCGCCCGATATCGCCTACTTCTGGGAAACGCCCTGGCTGCCCCATACCCTGGATATCACCGACCGCCTGGAAGCCGACCCCGACCTCAGCCGCGACGACTACTTCGAAGAATACTTCAACAATTGGGCGGTCTTCAACGGCAGAGTCGTTGGTCTGCCATTTACGGTCGGCGCCAACTTCGTGATGTATAACAAGGACGTATTCGATGAAGCCGGCGTCGATTATCCAACAGCCGACTGGACGCCTTGGGATTACATCGAAATCGCCAAAGCCTTGACCGACCCCGAGAAACGGCGCTGGGGCGGCGACCGTCCCCGCGGTCCCTTCCGCGCAATCTGGCGCAACATCGGCGCCACCAAGCCCTACAGCGACGACAGCACCACAGTCGATGGCTACATCAACGGACCTGACGCCGTCGCCGCGTACACCTGGCTCTGGGATTTGGTCGATAGCGGCGCCACGCCAACGCCAGCCGATATTGAAGTCCTCGGCACCGAAGGCACGGGACCAGTCGATCTGTTCATCGCCGGCCGGCTGGGCATGGCCACGCTCAACAACGGACACATGATTACAGCTAGGAATGCGGGCGTCAGTTTCGGCGTCGTGCCCGAGCCGCATGTGCCGGAGAACGAGCGCTTCGTGCATGCTTGGGCGCTGCGCGCTTCCATCTGGGCGAACACCGAGCATCCCGACGAAGCCTACGAATTCCTCAGCTTCTGGGCGGGACCCGAAGGCCAACGCATCAACATGGAAATCGGCGCGCTCATGCCCTCGCTGCCGGCTGTGCTTGAGGACTACCCGGATGCCGAGGCCGACTACTTCCAAGGCTTCATGGGTGTGCTCAACGCCACGCAAACGGCCGAGTGGCGCGCGACCCATCCCTGCTGGCGCGGCGCTGTCATCCGCGCCGTCAGCGATGCCTGGGATCTGATCATGCTCGGCGAAATCGAGCGTGACGAAGTGCAGGCGACGCTGGATGCCCTGGTCGAACCCGCGCAAGCAGCGCTGGACGAGTGCGTGCCGCGCCTGGGCGGCTAGCGCCGGTGTAGCTATCGGGTCAGCCACCGGCTGAGCCTACAAACGTCATATATTTTGGAATTGTAGGGGCGACTCATCGGGTCGCCCGCTTCCAGCATAAGACGATACTTATGCCGTCCCTCTGGCGAAACATGACGACCCAGCAACGGCGGGACGCCAAAACCGGCTACCTGGCGCTTTCGCCTTGGATGCTCGGTTTCATCATCTTCTACGCTTTCCCCATCCTCGCCACCTTCTATTTCAGCTTGACCCAATGGACGCTGGTTGATCAGCCAGTCTGGGTCGGGCTGGACAATTACGTCCGCATGTTCACGCGCGATCCGCTATTCGCCAGCTCGCTGAAAGCGACCACGCTCTTCGTCGTCATGTCCCTGCCATTGAAGCTGGTGCTCGGCTTGATGCTGGCGCTGCTGCTCAATCTCAAGATCCCGGGCATGAACGTGTTCCGCACGGTCTTCTTCATCCCGGCGGTCATCTCGGGCGTGGCCGTCTCGCTGATGTGGATCTGGTTCCTCCAGCCCGATACCGGCGTCGTCAACACGCTGCTGCATTACGTCGGCGTGCAGGGTCCCTACTGGTTCTGGGACCGCGATTGGGCGCTGCCCTCGGTCGCCATCATGAGCATCTGGAAGGTCGGCGGCGCCGCCATCATCTATCTCGCCGGCTTGCAGAACATTCCGGCCCATCTCTATGAAGCGGCCGAGATTGACGGCGCTGGCAAGTGGCGGCGCTTCTGGCGCATCACCCTGCCCCTCTTGACGCCGACCCTATTCTTCCAACTCATCATCGAACTGATTGACGCTTTTAAGATCTTCACCGAAGCCTTCGTTATCACCAAGGGCGGTCCCCTGAAGGCGACCTATTTCTTTCTTTACTATTTTTACGAGGAAGCCTTCCGCAATTTCAATATGGGCTACGCCTCGGCGTTGGCGCTCTTCCTGCTGGCGGTTATCATGAGCTGCACCGTCTTCGTCTATCGCACCTCGGACCGCTGGGTCTATTATGAAAACTGACGCGCGGCAACTGTCCATCCAGCAGCAACTGCGGCGGAGCGCGGCGCGAAAGCGCGCCCGGCGCATTATCGGGCACACGATCGTCTACGCCCTGATGACCTTCCTGGCTCTGCTCTTCATGCTGCCGATCTTTTGGATGGCGTCGACTTCGCTGAAGCTGCCGCGCGAAATCTTCGCTTGGCCGCCCGATTGGATCCCGCCCACGCCGCAATGGGGCAATTACGCCGAAGCTTTCGGCAAATACCCGCTCGCCCGTTATATGCTCAACAGCGCCATTCTGGTCGTCGCCAACGTCATCGGCGGGCTCGTCTCCGTGCCCATCATCGCCTACGGTTTCGCTCGCTACGAGTTCCCCTTCAAGCACGCGCTCTTTCTCCTGATGCTCAGCACGATGATGGTGCCCGGGCATATCAAGCTCATCCCGATGTTCTGGCTCTACAGCAAGCTGGACATGATCGACACCTACTGGCCGCTGATTCTGCCCGCCTACTTTGGCAATCCCTTTTTCGTCTTTCTGATGACCCAGTTCATCCGCACTATCCCGCGCGATTTGGACGACGCCGCGCGCATCGACGGCGCCGGCGCCTGGGGCATCCTCTACCGCATCATCATTCCCTTGTGCCGCCCGGCGCTGACCGTGGTCGTCGTCTTCAGCTTCGTCTGGGTCTGGAACGACTTCCTCGAGCCGATCATCTTCCTGCGCGATTGGGATTCCTATCCGATATCGGTGGGTCTGGCTTTCTTCCAAGGGCGCTACAGCGTCGAGTGGCACCTCTTCATGGGCGCGACCCTGGTCTCAATCCTTCCCATTCTGGTGGTCTACTTCTTCGCCCAAAAGCATCTCATCGGCGGGCTGGCTTCAATCGGCATCAAAGGCTGACCCGGACGCAACGTAATCATTTGCGAGTTGATAATTATGAGAAAAAAGTCCCTCCCTCTTCATGGGGGAGGGATTTAGGGTGGGGGTCATTTCACCTTGCGCTTGCCAAAACTGAGCAAGACCAGCGTCGCGAAAAGCCCCGAAGCCGCCCAAAGCAAGAAGGGCGCGTTCAATCCGATCACGCTGAGTGTGTTGCCGAGCGGCGGCACGAAGGACGCGCCGATGTTCTGCAGCATGCCAACAAACCCAAGCGCGCTGCCGACAAAAGCCAGCTCCAAGCCATCCACTTCGGTGGTGGCCGCCCCTTTTAGCGCCATGAAGCTGTCGAAGCAGAAGCCGCCAACCGCCATCGCCAGCATTACGCCCCAGAAGCTGCCGCCCACGAAATACATCAGCGCGCAGCCGATCGTCATCATCGACGTGCCAAAAGCCATGACCAACCGCCGATTGCCCAGCCGATCGGAAATATGCGAGATCGGCACAACACCGATCAAGCTGCTGAAGAAAAAGACCGTGAGCGCGGTATCGGCGCTGGCCGCGTCCCAGGCGATCTCGCGCAGATAGGTCGGCACGTAGCCGCTGACGCCGCGCATCAAACCCAGCACGCCAAAGACAGCCAGCGCGATCACCCACAGTTCACGGAAGCGGGCAACGCTTCGATACTTGTCCAAGATCTTGCGGATGTCCGGTCGACCGCTGGCGCGCCGCTCGACCGGCGGATGAACGATCGCCCAGAGGACCGCGAGGCAAATGGCGCAAAAGCCCAGGAAGATCAGCACAGCGCGCCAACCGCCCAGCAGCGGCGACAGCACCGTCGCGCTCAAGCGCGAGCCCAGCATTAAGCCCGTGGCGAATCCCGCCGACATCACGCCCGAAGCTAGACCCAACTGCCGCGAGCGAAACCATTCTCGATTGAGCTTGACAAAATTCATCGGCAAGATCGGCTGCACCATGCCGAAGAAAAACGAAGACAGAAACAGCGACCAGAAATCGAAAGCGGCGCCGCGCAGCGCGCCGAACACACCCGTCGCCAGACAGAGCGCGACCAAGGTCCGCCGTGTGCCGAATTGATCGATGAACATGCCACCGGCCAAAGCGGTGAAAATGCCCATCACCGAGCCGACGCCCCAGATGACGCCGATCTCCACCAAGTCGAGATCAAGCGAATCAGCGATCTCGCTGAACAGCGCCGATAAACCCGTGGTCGGGAAGCCCATAACCAGGAAACCAGAGAGCGTCACCATCGCCAAGATGACCCAGCGATAAGCCGAATCCTGACGTTCGCCTGGCTCAACATACGGTGGCACGTTTCGCGTCCTACGGAATGGCTAGCGGGCAATCGCCGTATCGTAATTGAATCTGAGACGAATACTAGGGACGGGCAATTGCCGCTCACAGATGACGTGTAGGGGCGAGACGAGAACATCCGCTGCATGCCCATCGCCAGCTACAGCGGCCACAAGGCCCAAATCATGAACCAGATGGCGCCAGCCGGCATGATCTTCTTGCCATCGGTCGATGGCATCAGCCATAATCCTAGGGAGTTCACCGAATGGCGTCATGTTGAGTTGGGCGCCAATGCCTTGCTGCGCACGATCTTGCAGCTGAGGACGTAAAACGGAATGGCGACCGTAGGGGCGAGACGGTGGCTCGCCCGCGCTTAGCAGAAACGAATCCAGGAAACCTCCATGTCTCAGCTCACCCGCCGCCAGAAAGAACGTGAAATGCGCGCCGCCGGACGCCTGCCCGCTGGCCAATCGCTGACCGAGAAATTCCCCGTTCTCACCTACGGACCGACGCCCAAGTTCAATCCCGCCACCTGGGACCTGCGCGTT
>JAPOYU010000036.1:5880-20523 GCA_026706395.1 Chloroflexota bacterium
CACGGGGAAGATGACCGTCGACATCCATTGTGTCACCCGCTGGAGCAAGTTCGACACGGCTTGGGAAGGCGTCATGTTCCGCGATTTCCTGCGCCAGATCGAGCTGACGGACGAGGCGCGCTTCGTCATCGCCCACTGCGAATTCGGTTACACAGCCAACCTGCCGCTCGCGGTCATGGACGATGACGACGTCATGCTCGCCTACAAATATGAAGGACGCTACCTGCACGAGCCCGAGCTGATGGAGCATGGCGGTCCGCTGCGCACGGTCGTGCCCAAGCGCTACTTCTGGAAGAGCGCCAAGTTCCTGCGCGCCCTTGAATTCAGCCCGGTGGACAAGCCCGGCTTCTGGGAGCAGGGCGGCTATCACAACGAGGGCGACTTCTGGAAAGAAGAGCGCTTCCAGCGGCGGGGCTTCTTCTAGCGCCGCCACTGGCCGCCGTCAAAGATTGCTGTAAGGGCGAGCTGGTGGCTCGCCCTTTTTTTGAACACAGAGAACACAGAGGGCACAGAGAATCGCAGTGGCGGGCGTCCCCGGACCGACTTCAGGAATTTTGACGCCTGGCGCCGTTTGCGCTACAGTTAAACGATATTGATTTCTTGCTTCTATAGGGACAGTCTTATGCCCAAAATACTGACTGACGAGCAAATCGTCTTTTACAATGAGAGGGGTTGGGTCAAAGTCGAAAATGTCCTGCCGCCGCGCAGCATCGAGCTGGGGCGCAAAGTCTGCGCCGACTGGGTCGACCGCACCGTACAAGGCTGGGTGGACGACGGCTTGCTCGAAGACGGGCTGGAGCATCTCGACCTCGAGCACCGGCTGACGATCGCCTGGAACGAGGCGGGCAAACCGATGTATCAGCGCAGCCCGCGCCGCCAGATCGTAAGCCCCGAGCTCTTCCAATTCATGTCCGAGCCCAAGGTCATTGATATCGCCGAAGATCTGCTGGGCACGCCGGAAGTCTTCATGCACGGCGTCTTCAATCTCCGACCCAAGCTGCCCGATCAGCGCTGGACGCGCACGCCATGGCATCAGGACTCGCAGTATTATCCCTCGATCGCCCAGGTGCATACGCTTTCGATTTGGATGCCGCTGATGCGCGTCACCACCGAGAACAGCTGCCTGCAAGTCGCTGAAGGTTATCATCGCGGCGATATGTACGCTATCACTGAAGACGAAGAGACCGGCTTCCTCGGCATTTCCAAAGAAGAGCGGGCTTCGCTGCCGGGCATCCCAATAGAGATGGAGGCGGGCGACGCCCTTTGCTTCACACAGTTGACGCCGCACGCCGCCCTGCCCAACAAGTCCGATGCCGTCCGCTGGTCCATCGACCTGCGTTACCAGTCGATCGCCGATGCCATGGTTGATGAATACAATGTCGAAATCGGCGGCCGCGACAAAGGCTTCATCGCCCGCAGCGAAGCCGATCCCTCGTCCGTGGCCACCTGGGAAAGCTGGGCACGCCAGTGGGAAGGAGACCCCTATAGCGCCTACTAAGCAAAGAATGTATGGGCGATTTACCAAGTTGCCCGCCGCAACAAACGGGAAGACTGTAGGGACGACTGACGGTTAGTGTCTACGCTGCCCTGTGAATCGCCCGCCGGACTATCTAAAGAGACTCTTTGGAGGAACAAAATGAAACGCAATTTCAGTAGTCTGTTCGCGATACTGCTCATGTTGAGCATGCTCATCGGCGCCGGGGCAGCCGCGGCGCAAGACGACGTGACGCTGACGATTTGGACCTTCGGCTCTTTCTTCACCGACTTTTACGAAGGCATCGAAGCCGACTATAAGGAAATCGCGCCCCATGTCAGCATCGTGGTGGAAGAGATCCAAGGCGGTCAACTCTGGGATAACTTGCAGGGCGCCTTTGTCGCCGGCGTTGGCGCGCCCGATATCGCCGATATTGAGCAAGGCGCCATCAGCCGCTTCCTCAAAGGCGTGCCGGGTCTCGTGCCGCTGAACGACCTGATCGCGCCGTATGAAGACGATTACATCATGGCGAAGACGGGCTTGTACGCGCATCAAGGCGCCATCTACGGCATTGACCACTGCCTCTGCCCGGTCGTCTTGTATTATCGGCACGACATCTTCGCCGACGCCGGAATCGAGATGCCAGTCGCGACTTGGGATGAATTTGTCGAGGCGTCCGCCGCGCTAAACGAACAGGGCATCGCGGCGCTCGTCCTTTCCGACCGCAGTTGGGGGGATTATTACATTCTGCTGCTGCAGTCGGGCAGTCCGGGTTTTTTTGACGCCGACGGCAACGTCATCATCGATTCGCCCGAGAATATCGCGGTGCTCGAGTGGTACCTTGGCTTGCTGGAAAGCGGTGTGGCTCTCGCCACCGAGAGCTCGCAAACCACCTACGGATTGATGGCCGAGGGCAAGATCGCCGCGGCCATCGGCGCCGACTGGTATGGCGGCTTTATCAAGAACAATGTGGCTGATACCGCCGGTCTTTGGCGCGCCGCGCCGCTACCCGCCTTCGCAGCAGGTGGCGCGCGCACCAGCACACATGGCGGCACCGCCTATACCATCACCACGCAGAGCGAGCATCCGGAAGAAGCCTGGGCTTTCATCGAATTCGCGCTCTTCAATGAAGCCAACAAGATCTTCGAATGGGAAGTCAACAATCTGATCCCGCCAGTGCTTTCACATCTCGACAACGAGCAGCTGCTGCAGCCCGATCCCTTCTTCAATGATCAATCGCTGGGCGAGCTCTACCTTGAACTGGCGCCGGAAGTGCCCTTCCAGGCCCGCGGTCCTTGGTTCAACGAAGCCAGCACTCTGGTTGCCAACGCCGTGTTTGAAGCCGCCGACGGCCAGAAATCGGCCGAGCAAGCCTTGAAAGACGCGGCCGAAGAACTGCGGCGGCAGATCGATTTCGGTTAGGGATTAACGTGGCTTTGCCCCCATCCCCCCAGCCCCTTCCCCCAAAATGAGGGAAGGGGAGCTTGGATTACGCGAGCACGCTAAAGTCGACTAAAGCCCCTCCCTCTTTATGGGGTCGCGTAGGGTCGCGTAGACACTGACCCGCCGACACTGACCCGCCGACACTGACCCGCCGGGGAGGGGTTTGGCTGGGGGTAGAAGCAAGGAGCCGATCTAAAGTGGCGTCCCTGCCCGCGCATGGTAAAACCAGGAATACTGACGAAGACCGCGGCCTGCGCGCCTGGTGGAGTCGCTCTGAGCGCAAGGTCGTGCCCTACATCTTCATCTCGCCCTTCTACATCCTCTTCATCGTCTTCTCGGTGGGTCCGCTGATCTACGCGCTCTACCTCAGCCTGCACCGCTGGCCCGGCAGCGGTCCGATGCGGCAGGTCGGCTTCGGCAACTACAGCTACCTGGCGGGCGATCCGGTCTTCCTCAAATCCCTGGGAAACACCGTGTACTACGCCATCGGCGCCTTTCTATTCATCTTGCCGCTGGCGCTCGTCTTAGCGCTGCTGATCAATTCGACGCTGATCCGCCTGAAGAGCCTCTTCCGCATCGGCTATTTTCTGCCCATCCTCACCAGCACGGTCGCCGCCACCATCATGTTCCTGCTCATCTTCAACAATCAGTTCGGCTTGATCAACCAAGGCTTGGCGCTGCTGGGCATCCCGGCGCTCAAATGGCTCGACGAGGAACTGGTCAAAGTCTCGGTGCTGGCAGTGGCGACCTGGCGCTACACCGGCATCAACGTCTTGTATTTCCTCACTGGCTTGCAAAGCATCCCGCCCGAACTTTACGAAGCGGCGCAAGTGGACGGCGCCGGCGCCTGGGCGCAATTCCGCTACATCACCATCCCGCAGCTGCGGCCAATCGCGCTTTTCGTTGGCGTGGTGACGATGATCGGCTCCTTCCAGCTATTCGCTGAGCCGCTGCTGCTGGCCAACGGCGGACCCAATGACGCCAGCCTGACCCTCGCCAATTACCTGTACCGCATGGGCTTCACCAACGCCAAGCTCGGCTACGGCTCCGCCATCGGCTGGGTGCTGGCGCTGATCATCTTCGGCTTGTCTTTCATCCAGTTGTATCTCTTCGGCGCCTTCAGGAAGGAAGACTAAGGCGATGGACGCTACGCTCACACGCCGCGCCCAAAGAACGATCGCCTATGGCTTTCTATTCTTCATTTTGATCTCCATGGCGACGCCCTTCGTCTGGATGATCTCCAACACCTTCAAGGAACAGTCGGAGATATTTCAGCTGCAGCCGACGCTGATCCCGGAAGAGCCGCATCTGCGAAATTACATCAGCCTCTTCGTCGACTTCGACTTCGCGCGCCACTTCCTCAACAGCGCCTTCATCGCTGTGGTGCATACTGCGAGTCATCTCTTTCTGGCATCGCTGGCTGGTTTCGCCTTCGCCAAGTACAACTTTCCATTGAAGAACTTGCTCTTCCTGGTGCTGCTCGGCTCGATGATGGTGCCGCTCTACACCATCTTCATCCCGCTTTTCGTGCTTGTCATCCGGCTGGGCTTGGTCAACAGCTACGCCGGCGTCATCCTTCCGGGCGTGGCTGGCGCCTTCGGCATCTTCTTTATGAAGCAGAGCATGGAGGCGGTCCCGGGCGAGCTGCTCGATTCCGCCCGCATCGATGGCGCTTCCGAGTTCCGCATTTATTGGCAGATCGCGCTGCCGCTCGTCCGCCCGGCGCTGGCGGTGCTGGCGGTGCTGGCTTTCATGAACTCCTGGAACGATTTCGTCTGGCCGCTGGTGGTGCTGCGCAGCCAGGAATTGCAGACCCTGCCGGTGGTGATGGCCGGCATGGTGAATATGTACCGCATGGAATACGGCGTCGTGATGGCGGCTTCGCTGCTGTCGACCATGCCGATTCTGCTGCTTTTCCTGGCTTTGCAGAAGCAGTTCCTAGCCGGGCTGACGGTGGGCGCGGTGAAATCTTGACGCGCCTGCTTGCCGGCGGAGATTTGACCTTGACGTGGCGCATTCGCTACAATTTCATTCAAATACGAAGATTCCAGGAGGCGCCTTGGCAGAGACATCGTCAGTCTATCGTTTTCGCTTTTTCAGTTTTCTTGGAGAGGTTGAACCATGCTTGTTCGCAAATTGCTTAGGCTTATAGTTCTTGCTTTTTTCGTTTCCTTGTTGGCGGGGATTCCAGCGCTCGGTCAAGACACGGTCGAGCTGAGTTGGATCACCGACTTGCCCGGCGCGGAAGAAGTCGCCTCCCGCTTCACCGAATACAACCCGAACGTCACCGTTCGCGTCGACAAGGTCTCCTTCCGCGAAGTCTTCCAGCAGAATCAGATCCGGCTCGGCTCGGGCTCGCCCGAACCCGATATCGTCAGCGTGGACGCGCCGGTAGTCGCTTCCTACGGCTTCCGCGGCTGGCTGCTGCCGCTGGACGACGCCTTCTCGCAGGAGCAGATCGATGGCTGGATCGACGCGCTGTATACGTCCAGCATGTACGATGGGCAGTTGCTGGCGCCGCCGATCTGGAATTCGGCGCAAGTGCTGTACTACAACGCCGATCTGCTGGAAGCGGCCGGCATCACGCCACCGGCGCCCGATGAACGCTGGACCTGGGAACAGGTCACCGAGGCGGCGCAAGCCTTGGCCAGCGACGCCGACGGCGATGGCGTCAACGATGTCTGGGGCTTGCAATTCGGCCAGTACAATCGCATCTATCAACTGCAGCCGATCCCTGAGAGCTTGCCGACGGCGGTTCTCGGCGAGGACGCGCTGACGGTCGAGGGCATCATCGATTCCGAGGATTGGGTCAAAGCCTTCACCTGGTTCGGCGACCTGCACAATGCCCTCGGCGTATCGCCACAGGGCGGGATCAGCTCGGGCGAGCTCTTCCGCAACAGCCAGCTGGGCATCTATGTCGACGGCGGCTGGATGATCAACCAGTTCATCAACAATCCGGTTGACTTCGCCTGGGGCACGGCGCCTCATCCATACTGGGAGGGCGGCGAGATCACCGTGCCTGGCGATAGCTGGCATCTGGGCGTGAACGCCAATACCGAGCACCCGGAAGAAGCGACCGAGTTCGTGAAGTTCGCCAGTTCGGTCGAAGCCGGGCGCATCTGGTTCGATGTCTGGGGCGTCTGGCCCGCGCATGAAGCAATGCTCGAAGAGTTCATCAACGACCCGAACAATGCCGAGTGGCCCAATCAGGCTTTTGTCGTAGCGGCGAATGAAGCGCCCTACGTCACGCCGCGGCCCCTGACGGTCGGCTACCTCGAATACGAAGAGATCCTCTCCGATGCCTTCGAGGATATCCGCAATGGCGCCGATGTCGCCGATACGCTGAGCCAAGCGGCTGGTCGCATCCAGCGCGAAATGGATAAGTACCGGCCCTAGCGCTCGCCATCCGCACATTGACAGGTCGGGGCTTGCGCGCCCCGGCCTGCTTCTCGGAGAGCATCCGTGCTCAAAAGCTTTAGCCTGGATCGCTGGACGCCGGTATTCTTCCTCGCCCCAGCCTTCATTCTCCTGCTTGTCTTCCGTTATGTCCCCATCGTCCTGGGCTTCGAAGAAGCGCTATACACCAATTCGCTGAGCCAGGCGGGAGCGCGCAAATTCGTCGGCTTGGCGAATTTCATCGCCGTCTATGAAGATCCGGTCGTCTGGGGCTCCTTCAAGACGACCTTGATATTCAGCCTGGTTGTCAATCCGCTGCAGGTGGGCTTGGCGCTGCTGCTGGCGGAGCTTGTGAATGCGCGCGTGCCGGGCATCGCCGTCTTCCGCGCCATCTACCTGATACCGATCGCCATTTCGGCGCCGGTAACGGCGATCGCCTGGGGCCTGGCTCTCGACCCCAACTATGGCTTGATAAACGGCATCTTCCGAACAGTCGGGCTGCCGCGACAGCCTTTTCTGCAGAGTCCCGATCAAGCGCTCTGGTCGATCATCGGCATCATCAGCTGGATCGGCGTGCCCTATTGGAGTCTGTTTTTCCTGGCTGGCTTGCAGGGCATCTCGAAAGATGTTCTGGAATCAGCCCATGTTGACGGCGCCAACAGCCTGCGCGTCTTCATCTCTATCAAGCTGCCGCTGTTGCGGCGCATCATCGCCTTCGTTCTTGTCTCCGATACGGTCGTGAACTTCACGCTGTTCGCGCCGGTATACCTGCTGACGCGCGGCGGACCGCAGCTGTCGACGCATCTCGTCATGTACGAAGCCTACCGGCGCGGGCTGGTCTACGGCGACATCGGCATCGCCTCGGCGATCGTCTCCGTTCTGCTCATCGTCGTTATCGTCGTCGTGGCGATTGAGTTCATCGTCCTTCGCCCGCAGCATTAGAAGGGAAATGGAGTATCTGTTGATAGCGAAAAGACGAAATCGGGGAAGCGGCGCGAAATGAAATGGGATGCCGCCACACGCGCAAGGCTGCGCAAAGCACGCCGCTATATTCTGCTCTACGCCCTCCTAATTGGCTTGGCGATTGCGGTCATCCTGCCGATCTCCTGGATCATCGCCTCTTCATTCACGACGCGCGAAACAGTCTGGAAGAACGCCCTGCCCTTTAGCTGGCGCGCCTTCTTCCCCGAAGAATTCACCCTGGATGGCTATCACGCGATCTTCGAAAAGGACTTCGGGACGGCGCTGCTCAATACATTCTTTCTCGGCGCGGTCACCGTCGCGCTCGGAATCGCTGTCGGCGCCATGTCGGGCTTCGCCTTCGCCCGCCTGAAGTTCCGCTGGAAGAATTTTCTCTTCGCCCTGGTTGTATTCAGCTTCATGATCCCCGGCGACTTGACGATTATCCCATCGTTTGTGCTCGTGCGGGATCTGGGCTGGCTGAATACCTGGCAGGGGCTCATCGTGCCCGGCTTGGCCAACGGCATCATCATCTTCTTATTCCGCCAATTCTTCGCCGAGATACCGCAGGATTTGATTGACGCGCCCCGCGTCGACGGCGCCACCTGGCTGCAAGTCTTCCTGCATATCATCCTGCCCGTCTCCAAACCGGCTTTGATCAGCGCCGGCGTCATATTGTTTTTGGGACAGTGGAACAACTTCTTCTGGCCGCTCTTGGTCGCGCCCGTGCCCGAGCTTCGTGTTGTCCAAGTGGCCGTGTCGATCATCGGCATCGAACAGCAGGTAAACCTCTGGGAGCAGATGTTCGCCAGCTCGACGCTCGCGATGCTGGTCCCGGTGCTTTTGATCCTGCCCTTCCAGCGCTATTACGTCGGCGGCATCCTCGGCTCCGGGCTCAAAGGTTGAGGCCTTCATGCTGCAGATGCAAGCCGCCAAGTTGTTGAGCGGAGAACTGGCGCGCGGTATCATTGTATTTTGAGCGTCACCAACGCAGATGTAGGGCGAGCTATCAGGTCGCCCGCGCACTTAGCACAATAGATCGTAGGGGCGAGACGATGGCTCGCCCGCAACAAAAGGACAACACCATGCAAATGCAAGCGGCAGTCCTCAATGAATTCAACACGCCATTTAGCATCGAAACGGTCGACCTGGCGCCGCCGCAAGCGGGCGAAGTGTTGGTCAAGGTGGCGGCGGCCGGCGTCTGCCACAGCGATTGGC
The DNA here is from genome assembly GCA_026706395.1 of Chloroflexota bacterium. The sequence continues at coordinate 14,372 of JAPOYU010000036.1, forward strand.
ACGTGGTCGAAGGGCATTCCTACTTTCCGCTGCCCATCATCTGCGGCCACGAAGGTTCGGGCCTAGTGGAGAGCGTCGGCGAGGGCGTAACCAGCGTCCGACCGGGCGACCATGTCACCTTGAGTTTCCGCGCCAATTGCGGCGACTGCTTCTACTGCCAGCGCGACAAAGCCAACCTCTGCGAAGTCTTCTCGCCCGTGCTCCGTTCAGGCTTGATGCAGAATGGCACGAGCCGCATTACTCGCGATGGCGAGCCGGTGCACATCATGACGGGGCTGGGCTGCTTCGCTGAATACGTCGTCATTCCTGAGAGCGCAGCCGTCCCGATCCGCCAGGATGTTCCGCTGGAAGTGGCGGCGCTGGTGGGCTGCGCCGTTTCGACCGGCGTTGGCGCGGCGATCTACACCGCCGATGTCCGCCCGGGCGAGAGCGTCGCCGTGTATGGCGCGGGCGGCGTCGGGCTCAACATCATCATGGGCGCGGTGTTATGCGGCGCCGACCCGGTCATCGCTGTCGACACCAACAGCAGCAAGATGGAGATCGCGCGTGAATTCGGCGCCACCCATACGCTCTATTCGGACGACACGACGGTGGCGCAGATCCAGGACTTGACCGGCGGCCGCGGCGCTGATCACGTCTTTGAATCGGTGGGCTTGCAGCAGCTGCAGGAAGCGGGCTTGGACGCGACGCGCCCCGGCGGCACGCTGACTCTGGTCGGCTTAACGCCTTTCGGCAGCGGCACCAACCTGCCCGGCGCGGTCATCACGCGCACGGAAAAAGTCATCCGCGGCAGCTTCTACGGCTCGGTCAACACCAAGCGCGATTTTCCCAAGTTCATCGAGCTCTATCGCGCCGGCAAGCTCAAGCTGGACGAGCTGGTGACGCGCCGCTACCAGCTGGACGAGATCAACGAGGCCTACGCCAATATGCTCACCGGGCAGGTCGCGCGCGGCATCATCGTCTTCTAACCGCGATGGAATCGCAGGGGCGACCCTTGAGTCGCCCTCTCAAACCACCCCGTTACCTGTAGGGGCGACATACCATGTCGCCCGCAATAGAAAGGCGCAACCCAATGCAAATGCAAGCAGCCATCCTCACCAAAGCCCACAGCCCTTTCAAAATCGAAACGGTAGAAATCGAGCCGCCCAAAGCGGGCGAAGTGCTCGTCAAAATGGCGGCGACCGGCATCTGCCACAGCGACTGGCATATCGTGGCTGGCAAAGCCGAATTCGCCGCGCCCATGATCCTGGGCCACGAAGGCGCTGGCGTGGTTGAGGCGGTCGGCGCGGGCGTCACGCGGGTTCAGCCCGGCGATCACGTCACGCTGAGCTTCCGAGCCAGTTGCGGCGAATGCTTCTATTGCCAGAACGACCAAGCCTCCATCTGCGAAAATGACATGGACACGGTCGTCGCCGGCCTGCTGGGCGATGGCACGAGCCGCATATCCTGGCGCGGCGAGCCGGTCTATATCCTCGCTGGGCTCGGCACCTTCGCCGAATATATCGTCTGCCGCGAGGTCAGCGTCGTGCCGGTGCGTATGGATGTGCCGCTGGAGGTGGCGGCGCTGGTCGGCTGCGCAGTCTCGACTGGCGTGGGCGCGGCCATGTTCACGGCTGAGGTGCGCGCCGGGCAGAGCGTGGCTGTCTTCGGCGCCGGCGGCGTGGGACTCAACATCATCCAGGGCGCGGCGTTATGCGGCGCCGATCCCATCATCGCGGTCGATACCAACAGCAACAAAATGGAGATCGCGCGCGACTTCGGCGCGACCCACTGCCTGATGTCGGATGAAACTGTCGTCGCCGAGATTCAGAAGCTGAGCGAAGGGCGCGGCGCCGACCACTGCTTTGAATCCGTCGGCATCCCGGCTTTGCAGGAGACGGCGATTGCGGCCGTGCGGCCCGGCGGCATCGTGACGCTCGTGGGCTTGACGCCGCAAGACAGCGAGACCAAGTTCCTGGGCCAGGTGCTGACCATGACCGAGCGCAAGATCCGCGGCAGCCTCTACGGCTCGATCAATCCATCGCGGGATTTTCACTTGTTCCTGGATCTGTACATGGCGGGCAAGCTCAAGCTAGAGGAACTGGTGACGAATCGCTATCGGTTGGACCAGATCAACGAGGCCTACGCGAGCATGCTGACGGGCGATGTGGCCCGCGGCGTGATTGTGTTTTGATTGCCGAAGCCACGCAACTCAAAGCGGCCAGCAGGGAATCCACTTATCAATGTGATATACTGATTTTGGCTGAGAGGGAGTGAAAGCAAATCGGCGATGGTTACCCGAGAGCGCGAATACACAATAGACGATGTTTGGCGGCTCGAGCGTCAGCCAATGAATTTGGCGGAGAAGTACTATCTCATTGATGGGGAGCTGTGCGTCAAGATGTCACCGAGTCATTCTCATGGGAGCATTGCGAGCGAGATCGCGCGTCTCTTAGGCAATCATGTGGTCGAGCGCGGGTTAGGCAGAGTAACCATCGAAGTAGGCTATCACCCGTCGGGGGAGCGTCACACGGTGCTGCTGCCCGATGTCGCTTTCGAAAGCTGGGCGCGGGCAGCGCGAAAGCCGCTTAAGACTTATGCCCCCTATATGCCCGATCTGGCGGTGGAGGTGGTATCCCCTTCGCAGACGCTGGCGGAGACGCGCCGCAAAGCCGCTGTTTACCTGCGCCATGGCACGGATATGGTCTGGCTCATTGACCCGGAGCGTAACAAAGCCGAGAGGTGGTCGGCCGCGGACGACGGCACAGCCAAAAGCGAGATCATTGAAATGGATGGTGAATTAAAGGGCGGCGCGCTCCTGCCCGGATTCACGCTGCCGCTAAGACGCTTGTTTTCTCTATAATCGCTACATTCAACGAGGCTGACGGGCGATATGGCGCGCGGCGTGATTGTGTTTTGATTGCTGCAAATCTTGTAGCACGGCCATGGTATCATATAAACTGGGTTCAATCCAAAGACCGCCCATTATTTGCTATGGCTAAACGCATACTACTTCAAGGAATAACTACAGAAAACCATCTTTCTGCAGTTAAACATATCTTACAAATCGATCACCCAACTCGTGCAATTGTGAGCGTGGCGTTCATGAATGCGCGTGGTCTCTATCTTCTCCGAGATCAAGTTAAGCAGATTGCTGGCATTACTACGGTGCTGGCAGGGATACGGAACGGAATTACGTCAGCGCAAGGACTGAGAACAATGCTAGAGCTAGGTTGTACAACCTACGCTGTTGACACTGGTTCACGCAGGCTTGTCTTCCATCCGAAAATATACATGTCACGCAATCCGAATCAGGCGCGTCTACTAGTTGGAAGCGCGAACCTCACAGTCGGCGGGCTAACCTCGAACATTGAAGCCAGTATCCTTCTGAATCTGGAACTTCGCAAACCGGACGACATAGCTTTCGTCGAAAGGCTGGAAAACCAGATTGACGGAATGATTGCAGAATTCTCTGAAAACGTGATCCATATTTCAGACTATGCAGCGATTAAAGACCTCTTGGCCTCCGGACGTGTAATTGATGAAAGTACAGATCAAGGACCAACCATGTCAGGTTCGTCGAGAAGGCGTAATCTGGATACGGTTCCAAGGATGAATCTCAAGACACACACAATTGCAACGCCTCCGGCAGAACCATACCAAGACGTGTCAGAAGCAACCGCACCGCCTGCACTCTCAACTCCATTCGAACTTCTGAAACCTGTACGAGAGCGACTGGCCTTAGTGTGGAAGAGCAATCCACTGACGAGACGCGATCTTTGCATTCCGACCGGTACTAACACCAATCCTACCGGCTCCATGCTTTTCAAAAAGGGCGCTTTTGAGAGTATTGATCAGAGACATTACTTTCGCGATGAAGTATTTGCTGACCTCGATTGGCAATTTGATACTGCGAAACGGCGTGAGCATTTTGAGCGCACAGAAGGCCGTTTCCAAATAATTGTTCGGGATGTGAACTTTGGCGTTTTTACTTTGAGGATCTCTCACAACACCCGAACAGACACCAAGGCGTACATTCAGAAAAACAGTATGACCCAGCTGCATTGGGGTACAGTGCGTGAACTTGTTGGTAAAGAAGATCTTCTTGAGCGAACTTTGTGGCTGTATCGAGACAATGTCTACGATGGGTTTTACGTCATAGAAATCGACTAGAGCAAGCGTTTTTGTGCACATGGACTTTGGACTGTCTTTGATGTTACACGGTTGCGCCTATCGCGAAGTCTCTTCCAGCCCAACAGCAATTCGTCCTGTTCAGAAATTGAAAGCCCCAGAGGACTGAGTATGGTTCGTCCTTGTCGCTGCAAGACATCATTAATTGACTCGAATCTTATCAACTTGTCAAGCAGGTTTATTTCGGTCTTTACATTTGCCGGGACTGGAATAAGAAGCTGTTCGATTTCCGACGGAACCAGTTCCAGAACACCCCCGCCATAGTGCCGGCCCTCCAACTCTGCGCTCAGAGCAGTCAGAGGATTGACAAAACTATATACGAGTTCTCTTGCAGTTCCTTCTTTAACTGAAATTCGATATGCAGTATCCGTAGTATACGCATTCAACTCGTTGAGAATAAGGCGAGGCACATGATGCGCTCGCTTAAGCATCCCGATTCTGGTCGAATACACAGACGGCACCGAATACCATGGTTTGCGCACGCGACACTTGTACCGCTTGTTCAGATTACTTTGTTCTCCGTGTAGTATGTAGGCCTTGGCAGCTGGATTATTTTCAACCGTACGATCTTTGAACCATATGAAGTTCGTTGGATACCCTTTTTCGGCATTTGACTTATGTTGGGCTAGGTCATAGATAACGCCGGGACAGTGCTGACTACGCCCAAACATTGGATGTGACCACCTATCAAGACCAAACCGTTGAACAGTTTCGTCCGATACTAAGAAAAACTTATTTGCTCCGGTGACAATCCCCACATCAACTCTGGCAATCTCAGCGAATCGACGTACAGACTTCAAAGCTGTCAGATCATCAAGTAATGACCGAGTTTTTGGTTCAAGCAGTGCCCTAGTCCACTTGCCTTCAACAGTTTTTCCATTTATTGGATGGGGGACATCAAATATAACATCCGGGTCTCCACTTACAAATTCCCGCCCACGAACCGGATATATTCCTACGCCCTCAGCGCGTTCACATTTATCACGTCTCTTTTCTGCAAGTAAAAGTACTACGCCCTGCAACGTGTCAGAAAACCAGAGTTCTTCAGGGTCAATGATTATGATCTTTCGAGCATGATTGCCTATATATTCCCTAAGAGATCTGGCGTGCAAGACATGGATAATCTCTGCAGGCACAACCATTGCGAGGCGCCCACCCGGGCGAAGCAATGCAAAGGATGCCAAGACAAACGGAACCCAGGCGTTAGTATGTTTAGTGAATTTGCAGTTCAGGTCGTTGAAGATTCTCTCGGCACGACTTTGAAAGACAGATGGCAGATACTGATAGCGAATGAATGGGGGGTTGCCTACAACTGCATCAAATCTAAAGCCGTCATTTTCTATCGCTTCAGCTGCCCAACCAAGGAAGTCATTCGCATACACTGTGATATCGGTTAGACCGACGGACTGAGCACGACATAGAGCTTTATTTGCCTCATCGTTATCAATTTCAAATCCGCAAACAGTTACATCATCTAAGTTCAACCCGATTTGTTCAAGAAATACTCCGTCGCCGCAACCGGGCTCCAAAATAGTCTTCGGTTTAATGGTGTCTACCCATCGTACAAGAAACTGCGCAAGATCATCGGACGTATAATATCCACCGCGCAACTTCTGTTCCGATTCGTTCTCTATAAAGTTCATGGTTGCTCACCAGAGTGGACTACCCAAATGAAAACTCATCATATGAAGTTTACACCAATTGAATCGTCGGCAGCAAATATTGCTTCAGTTGAGCATCACATCCGATTCCCATAAGCCTGCCCCACCGCGCTGGCCTGCGAACTGGGCAAAAGCGGCAAGGCCGCTCCTGAATCGCCGATATGGTGCGGGGCATGATTGTGTTCTGACCGCGCCTCTCCGGCCGCCTCTCATTTGCAAGCCGGCACAGGGCCGCCGTCCTAGCCGTCCGCCTCGCGGATGAGCAGTTCCTGCCCGGGGTAAATCCAGCGTCCCATGTGCTCAAGCTGATTGACTCTGATG
>JAPOYU010000159.1 GCA_026706395.1 Chloroflexota bacterium
ACCGCAAGATTGAGCAGGAGGCGCGCAAAGCACCTGGAAACAGCGCGAATCGATTCGACTCGCCGCGGACTAAACTGGATTATTGTGATGTGACCGACTACGCCGATATCATTCTCAGCAAGTCAAACTGGGGCCTTTTCCTGGCTGATTTCGGCTCAAAAGGTGAGTGCAATCGAAACTTTGGAGATTTACGCGAATACCGCAATGCGCTAAAGCACAATCGCGACATGAGCAATATCGTATCACTTCGTGGTGAAGCAGCGATTGAATGGTTTTGCCATGTGCTCGACCTGGATTTTAGCGCGTATGGAATTAACTCCCCCGGATAATCTTCACGATCTGATGAATATGATCGAGGTCGTGGTAGGCGCTGAGGATGAGTTGGTCGTTCAGAGTGAAGCCGCCGCCATCAGCCGGGCGCCCGGGGCGTTCCCAGAGTTCCTCGTCATCTTCCGGCAAGGCTGCCAGAAAGGCGTGATAAGGGACCCGGACGGCCTTCCATTTCTCGAGTAGATCCAGCGCGTCTTGTTCGGCGTAACCGGCTTCAATGACCATTTCGTCCGGGCTCTTGCCCGATGACGGCGGCGGGTCATTATTCTCGGCGAAGGCGCGAGCGCGCCCCAGAAAGTATGAGTCGACATCGGCAAGATGGCCGAGGACTTCGGAGATCATCCAGCCATCGCCGCCATCGCGCCTGCTGAATGCGGCGGGATCCGTGATGGTGGTGACGATGTGCTCAATATTGAGCAGGTTCTTTTCCAGCGCCCACAATTGCCAACGGCGGTACCTAGGCAGTGCTGACATGATTCGCACCTCGCTTGCTGTTGGAAAACGTGGCGCGAATTATATCACGGCGTTGCAGCTGTAGGCAGGCGGATTATCCGCCCCGGGCCGCCTCCAGAATCGCCAGCGCACGACGGGCGATAGCTACGGTGGGATTGGCGCTGGTGCCCGGCGCCCGCTCGACCAGCACTTCGATGAAGAATTCCTCATCGGCGATAAGCGCGACCGAGCCATAGAGACCGCGCCCAATGACATGGGGCTGCGGGAAGCCCTCTTCCGTGTTTTCTGTCTCGATGCCTTCGCGGATGCCTTTCAGCCGCTCGTAGTGCGCCAGCGCGTCAGCCGGGCTGTCGAACTGGCCGAAGGTCATATTGAAGACGTTGGCCGCTTGATCGCGATAGAAGACGCGCGCCGCCCGGCCATTTTTTACGTTCGGCGGCGTCTCCACGCCATCAAAACGCGAGTAGTCGCGGCGCCATTGCGTATCGGTGAGAATCTCTCTCGGCAGGTTATCGAGGACAATCCCCAAGACATCTCTTCAACCGGATTCGGCCGCTTGCGCGGTCGCCGCCTCCTCAAATGCGCTGCGGTTGTCCTCAAAGAAGCGCAGCGCCCCGCGCGACAGCGGCAGCAGGGGGCTGGACGAGGTGGTGAAAATCTCGACAAAGACCTCGATGAAGTAATTGTCGATTTGGAACAGCCCAAATGAACCATACAATCCGCCGCCGGTGAGATTTGGCTTCGGCAAAGAATCGTCCTCGGCAAGGTTCACCAGTGACGAACGGAGCTCTTGCTTGCGTTCAAACTCCGCGATTGCGCCTTCCGCATCTGGGAAGACAACGAAGTTCAGGCTCATTTTGCTGCCTTGCTGGGTGTAGAAATATATCTCCCGGCCGACAGCGGGTTTGCGCACGCCGAGGATGTTTTCCACACCATCGGCGCCGACTTCATAGTTTCGCTTCCATTGTTCTTCACCCGCAGCCAGAGGGTTGGGCAACAACTCAATCAGTCGCTCCATGACGCTCAAATTGACTTCGTAGGGGTCAACAAAGTCAGCCGGCACAGGCGTCGGACTTGGGGTGGCGGTCGGCTTCGGCGTGGGGGTCGGCGAAGGCGTGATATCAAGCGAATCGTCCGGACGGCAGGCCGTGACGACCAGCAGCGCGATCAGCGCAATGATGAGCGGGCGGCTCCGCTGTATTGGCGTTCGTCTCATAACTCAGTCTCCAACGGCTTCTTCGTCGTACAGGCGCAGGCGCTCGGGAATTTCGCCCGTGACGATCATATCGGCGACTTCTGTCTCGGTGACTTCGCTCTTGTAGAAGTCGCCAAGTTTGTGCCCGCGCTCGATGATGGTGAAGCGGTCTGCGACTTCGTAAACGTGGCGGATATTGTGCGTGATGAAAATGACGCTCATGCCTTTTTCTTTGGCGGCGATGGTGTAATCAAGCACTTTCTGAGTCTCACCAACGGATAGGGCCGAGGTCGGCTCATCGAGGATGAGCAGCTTCTTGCCGAAGTAGACGGCGCGGCCGATGGCGATCGATTGGCGTTCGCCGCCGGACATGGTGCCGACGGTCTCTTCCGGATCCCGAATGTGAATGCCGACATCAGCCAGCGCCAGGATCGACTCGCGCGCCATCGTCTTCTTATCCAGGAAGCGAAAAGGGCCGACCTCATAAGTCGGCTCTTGGCCGAGCCAGAAGTTCCGCGCGATGCTCATCAGCGGCACAAGCGCCAAATCCTGGTGCACCGTCTCGATACCCAATTCGCGCGCGTCATGCGGCGAGTCGATATCGACCGCTTCGCCATCAAAATATATTTGACCGCGGGTGAGCGTATGGAAGCCGGTCAGCACCTTGATCAGCGTGGACTTCCCGGCGCCATTATCGCCGAGCAAGCCGACGATCTCTTGCCTGTCGACGTGAAAATCAATGCCGCGCAAGACTTGTACGCTGCCAAAATACTTGTGGATGTCGATCATATCGACCAGGGCGTCCGTGTTCTGTTGCGTATATTCCATAATTAAGGCTCCCTAAGCTCACAAACCATTTTATCTGGTAGCCCAACGGGTCGGTTGTATTGTATTCCTGCAGCAGCCCCTTTCGCCGCGGGTAGGCGCTGAGCGGCTAGTTTCGTTGCGCGCCGCGAACGAATGTGTTGAGGACGACAGCAGCGATGATGATGACGCCGACCGTCCCGCTGAACAGGCGCGACTCAATGCCGACGAGTACGAGACCAGTCTGCAACATACCGAAGATCAGCGCGCCGAGCATTGAGCCGACCACGCTCCCGTAGCCGCCCGTCAGCAGAGCGCCGCCGATCACCGTCATGGCGATGACCTCGAGCTCCCAGCCCTGCCCCTTGAGCGGATCGACTCCGGGGTTGCGGGCGGTTTCATAGATGGCGGCGATGCCGGTTAACGCAGCCACAATGACGAAGTTTTGCACTTTTACACGATCCACGTTGACGCCCTGAGCGCGCGCCGCGCCTTCATTGCCGCCGGCGGCAAAGACACTGTTGCCGAAGGATGTGCTGGTGAGAATGATGTGGAAGATCACCACAAAGATGAACCACCAGAGGATGGCCAGGCGCACATTGGCGTCGCGCGGGATCTGCAGGTGGAAGAAATCGCCTTCCGAGCCTATGGAGGCGACGCGTCCATTAAAGAGATCGAAGTAGCCGACTTCGACCAGTTGCCCCCCGCCCCCGCCGATGTGATAGCCGAAGACGGCGACCAGCCAGGCGACAACCGCCAGCAGAATGAGCAAGACGACTAAGAAGACGATGAAACGTATGATAGCGCCGGACGTGCCGAAGTCGCCGTTTTCAGTCCGGATGGACCAGGCCTGGTTCACGCCGCGGAACAGCGCGGGCAATACGCGGTAGGCGGTGAAAGCTATCAAGGCCAGGCCGATGACAGCGAGCGCGACAAAGACGATATTGCTGATGGCGAAGACGGGGAATTCATCGTGGAAATCGCGGTAGCGCAAGATCCGCCCGCCGGCGATCGCGACCAGGGTGATCGCCCGATAGGCGAGGAGAGTGCCCAGTGTGACGATGAAGGATGGGATGCGCGTGGTAATCAGCAAGACGCCATTTACCGCGCCGAGAACCATGGCGACGAATATCGCAAGGATGGCCGCGGGTATAGGATCAAGCACGCCGAGAACGGGCGCCCCTTCGGTCATGAAGAGCATGAATGACAAAGCGGTAACGCCCAGGATCGAGCCGACCGACAGGTCAAATTCTCCAGAGATCATCAGGTAAGTCACGCCGATAGCGATCACGCCTTTGGTCGCCACATTGCTAAGGTAGGAGGCGATTGAGCTGGGCTCGAGGAAGAGATCGGTCGCCATAGTGAAGGTCAAGAAAATGGCGATGAAACCGATGATGGCGCCGGCGCTGGGGGACTTCGCCAGTTCGGAACGGATGAACTTGCCCGGCGTGAGCGCGACGGCGCGGCGCAGCTCGTCCGATTCTTCCCGCATTTGTCTCACTTGGAGATAGCCAAAAAGCGCGGGCAGGAAAAAGAGCAAGCCGGCCAGAATACGATGGTCTTCGGCAATGCGAATCTTGGTCTTGTCCAAGTGAAGCGGCACGGCGTAGATGCCGGCGATAAGCACGCAGATGATCCCCAGCGCGAAGACGATCAGGATGGCTTGTATCAGCCGGCGGGGCGGCGCGACGATCAGGCGAACGCCTTCCATCCGGCGGAGCGACTCCAGCGGCGGGATAATGAAGACAAATAGCGCCAGCAGAGCGATCAGTACAAGCACCAGCAAGCTGATACTGATCAAGCCTTCGCCAATCGAAAGCACGGTGGGCACCAGGCCGCCGACTTCCTCGCTGATTTGAGCGCGCAGGTCGATGTTCTGGCCGAGCAAAAGCGCGAACTTGAGACCAACCGGAATGATGACGCTGAGCAGGATGGCGCCGCCGATCACTATCGAGATGAAGAACATCCATTGGGACCAGCGCAGGCTCGCCCGCTCGCGGCTAATCAGGCCAAAGGTCGTGCGCCCGGCGCATAAGGCATAAATGAGGCTGGCCACCGTGACGATCTGTTCATAAGAATTTAAGCCCTCGCTCCAGCGCGGGATATTGGCGCGCTCGCCCAGCGGCATCCAGCCCCAGGCGACCATCGCCGCCACGAGGAGCCCCAAGGCACAGGAGCAGGCCATCAGGAATGTGACCAGCAGCCCGATGTTTCGTCCTTCGGTTTTGTTTTCCAGATAGGCTTGCATCATAAGCTATTTCTCGAAGGCAACTAAGGAATTGTTTGGAGTAAATGAGGCGAAATTACTAGCAGAAACCGGCGCGGTGACGGTTGCTGTTTCGGTATTGTAAAGGAGAACTCGGGCGGAAAACAACTTCCCGCCCGAGCGTGAAGATCAATCTCGGCTTAGCGATAACCTGCTGCGGTCAACTCGACGATGGCATCAACGTTGCTCGTGTCGATGACGCCTGGACCAGTCAGAATGTCGCCACCCGGCGCCAGCTCGAACTGGCTGTTCAGGTAGAGCCACAGGTAGCCGCCCTGGATCATCTCGTAAATCTCGGCGCTGGTATCGTGGGTGGTTGCGAACAACTCACCGGCCATGACGCCAGCTTCCTGGATGTAGAGGTTCAGGGAGCTTGAGGGGTTCGGGCCAAGCATGAAGGCCGCGTTGGCATCGTCGTTGGCGCTGAAGTAATCGGCCAGGATACCGGCGGATTCAGTCACATCGTTATTGATGGTCAAGCCGTCAAGCGGGATGCCAGCTTCCTCGAAGACGCTGCGAACGCCGGCGCAACGCGCTTCCAGGCCACTGTGTCCAACTTCCTGGATCGGGCAAACGCCCCTGGTGATATCGACGCCGGCGGCGCCTGCGGCAGCCAGAACGGCGCGGGCGTTCGAACGTCCACCGAGAAACTCATTGGCGCCGATGTAGAACAGGGTCGGCAGCGCATCCGGCGTGCCAGCGTTCGGATCGGCCGTGTTGAAGACGATGACCGGGATGCCAGCTTCGGCAGCGCGGTTGACACCGTCACGGATTACTTCCGGATTGGGAACGGTCGTCCCGATACCATCGTTGTTGCGCGCCAGCGCATCATCCCAATAGCCGGCCATATCGTCTACGTTATCGACCGGGTCGGCCAACCAGGCGCAGTCCGCGGACAGCAGAGCGCAGGCATCTTCCATACCCTTGATTACGACGATCCAGAAGGGGTTGCCGACGCCACCGTGGCTGACCATACTGAAAACCAGTTGGTCCTGCGCGCCGACGCCGCCAATTCCGGCGATCATGACACCCAGCGCAAGAAGCAGCACCGGGATAGTGCGAAGCAACTTTCTCATCTTGAATATCCTCCATAAACACATCGGTAAATGTTGTCTCAGGCGCGTCGCCTGTCGAGACCAATTCATTTGCGGGAACCGACCATAAGACTGTATCCGCGGCTAACCCGCTGCTGATGCCATCCAAAACATCTCACGTAGGACAACCGATAAGAATCGTGCCTTATGGTTACACCAGCAGCTATTCAAACGGCGGCCATACAATCGGATGAATGAGAGCGCGAAAGCTCTCTCGAGACGAGTCTGCCGACAGCGGCTACCAATTGAGTGGCGAGATTATAACACAGACTATCTAAGTTTCAAACTGCGCTGTATGTGTCCCCTAACTACTCATTAGCGAATCTCTTCAATCGCCCAATGGTCGCCCATAGCCCGCCGTCCGCGAGCCAGCCCCTCGCCTTCAGACACTTCCCGAATCAAGTCGTCGCGCTGCAAGGCCGAATCCCGCAGATTGACGCCCAAGCCCGCCCCCGTTGGCAGCGCGAAATGCCCTTTTGAGACCGTCGGCCTGTAATCGGTCAATACACCATAATATTCTTTATAGAACGCGCGGCATGACTCGACATAATACAGATTGGCGATATGCGCCCCGAGGTGCATGCAGGCGGCGTGACAGATGGCGCCGGCGACGTTATGCAGCACGATGGGCACGCCGAAGGTCTCCGCCAGGTTAGCGATCTTGCGCGTTTCGGCGATCCCGCCATTCCAAACTGCGTCCGTCATCACGATTTGCGAGACGTGTTTCTCCAGCCATTCGCGATATTGCCAGCGCGTCAGCAGCAGCTCGGAGCCGATGATCGGAATGCTGGTCTTGCGGGACAATTCCTTGATTTCATCGGGGAAGACCGGCGGCAGGACATCTTCAAGGAATAGGATATTGTAAGGCTCGAGAGCGCTGGCGATGCGCTCCATGCTGACGCGGTTCCAGCGGAAATGGCATTCGATGCCGATGTCCATTCGATCGCCGACAGCCTCCCGAATCTGCTGGACCGGTATCAGCCCCTTTTCTATCTCGGCTTTTGTAATGCGCTGACCGAAGCTGCGCTCGCTGAACTGATCGAAGGGCCAGATCTTCATGGCGGTGATTTCGTCTTCGAGCAGGCTCCGCGCCAATGCGCCGGCGTCTTCATGCCAGGCGGCGTAGTCTTGATAGCGGCCGAAGCCGATGCAGGTGTTGTATGTTGGGATTTCGTCGCGCGTCTTGCCGCCGAGCAGATGATAGAGCGGCGCGTCGTAGTGCTTGCCCATGATGTCCCAAAGCGCGACCTCGAAAGCCGAAAGCGCCCGCGTCTCCGCGCCGGCGTAACCGTGGTACATGATGTTGTCCATCAGGAAACGCCACAGCCCTTCGATGTCCAGCGGGTCCTGCCCCAGCGCGAGCGGCGCGATAGTGCCGTGCAAAGCCGCCTTTGCGCCCGGGATCTTGTCGACCGTTTCGCCCAAGCCGATTAGACCGCTATCGGTATGCACGCGCACCGTGAGCAAGCGCGGATAGGCTTTCCATTGCAGACTTTCGATCCGAGTGATTTTCATGGCTCAGCCTTCTTTACTTTCGCCACCGAGTTAAACGAGGGCGCAGAGATTTTATGCTGTTTCTCTTTTCAAGCAGTTCATGTAGGGCGACATGACAGGTGATGGAACCGCCCGTAACCTGCGTTGAGTGATTTTGCTCTGTGTCCTCAATGTACTCGGTGTACTCGGTGGTAAAGATAGTAAAAGTATCTACATCCGCGGGCCGTGTTTCCACTACGCGACGGCTCGCATCGCGCGCCCTGGCGACAGCCAGAAGGGCGGCAGGTATGCCGGCATATTGGAAAAAGGCAGCACCTCCGGCTTGAGCTTGATGCCCAGCGCGTTGCGCATGAAGTTGCGGCGCTTTTGAATGCGGTCCCAAGCGGCGGGATATTTCTGCCAGAAAGCCCGGCGCAAGTCAAAGTCGGCCAAGGCGATGCCATCTTCGATATTGGTCGTATGATAAGGCGAGTGGGTCGCCGGGATGACATCAACTTGAAGCGCCATGCCGGAGCGCAGCTTGATCTCCGAGCCAGCGTAGATCGGCGAATGCAGCCACTCGTCCAAATGGATGAGATGCCCCGGGTTCAGGCCGATGCCAAAGAAGGGATCACCCAGATGCGCCTCGATGATCGACTGCAGTTCACCGCCGGTTACGCCGATGCCGACCGCCTCGTACCAGTCGGCGATGGCGCGGTAATAGGGCGCGACCAGCACATCGACATAATCCCTTACACCGTCCGGCAGGTCGTTCTCGTCTCGCGCCAGCCAGCCCCCGCGAGCGTTCAACGCGCCCCAAACACCGTAGGCGACGAAGGTCGGATCGCCAATTTGCATGCGCCTCAATGACGGGCTGGCCAAACCCAAGCTCGCCCTCTCGCCGCTGGAAAACATCAAATGGCAGGATTGCGGCAAGCCGGTCATCCCCATCAAAGCGACCGCCTCAAATTCGCTCATCCCGGCTTGCAGGCCGAAGATCAAATCCCGCACCGCCCCCGAGCTGTACGACGCTGCGAACTCGAAAGCCGCCAGCTGGTCGACGTCATTGATCGCGCGCAGGCCGTCGGCCGGGTTCATGAAGAACTCGTTGGCATTGTGCAGCAAGCCACGCTCACCTACAACCTCCGCCAGCGCGTCGACGATGAATGAAGGAATCTCTAGGGTGCGCGCCGGGTCATCCGCTTCACGCGCATCGAAACTCTTCCAGCCGACGAGGCCCAGCCGCTGCCCGCGCCGCAATCCCCCCTCAACAAGTATGTCGCGCAGCATAGGGCTTTCGCCGCGCGGTTGTCCGAGCAAGCTGAAGGTCTGATATAGCACGCGCTCCAGATCAACCGGCGATACGGCGCTGTAGCTCATGCCTTCGTTGCCGAGCAAGAGGATGGGCTTGCCCCCCGCTTGAAGGATGAGCAGCGTCTCTTCAAAGCGCGGATCGTAGCCGGTCAGATAAGCGACATTGGCGCAGTGTTCGCGATCGCCATAGACGATTAGTGCGTCATAGCCGGCGCGGGCGGCGCGTTCCAGCACAGCATCAATCCGCGCCCGATAAGTCGCCGCCGGGATAACCGGTTGCACCGACGGGGGCGTGAATTGCGGCAGGCTGACTTCCGCCAGTTCGACGCGGCGGCTCATATCAGACCTCGATGACGCGATTCTGCAGTCTACCTATGCCATCAATAGTGATGTCGACTACATCGTCGGGCCGCAGGGTGAACTCGGCGGGGGGCACAATGCCGGCGCCCGTCAGCAAGATGGCGCCGCCGGGGTAGGTATTGCTGCGCCCCAGATAATCAAGCAGTTCCGGGATCGTGCGCTTGATCTGGCTGGTGGAGACGGAACCGCTGAAGACCTCAGCGCCGGCCCGGCTGATTACGAGACGAATCGTGGTATCCAGCCAATCATTAGAGGGCGCGAGCAAGATGCCGGGACCGACAGCGCAGGAGGCGGTGTAGACTTTGGCCTGGGGCAGATAAAGCGGATTCGCGCCTTCGATATCGCGGCTGCTCATGTCGTTGCCGATGGTGAAACCGAGCATCTCCATCGCCGGATTGACGACCAAGCCCAGTTCCGGCTCGGGTACATTCCAACTCGAGTCGGCGCGGAAGCCGGCCGCGTCCAGGTGACCGACGGTGTTTTTCGACGAAGCCTTGAAAAAAATCTCCGGGCGCTCGGCGGTGTAGACGCGGGCGTAGACATCGCCGCCATCAGCCGCTTCTTCCTGGCGAGCTCTGCGGCTGTCCAGGTAGGTGACGCCGGCCGCCCAGACCTCCTGTTCGTCCACCGGCGGCAGCCAGTGCATTACACCAGAAGACGGCGCGTTGTCCAACTCGGCCGCTGAGAATAGCCGCGTCGAATCATCGGCAGCGCGAGAGGCGGCCGCGATGACGCCGTCCACGTCCCCGACGGAATCCCGAAAGAAATCGACCAGCGCCGGAAAACAGTGACTGATGTCATGCACGGTCTCGTCGCGCAGAACTCCGACCCGCGGACCGTCCCCGGGCTGAAAGTATCGGACTAAAAGCGGTGCCTCATTCATATCTCGCTCCAAACTTTTCGCTAGTCTTGCGGCTGATCGCCCTTTGCGCTGTAGCCGCCGTCCACCGTATAATTGGCGCCGGTGACGAAGCTCGCTTCATCCGATGCCAAGAACAGGCAAACATTCGCCACCTCGTCAATTCGACCCACGCGTCCCAGTGCGTGCATATCATCATATTGTTGCCTGAACGCTTCCGGATCGCTCTGATGCGACAGAAATTCGTGCAGCATCGGCGAATCAATCGTGCCCGGCGAGACGCTGTTGCTGCGGATGCCCCGCGCCGCATAGTCAGTGGACATAGAACGCGCTAGCGTAATCATGCCGCCTTTCGTCATCGAGTAGGCGGCGAGACCCGGCAAACCGATCATGCCCGTTACGCTCGCGATGTGGATGATGCTGCCGCCCCCAGCCGCGAGCATGCCCGGGATGACAGCGCGACAAACCAGATAGGTCCCGCGCAAGTTGACCGCCAGGCAGCGTTCAAAGTCAACGAGCGATGTTTCGTGAATTGTCCCGACCGGCATCACCGCGGCGTTGTTGACGAGCACATTGACCGTGCCAAATTGGTCGCGCAGCTTTTTGACCGCCGCGTCAACCTGGGCCGGATCGCTGATGTCGGCGGCAACTTCCAGCGCGGAACCGCCTGCCGCATGTATCTCGTCCACGACCCGCTGGCAGGACTCCGCATCCAAATCCAAAACCCCCACGCTCGCTCCCTCAGCGGCGAATCGCAGCGCGATGCCCCGGCCAATGCCCCGGGCTGAACCGGTCACCAGCGCAACTTTGCCCTCTAAACGCATCCTCTTCCCGCCTTCCATCACTCCGTTATCGACTCAACCTCGACCCGTCTGCCGGTCTCGTGACTCTGTACTGCCGCGCTGACCAGACGCTGCATGCGCGCGCCATGCTCGAAGTTCGGCGCGAGCGCGCTGTCGTTCAGAATGCCGTTGATGAAGCCGCGTATCATAAAATCTTCCGATCGGAACATATCGCGGTAGGTATTGTGCACGGTGTCGCGGCGGGCAGCGCCCCAGATGTGATCGGGAATGGGCAGCTCGCGCGGCATGCCCTCGCCCACCCGCGCGCCTTTGACCTGCTGCGCCTTGTCCCAGTCGGTGAAGCTGTACAGCGTGCCCTCCGAGCCGTGAAACTCCATGTGATGTGTCTGGCCGAAGGGCGTATCTTCGTAGCAGACGGCAGTGCAATGAATCATGCCCAAGGCGCCATTGGCGAATTCCAGCGTGAGCATGCAAGAATCATCGCCCAGTTCATACGCGTCGCCCTGCGGGTCCAGCGGCGGACGCGGCACCGAGAAACCGAGGCGGCAAGTCACCGCGCTGATTTCGCCATAAAGCCACTCGGCGATATAAAGGAAATGTGTGCCGAGATCGCCAACCACGCCGGCGCCGGCGATCTTGCGGTCCAGGCGCCAAATATAGTCGCCCGCCCGTGCATAGCCGGTGTAATAGCGCATGTTGAGGTGGTAGGGCTTCCCCAAATAACCGCCGCCGATCAGCTCCTTCAGGTAACGCGCCGTAGGCATGAAGCTGTAGGTGAAGGGGACGAGAGTCTTGAGTCCCTTCGCCGCCGCCGCATCCGCCATCTCCCGCGCTTGCTCGTATGTCATGGCGATCGGTTTCTCGCAGAGGACGTGCAAGCCGCGCTCGAAGGCTTTCATTGTGATCGGGTAATGCGAATCGTTTGGCGTCGAGATGATAATGGCGTCCAGCTCGGCGCTATCGATCATTTCGGCGTAATCGGTATAGACCCCCGGGATGTCCCATGCCTCCGCCATCTTCCGCGCCTTATCGCGGTTGCGGCCGCAAATCGCGACCGTCCGCGCCCCCGGGTGGCTGTCCAGCGCGGGCAAGTGCATGGCATCGGCCCACCAACTCGTGCCCACCACGCCGACCGATACGAGCTTGTCTGGCATGACTGTCTTCCGTACAATGAGTGCGCGAATAACAGCGCCTATTGTAGATTTTCGGCGCTTATTAGGCAATAAAGCATATTGTGAGCCGAGGTTATGCGCGGATTGCTAAATGCGGAACTGATCGAAAGACTGCTCTTCACCACCATCGTCATCGGTATCCTGCTGATCGCCGGCGCCGGCTGGCGCTACCTGGACCTGTCGAATCAGCTTTCGGGCAACATAGCGGCGCAGATCCACGACGAAGGCGGCGAGGTCACGGTCGAGAGCAAGGCGCAGGCGCAAGGCTTGATGGCTTCCGACATTCAACGGCGGCGAATGGTGTCCGAGCAATTCAACATGATGGTCATCGGCGGGGTCGGACTGGCGCTGCTGGGCTTGGGCTGGCTGGGTTATGACATCCTTCGCGGCCGGCGGCGCAAAACGAACAGGGGCGTCGAAGCGAGCCCATCATCCGCAACCTGAGAACTCCAAATTCAATTCTGATATTCCCTCCCATACTCCATATCCGGTATCGGGCTGGTGCAGGTCCAGCCGCCATCGACCACGATCGCCTGCCCTGTGATCCTGCTCGACTCAGGCGCAGCGAGGAAGAGCACGGCGTTGGCGATATCCTCGACCTGTATCGCTTCTCCGACCGGCGTCAGCGCCGACCAGGTCGCTTCATAATTCGGGTCGTCATTTAGATTGCGCGGTGTGATCACAGCGCCCGGCGCCACGCAGTTGATCGTGATGCGGTGCGGGCTGAGTTCCAGCACCAGGTTGCGCGCCAGCATCTCCAGAGCCGCTTTGGTCATGCCATAAGCGCTGAGATACGGCACGGCCTGATGCCCGGTCACCGACGACATCAATACGATGCGGCCGCCCCCGCCCTGATCGCGCAATTGCCGCGCAGCCGCCTGCGCCAGAAAATAAGTCCCGCGCAAGTTGACGCTCATCACCCGCTCGAAATCGGCTTGCGTATAGTTGAAGAAATCGCCCCAGGATGTCAGCCCGGCATTACAGACGCAGACATCCAATCCGCCGAAGGTATTCACCGCAGCGTCCACCAAGCCGCGCACCGTATCCACATCGGCGACATCGCCGGGCATCGAGATGCAGCGCGCGCCGGTCTCCGCCGCGATGCGCTCGGCAGCGGCATTCGCCCGCTCCGGCAGAATGTCATTCAAAAGCAGATCCGACCCTTCGGCGCAGAATTGACGCGCCACCTCATAGCCGATGCCCTCGCCTGCCCCGGTGACGATCACTTTTTGATTTGAAAATCGCTTCTGTGTCATAATCCGCTCACTCTTGTGCATCTAGTCAAACTATTTTTACCACCGAGTACACCGAGGTGATAGAGGACACAGAAAGTAGTAATCTAGACTTAGTATTCAGAAACAAAATAACGAAGACCGCTGACTGATTGTTGGAGCAACTCTGCGGATTGCCTTTGCAGTGAATCAAATACTCAGTGTACTCGTTTTAACTCGGTGTACTCGGTGGCAAAAGAGAAGGGGACGACCCCATGCAAGACAATATCTACGGCGGCGCTGAATTACTGTCGACCACGCGAACCCGCGGACGTGGTCGGGAAGGGCTGCTCCCGCTGGACGAAGACATGCTGCTCAATGAAGCCAGCGGCAACCTCTTCGCCATGACGCAAAATGTGGCGATGGGCTGGCATCCGGAAGAGGTCAACCGCGAGCAGTATGTGATCGTCAGCACCAAGGGCGGCTTGCGCGCCGAAGACGGCAGCCCGGTCGCGCTGGGCTATCACACCGGACATTGGGAGATCAGCCTGCTGGTCAAAGAAGCAGCCGAGACCATCCGCGCCAAGGACGCCATTCCCTTTGCGATTTACTGCTCCGACCCCTGCGACGGCCGCTCCCAAGGCACGACCGGCATGATGGACAGCCTCGCCTACCGCAATGACGCCGCCCTGGTGATGCGCCGCATGATCCGCTCCTTGCCGACCCGCGATGGCGTCATGGGCGTCGCCACCTGCGACAAAGGGCTGCCCGCCGCCATGATCGCGCTGGCCGGCTGCGGCGATCTGCCCGGCATTATTGTGCCCGGCGGCGTGACCCTGCCGGCTGAAGGCGCGGAAGACGCCGGCACCGTGCAGACCATCGGCGCCCGCTTCGCCCATGGCCTGATCAGCCTGGATTACGCCGCTGAGATGGGCTGCAAGGCTTGCGGCTCCTCCGGCGGCGGCTGCCAATTCCTGGGCACGGCGGCGACTTCCCAAGTGGTCGCGGAAGCCCTCGGCTTGAGCCTGCCGCACTGTGCGCTTGTTCCCTCGGGCGAAGCCATCTGGCTGGATAATGCCCGGCGCTCGGCGCTGGCGCTGCTTAACTTGAAGGCGGCTGGCACAACGCTGGCCGATATCCTGACGCCAGCCGCGCTGGAAAACGCCATGCTGGTGCATTCGGCTTTCGGCGGCTCGACCAATCTGCTGCTGCATATCCCGGCAATAGCGCATGCCGCCGGGCTTAAACCACCAAGCGTGGACGACTGGATTCGCGTCAATCGCAGCACAGCGCGCCTGGTCGACGCCCTGCCCAACGGACCGCGCAACCATCCCACCGTGCAGGTCTACATGGCGGGCGGCGTTCCCGAAGTGATGCTGCACTTGCGCGCGCAAGGTCTGCTCAACACCGATGTGCCCACCGTCACCGGCGATACGCTGGATACCGTGCTGGACTGGTGGGAAGACAGCGACCGCCGCCGTTTCGCCCGCGAGCGCCTGCGGGACAACGATGGCATCGATCCGGATGATGTCATCATGTCGCCGGACAGCGCGCGACAACGCGGCTTGACCAGCACCGTCGTCTTCCCCAGGGGTAACATCGCGCCGGAAGGCTCGGTCATCAAAGCCACCGCCATCGACCCCTCAGTCGTCGGCGCTGATGGCGTCTATCGGCATCGGGGCGCGGCGCGGGTCTTCACCTCGGAGCGAGCGGCGATACGCGCGCTCAAAGGCTTGGAAGGCGAGAAAATCCAGCCCGGCGATATGCTGGTGCTGACCGGCGTCGGTCCCATGGGCACCGGCATGGAAGAGACCTATCAACTGACTTCGGCGCTGAAGTTCATCCCCTGGGGCAAAGAGGTGGCGATCATCACCGACGCGCGCTTCTCCGGCGTCTCCACCGGCGCCTGCATCGGCCACGTCGGACCGGAAGCGCTGGCCGGCGGACCCATCGGCAAACTGCGCGATGGCGACCTGATCGAGATTGAGATCGACCGGAACAGCTTGAGTGGCTCCGTGGATTTGGTGGGCACGGCGGCTGGCGGCTTATCGCCTGAAGAGGCGCAAGCCCTGCTCGATTCGCGCGAGCCGCATCCCGATTTGCAGCCCCATCCTGACTTGCCGGCGGATACGCGTCTCTGGGCGGCGCTGCAAGCGGCCAGCGGCGGCGTCTGGGCCGGCAGCGTTTACGATGTCGACAGAATCACCGAGGCCTTGCAAGTGGGGCTGGAAGTAATGAGCGAACGGCAAACAGAAAACGATGCTTAGGAATTGCACTTATGTCCATTCAACTAAACCAAGCCAATAAAGCAGCCGTCTGGGATCTGTGGCAGCGCCTCAATCACGCCACAATCGATCAATTGCCGAATTTGCTCCGCGCCTCCGTCCACCCTGATGTGAACTGGAACGTCTCCGCGCCGATCGACCGGATCATTGGCGTCGAAGCCGTGATCGCCGATTTCTGGCTGCCGCTGCGACGCTCCTTTCCCGATCTCAAGCGCCAGCCATACGTTTTCATCGGCGGCATCGATGAAAGCTCGGCTCTCTACGCCACCGAGGGCGACGAGGAATGGGTCAGCGGCTGCGGTTATCTGACCGGCAGCTTCGAGCGAGATTGGCTCGGCATTCCCGCCACCGGCCGGAAGACCAATATCTGGTTCGGCGTTTTTTATGTCATGCGCGAGGGTTTGGTCGCCGAGTGCTATCTGCAACTGGATATACTCGCTGTCATACGGCAGGCGGGCTTTCAGTTGCTGCCGCCCGCTCCAGGTGCCGAAGGCGGCAAAATCCCCGGACCGCTGGCCAAGGACGGCATCTTGCTCACCGAGCAGGACGCGCTTGAGTCGCGCAAAAGCCTGCAGTTGGTCGAGGCCATGGGACGGGGCATGCGCCGCTACCAGCGGGCTCGCGATGGCGGCGATCTGCGCTCGATGGAGCAGGAGAAGTATTGGCATCGGGACATGAAATGGTACGGTCCCAGCGGCATCGGCGCTTGTCACAGTCTCGAGGAATACGAAGACTTTCATCAGCGCCCCTGGCTGGAAGGCTTCGGCGATCGCGATATCAACCGCGCGGACAGCGGCCGCCGTATGGGCCGCATCGGCGAAGGACCCTATTGCGCCGGCGGCATCTGGGATACGGCCTACTCGCATCACAACGGCATCTACGCCGGCGTCCCGGCCAGCGGCAAGCTGATGACGCTGCGTGACTTCGACTGGTGGAAGCGCGAGGGCGAATTCCTGATCGAGAATTGGGTGCCGATCGATATGATCGACCTCTTCCGGCAGATGGACATCGACCTGATGGCCCGGCTGCGCGATCAGATCGAAGCGCGGAAGCGCGGCGCTGCCGCGCTTTGGTAGCGCCCACCCGTTGACAGCCGCCTGGCGATATTCCATACTCTGCCAAGATTGAACTGTGGAGAATTGAAAATGCTTAGCCCAGAACAGATCGCCTCTTATCACGAAAACGGCTACTTGACGGTTGAGAACGTGCTCAGCGCCGATGAGTTGGCGGAGCTGCGGCGGGTCACCGATGACTTTGTCGAACGCTCGCGTTCCGTCAGCCAACACAATGACATCTATGACCTCGAGCGGAATCACAGTCCGGAACACCCGCGCCTGCGCCGTATCAAGAACCCGATCCAGCAGCACGAAGTATACGATCGGACACTGCGTCATGATGGCATTCTGGACATCGTCGAGCAACTGGTCGGCCCTGGAGTGCGCCGACATAACACCAAGCTCAATATGAAAGAGCCGGACCACGGCAGCGCGGTCGAGTGGCATCAAGATTGGGCATTCTATCCGCACACCAACGACGATGTGCTGGCTGTCGGCGTCTGTATCGACGATATGACCGAAGAGAACGGCTGCATGCTCATGGTGCCCGGCTCGCACAAGGGCAAATTGCACAGCCATCACGAAAACGGCGTCTTCGTCGGCGCGGTGAGCGAGCCCGGCTTCCAACCGACGAACTTGGCGAAGTGCCTGGTCAAAGCCGGCGGCATCACCATACATCATGCCCGCACCTTGCACGCCTCGACGCCGAATCATTCAACTGAACCGCGGCGTCTGCTGCTCTTTGAATACTGTTCGCTCGATTCCTGGCCTCTACTCGGCGCCTCATTTGCCGACTACTGTGCCACGGTCCTGCGCGGCCAACCGAACGTACGACCACGCGCCGAAGCCGTGCCCGTAATCATTCCCCTGCCCAAGCCGGACAACGCCGGCTCCATCTTCGAGATACAAGAAGCGCTGCAGCACCGGGAGATGGCGCAGCAGTAAGCCGATGCCTTCCGCTCCATTGACAATCGCATAACCTGCCTCTAACATACGTCGGCTTTACGGCCTGTAAACCGGCTATTCAACCAACGCAATATCGTACGGGCGAGCCGGCGGCTCGTCCCGCCAACTAATCGGGAGACCACAGATGTACAAAGTAAGCAAATACCCTCACGGAACATTCAACTGGGCGGACAACACTTCGACCGACCCGGAAGCGGCCAAAGCCTTTTACATGGACCTGTTCGGCTGGGGCAAAATTGATGAGCCGATCGGCGGGGACATGTTCTATACCATGTTCCAAAATCAGGGCGAGCATGCCGCCGGTTTCGCCGCGATGATGCCCGACATGCAAGCGCAAGGCATCCCCTCCCATTGGACCAACTACGTGTCAGTCGACGATGTGGACGCGCTTGCCGATGTCGTCACCGAGAACGGCGGGACAATTGTCTTCGGCCCCATGGATATATTCGACAGTGGGCGCATGCTGCAGTTCATTGATCCGACCGGCGCGCAGCTCGGCTTGTGGCAGGCTAAGAATCACATCGGCGCGGGCATCGTCAACACCGTCGGCGCCATGTGCTGGAACGAACTGCTGACCAAGGACGCCGAGGCCGCTCAAGCCTTTTACGGCGCGCTTTTTGGCTGGGAATTCTTCGCCGACGAGAACGGCTACATCATGATCCAGAATCGCGGACGCAACAACGGCGCGATGATGCAGATGGACGAGAGCTTCGGCGAGATGCCCTCCGTCTGGCAGCCCTACTTCACCGTCGCCGATATCGACGCTTCAGTGGCGCGCGCTACAGAATTGGGCGCGACGATCATCATTCCCAAGACAGAAGCGCCCGGCGTCGGTTATTTCTCCTATATGTCTGACCCGGCCGGCGCCCATTTCTACATCATTCAAATTCTCCAGGACCCCGAACCCTGGGAAGAATAGACCGCGCCCACAAAACGAAAGTCTGTAGGGGCGACTGAACCGTAGTGTCTACGCTCGGCTGTGAGTCGCCCACCCTTGTTATACGAATCATGTAGGGGCGACTTTGTAAGTCGCCCGCACTGACAGGAGACAAAATATGTACACCGTAACAAAATACCCACACGGCACATTCAGCTGGGCGGATACCAGCTCGACCGACTCGGCGGCGGCCAAGCAATTCTATATGGATCTCTTCGGCTGGGGCAATTTCGATATCCCCATCGGCGAAGGCATGACCTACACCATGTTCCAGCACCAGGGCCAAAATGTCGCCGCGCTCAGCGAGGCGACGCCGGAGGCCCTCGAGCAGAATATCCCATCGCACTGGTCATGCTACGTATCTGTCGATGATGTCGATGCGCTGTTGCCGGTCGTCACGGACAATGGCGGCACGATCATCTTCGGTCCCATGGATGTCTTCGACAGCGGGCGCATGGCCTTCTTCATGGACCCGACGGGCGCCGCGCTGGGCTTGTGGCAGGCGCGGAACCACATCGGCGCGGGCATCGTCAACACCATCGGCGCCATGTGCTGGAACGAGCTGCTCACGCGGGACGCGGCGGCGGCCAAGGCCTTCTACAGCGCCGTGCTGGGCTGGGAGTTCTACGGCGATGAGCATTACATCCACATCAGTAACCGGGGCCGCAACAACGGCGGCATGATCGAGATGGACGAGAGCTTCGGCGATACGCCGCCCTGCTGGATGCCCTATTTCAACATAGGCGAAATCAACGCGGGCATCGCGCGCGTCAACGAGCTCGGCGGGCAGGTGCACATGGGACCCAACGAGGCGCCGGATACGGGCTATTGGGCGCTGGCGACAGACCCGGCCGGCGCGCATTTTTACATCATGGAACTCTTCAAGGCCGACCCCTGGGAAGAATAAACGCGCCTGCAAAACGACTGGAGGGGCGACTGACGGTCTGTGTCGGCGGTCAGTGTCGGCGGTCAGTGTCTACGCGACCTACGCGACCTACGC
>JAPOYU010000102.1 GCA_026706395.1 Chloroflexota bacterium
AGCCAGCCCGCGGTCTCTTCTTCGCCTAGCAGCACGCGCATGGCGGTGACATTGGCGACGAAGGACGCGTTGGTTGGCGCCCAGCCTACCAAGCCGCTCCATTCCTCGCCGGTGAGATCAAGGATCGAGTTCGGCAATTCCAGCCCGTGTTCTTCCAGCGATTCCGGACTGTAGACGAAGACGCGGGCGCGACCGCTCAAGCCAGTCCAGACGCCGTCCGGGGAAACGAAGGCGTCGTCAACAACCTGTCCCAAGGTTGCGCTGGGCAATCTGTGAAGCATGCCCGCCGCGGCCAATGCGCCAAGCGCGCCGCCATCTTGCGCGATATAGACATCGGCCGGGCTGTTTCCACCTTCAGTCAGAATTTGATTGGCGACAGCGGCGGTTTTACCATATAGCACTTCTATGCCGATACCGGTGTCTTCCGAGAATTGTTGCAGAATCGGACCGACCAGACTTTCATTCCGGCCCGAATAAACCGTGAGGACGCCATCGTCCTGCGCTATGAAAGGCAGCACAGCTATGAACAATAGCCCAAGCACTATGCTGAGACGAATAAAACGCTGCGTGAACATATCTTACGCTCCTTGCGTATGCTGCAAATCCACGATAGGATTTGCATAGATAGACGAAGGTCAATCGGGATCGAAACCGACGATGCAACCGTCCGGTCCCGGTTGACTTTCTCGTTTTAACAGACATACATCCTGGCTGTCCACGCTATTGGTAAATATCACTTTATCGTCTGCGAGCGGCTCGTGTTTATATGCCTTTCCCTTGCGGTTTAATCATGGCAGGCGCGAAAGTTGCGCTCGGTTAAACCCTACTGCGCGCCGATGGCACGGGCTTGCATGGCTCGCGCTATCGTTTCGGCGCCGCAATTGGAGAGGGCTCAACCTAGACAACACCAGCCATAAACAATAAAGTTGATTGCGCAGGATGCTGGCAAGCTGTTTTCGGAGTGGAGTCGATGTCAAATTGGTGGGGCTCGAGAAAGAAAGTCTCCGCCCGCCTCGTATGGGAAGTCGAGGCGATGAAAGCCACGTTTGGCAACACATTTAAGCTGGTTGTCCCGCCTTTTGGCGGCTTGCTTTACTGGCAGGGCGTGGTCGAGATCAATATGAGTATCCTCGATTCGCCGAACCACAGCCTCAAGCTTGTCTACCCCAAGGAATACCCCAACCGGCCTGCTGAAGCTTATTGCATCAAACCTCGAATTTACAGTGAAAAGCATCAATATGAAGATGGACAGTTGTGCCTGTTCAATCCCAAAGATGGCGAACAATATGGCTGGAATCCCTCCAAGTCCACCGCGGTTACCGTCGGCGGCTGGGCGATTCAATGGCTCTACGCTTATTACACCTGGCGCTCTACCGGAAACTGGCCCGGCATTGAAGAACGGATCAAAGCGAGCACGCCATTGCCTCGCCGCCGGAGGCGCTGAACATGCGTATCCGGGAAGAGTTGGAAATCTTCAAGCTCGTCCACGTCGAGTTTGAACATATTAGGAAGCGCTTGCGGGGAATGGCGATGATTTCACGCGGTATCGTACCAAACCTGGTCTTGTCACAGCGGGCGGTGGAACGCATGCTTTCCGCCGCGAGCCAATACATGGCGGACGAAACCGGCGAAGCCATGGTGGGCTTTATCGTGGAAGATGATACCCCCGAAGGCTTGCCCACCATTTATGTGCTCGATACCATTTCGCCCGACGAAACCGCTGTCCGCCGGACACACACTTTTCAGCAGGGTGACGCCTTACAGGATGAGATCATCTGGTGGCTGCAAGAAAATTGGCATTTCCATCGCGAGCAGCAGCGAGGGAGCGGCGTCCTGCCAGACCGCTTTGATGTGCCGCTGCGCTATCTGGGAGACTGGCACAAACAGCCTGGTTCGATGATTCAACCGAGCCATGGCGACTTGATGACCGCTCTTTCCTGGCTTGACGATGACGAACTGGCGATGGATTCGCTGCTGGTGCCGATCGTCACGGTGGGTTACGCGCCTATCATCGGCGAAACTGAATTGGCCGTAAACTACCTCACTGTGCCGATGGAAAACGGCACCGACATGCGGGTGGACTGGTGGTACATCCACCGCGATGTGCGTGTGTTTCAACCGGTGCATCCCAAGATCGTGCCCGCTGATGAGCTGCCGCAGATGATGAAGTACGGTTGGCACGTGGTTTTGGCCGATCGCCTGTCGAGCGAAACCCTTGCTTTGGTTGATGACGGCCTGCTTGTCCGTACGCTCTTTTACGAATGCGATGGCGAAGTGCCGCTGGAATTCTGTTTCTTTACGATTCGGCAAGGCGCCAGTTTCTTTCTCTTGTTTGTCACCCAGCACGACTATCCACATTACGCGCCGAAAGCCTACCAGGCGCCCTTCGTCGCCGATCTCGACTTGATGGATCCGGTTGCTACGTTCCAAAAGCTGTGGGAGGTCGCCACGCCAATCGAGGATCCGTCGGACTGGCAATGGACCCCGGATCGATACCTCATCGACTATGTGGTCGCCATTGAAATCGATATGGGTTTGCGGCAGCCGGCGGCGGTTTCCATTCCAGTCATTCTAGGTGAAGAGGAAGCTCTCTCCGCCGAGCTTGCGAGCAGCATGGACGGCGGCGAGCCCAATACAGATATCAGAGATGACCAAGCTCAAACGGATGCCGAAGCGGCCGCCGATGATGATCAGACGGATAAAGAGGCACAGTGATATGGCCGACATTTGGGAGCGGGTCGAGAGACTGATAGGCTCAGACAACTTGGGCCGGCTGGCCGAAAAGAAGGTTGCGGTCGTCGGATTGGGCTCGGGCGGCGGATTTGTGGCGCTCGGCCTGGCGATGAGCGGTGTGACCAACTTTGTGCTTGTAGACAACGATGTGCTTGAGCGCGGCAACGTAACGCGTCACGTCGCTGATCTGCGCTATGTGGGGCGGAATAAAGCCGCCGCAGTTGCCGATCTGATTCTCAACCGTAATCCGGACGCAACCGTCGAAGTTCGCGAAGGCCTGATCGAAGACCACTGGGATTGTCTCGATGCCGTAGATATTCTTGTAGTGGCGGTCGACCATGAGCAAGTCAAATACGCGATCAATGAAAAATGTCTGGAAAAGAGGTTAAGCGCTTCGTATGCCGGCGTTTATGAACGGGGCGAAGGCGGCGATCATGTCATCATCAAACCCTTTGACGGTCCTTGCTACGCCTGCTGGTCGGAAGCAACTCGCGACGGCGTCATGGTATCGATGAACCAGATCGGCGAGCTCGACTATGGGATGATCGGTGAAGCCGGCACCTTGGAAGCGGAGCCGGGACTTTGGGTGAACGTGACCAAAGTCGCAGGAATCCAAACGGACCTCATCATCAACGAGCTGCTGCGGGGCACAGGCGCCTATGAGCCCTCACCAGCCAACACCCTGATCGTCACCAATAATACGATGGAAATCATTGAGGGGCGGGAAAACGATCCACATACCGGCATCTGGATCGAGATCGGTCGCGATCCCGATTGCCTCGTCTGCGGCGAAAAACTTAAGCAGGGCGTCAGCATGTTGGTGAAGGAAGACGAAGGTGGCATATCCCTCGCCGATTTGGCGGCATCCGGACTGACGACCGAAATCGAATTCGACGAAGACGAAGACTAGCCGGCCGCCAACTGGCCTCGCCACTGCTTGACGATTTCGATGAGCGCTTGCCGATGCTGCAGGCGCTCTTCCTCTTTGAATGCGCGGCCATAGAGCCGTGGTTCTTCGCCGTATGGCGGTCGGCCGCTATCATCATAGTATATTCTGAAGTTGCTCTGGATGGCGACGCGGTATACACCCGCGTCATAAACCGGCGCGTTGTAGGGCAATGTTCGTATTCCAATGCTGAGGCGGATTTCATCATCCACGTAGTGCGCCCAGACGCCGTGCAGGTTAAGCGACTGATAACCGTGATAGCCCTTGCGATGCGCCCAGGCGACCACGCCCGCCCAGGCCGATCCCCGAAGGCTCTTCGGCCCGTGGCATAGCCATTGCGCGTAGCCCTCCCGCGACAGCTCAGCCAGGCAATCGTAAGCGTTGATAAGGTTCAGGACGCGTTCATGCGGCGTCAGTGGCCGGGTTTCTCGCTGTTTCCTGCCAAAGGGCCGGCGCTCGGCGATCTTTTTGAGGATGTCTTCGTAGCGGTCTTCGTTTCGCTCGGCGGTCATCAGCTGCCCCAATTCTATGATTCCCTTGGATCCCCTTGCAGAAATGAGCGACCTAATGAGATACTTTATAGCTGTACGCAAACGGGTATGCAACTGATGGCTTTGCGAGTATCGAAACTTGAGAACAGGTTCAGCGATTTGGCTGCCGTGTATCACGGTATTGGCCAACTGAAAGATAGAGATAACAACGTTGTCAAGACAGATTATGCGATTGGCCAGCGCCAGAAAGGGTCATTTGTCATTTGTTGCGGAGTCAGGCTGGGTTGGCGTGACGCTTTTCATCTGAGAGGCAAGACGCATCTAGGAGAGACGCTGGAAGCAGGTGGAGTCGTTTCTACTGTTATGGGAGCCTATTCTGGCTTTACTTACAATCAAGAGTTCGAGGATTACTTCTATCAATCTGAGATGGATTTTGGCCTATCTGTTGGCGAAGACAATTGGACAAAAGCCGAAACAGTGGAATTCAATATCACTAACTTTGTCTATTTGGGAAACGCAAGGATTCAAGGAGGGTTTGGGCAAGATGTGAATTGTCTGGAGTTGACTGTGCAAGGCGTTGAGCTTGCCTTTACACGATTGGCCGACTATGAACAAGCGGTTGATTTGCTGAACGATCTAGGCACAGCACGAGCAACATGTAAACTTTCAGTGAAGGTTGGTAATCACTCAAAGGATAAGATTTTCCAGATTGTAAACGCAATATGCAGACTATTGACCATCGCCAGAGGTATCCAGATCAACTGGATCGCTTTCTCATTTGTAGATTCCGAATTATCTAGGTATTTTTGTCACCATCGTCATCAAGTTCTTGGCGCGTATCAGGAGTTTGAAGTAATAGAGTCGGTACATCATGATGCTACCCATGAATTCCTTGCCAGATGCCTTCCAGTCTACTTAGACAAGGATGTTGATTACCAGTTTGGTTGGTTCTCACATTTCTTAGTAGAAATTCATACAGCGGGTTTTCTAGACACCAGATGTCTCCTATTATACAATGCTATGGAGTGGCTTTGTAAACGCGTAAATGACAAAAAGAAAATAGGAAAATACCCAGTTACCTTGAGAAAACGAGTATGTGACTTTGTTGTTCGCCACGAAGTACCGATTGTAATATGCTCGAAATGTCATGCACTAGGTACAAAGCCCGACAACAAATATCGGGGTAAAGGCGAGGAACCGTGCTTAGGCAAGGGACACAAGTACAAAGATAGATGCGACGTTGGCTTTTATGTTGAGTGCCGAAACGCAGTCGTACATCGAGGCACTTTCTACTCAGGCGAGCCTCGACGAGAATACCGAATAATTCTCAGCATGTTCCACAAGATGCTACTCCGAGCGTTGGAGTACGAATACATGTTCATTGACCGCTATGATGCGAACTTTATGCACCATGCGTCAGTTAAACTTGGAAAAGGCCCATACGTGCTTGATCGCTTTGACTGATGGCAGCCTCTCACTCCAGCGCCAAGTTCGCCAACTCCACTGCCGCTCCATCAAATCCTGTTAAGAAAACCGGCGACCAGCGCCCGAAACAATTTCGGATGCTCCATATTCGGCAGGTGCCCCGCGTTTGGAATTAGAAGTTTGCTGGCGTTTGGCAGATGCTCGACCATATAATCCGCGGCGAGTCGCAAGTACGGCAGATCATTTTCGCCGACGACCGCCAAGACCGGCACCGTCAACTCAGGCAGCTGCTCAGCCGCCGGTTTTTCAGTGGACTTGCGAATGTGCTTGCCAATGTCCTTGTATTCGTGCTCGGTCACCAGGCGCGCCATGTCATAAGCTTTACGGCGAACAAGCGCATCGACTTCTTGCGTATTGCGGCCGATGCCATCAAACCAGATTTGCATATCCAATTCCGCGACCCGATCCAGCTCTCCCGCCTGGAATGCCGCTTCCGATTGGGCAAACAGCTCATCGGGTCCTTCCACATCGAGTTCAAGCCCCGGCGGACCGCTGCCGACCAGAATCAGCGCCGCTACTTTTTCCGGTTGCGCCAATGCGTAGTCAATCGCAAGCCCGCCACCCATTGAACAGCCCATCAAAATTGCCGGCGGGGGAATCTCTAACGCCTCCAGCAGCGCCGTCAAGTCGTCCTGGATATTGAACTCGCCTTCGACCGGGGGGCTCTTTCCGTAGCCGCGCATGTCGAAGCGCATAACGAGATGCGCCCCGGCGAAGACTTCAAACTCATGATCCCACATGCGGCAGTCGGCGATGCCGGCGTGGATCATGACGAGCGGCCTCCCGCTTCCCGCGACTTCATAATACAGCCGCGCGCCATTGATCTTGGCGTATCCCGTCCCTGATTTCATGATCGGCCTCACTCCAGCGATACTTTCGCCAACTCGACGCCCTCGCGCAGCAGCTTCTCGTAAACGGCATAGCGCCGATACACATACATCCCAACGCGTTCGTACAACGCGACCGCATTGGTCAAGCTTTTCCCGTCGACATCCAGGTGCACTTTTCTCTTGCCGCGGTCCCAGAACATCGCGAAACTATGCTGCAGCATCGCCGTTGCCAGGCCGCGCCGCCGATACGCTCGCCGAACGCCAACGGTATCGACATAGCCCGCCTCCGGATGACGATAGTCTT
The DNA here is from genome assembly GCA_026706395.1 of Chloroflexota bacterium. Next base: position 6,790 of record JAPOYU010000102.1, read on the forward strand.
GCGTCAACCCGAGCAAGCTTCCGACCACTTGGCCCGTGTCTTCCGCCACCGGGAAGATCACCAGCGCGGGGTCAAAGTAGGGATCATTGTCCAGCCAGTGACGGAACAGTTCCAGGTCTTTCTCGAAAGGCTGCTCGATGTAACCGAAGTGATCAGAGAACGCATCGCGCACGACATCAACCAATAGCGGCAGATCTTGCTCGTGGCAATAAGGGCGGGCGCTGATGCCGGCTGGAAATGGCGGCGGCGCAGGACGTTCGGTCAACTCAATCTCCATGTCGAAGTACCAACGGCTTTCACGAAAGCCCGCTCTTTCCAGGGCGGCTTCGGCGAAGGTATGACCCTTGTGCGCGCCGCTCCAGAGGCTGATGCGCGCATCCGGCGGGCAGCGCGCTATGACGCCTTCCGCTTGCTCCTGCCCCCAACGCAGCAGCTGGCCTTCAAGTTTGGCGCTCTGGTACCGGGGGTGCACACCCCAATGGAGACCCGGCCGCACTGGCGGCTCACCTGTCGCCCAGAAGGTCGCGTATCCAGCTAGCAGCCCTCCGCTGTCATCAAATACTCCGATCGAGCAACTGCCCAGATCGAAACCGGGCTCCCGCCATTCCAGGAGCGCGCTTTCAGCTTGTATCTTGTCGTCGATGCCGATGTGCTCCGATATCGCGTTGACTGTATCCACATACGCGCTCGCGTCGTTCAAGGTCAATGGTCTTGTTGCAAAGTTTGCGTCGGTCATTGATCTGCCGTAACCTGCTTTCTGTTGTGACGAATCGCTAAGTCTTTGGCGCCGTCTGTCATGCTGCTGGAAAACGGACGGCGGCCATTTTACTATCGCGGCGGATTATAGAGGGGAAAAGTCTTGCTTAACAGTGTTCTGCTTTTGCGGTAAGATGACGCCGCTTTGACCGCGCTTCCGGAGCAGCCTTTGAATGAACAAAACGACCAAGACATTTACCTACATTATCGGAATTGTCATGACGATCGCGATGGTCGGCAGTTTGATACTTCCGATGCTGTCGGGACAAATCGCCCAGGGGGATTTCGAACAGGAAGCCGCGACGCCGTTCCCTGAGCCGACGGTTCCCGCGCCGCCCGATGTTTCGGCGATCGACTTCAACAGCAGGTATCTTCACAGTTCCGGCCTCTTCACGGTCGGCGCGCCTAGTGGATGGGTCGCCGGCAGCAGCAGCAATACATCTGACGAACTGCGCGCCAGCCTGACCAACAGCGCTTTCCGGAGTGTGGTGGAAGTTCGGATCAGCCAGAATCATACCGGCATCGCGGATCTCGAAGCGCTGAGCCAGTTTCTCGACGCGACATGGCTCAACCATACCTGGAGCGGCTATTCCCGCTGGGACGAAACCAGCCGCAAGACAACCGATGACGGCAAAGTGCAGATCGACTTTAACTTGTCCCGCGGCCGGTCCCACACGATAGCCCGCCAGGAGTCCTGGCTGGAAGGCGGCGACATCTACACGGTTCGCGTCGTTATGGCGGAAAACGCGCCGCGAGAACTCAAATTCATCTTGCACGGCGTCGCCGACGGCATCGAACGGCTCCCCATTTATGCCGACGCGCCATTTGGCTGGGACGCCTACTTCGACAATCTTGACAAGCACATCCTGCGTTATCCGTCAGATTGGGAGGTGACGGACGCCGCGCCCGGCCTGCCGGCGACGATCCTCGGCGATGACTTGACACTGGCGGTAGCGACCTTCGATGTCGCGATCGACAACGAAGAAGAGGCCGGTGATTGGATTGAAGACCAACGCAGCGGCATCGAAGCGCGCTCGGTAGAAGCAGTTGACGTCGGCGGCGCGCCGGGCTACAAGGTTTCCTACCGCTACACGACGCTCGACGGCGAAGTTGAAAGCGGATTGCTCATGATGCTCCATGGCACGGACAATCGCCTTCACGTCGCCAACTTAAGAGCTGCAGATCTCAATGAGAATTTGCTATCGGCTGACCACGCCGCGTATCCCTGGCTCGAAGTCATCGATACATTCCGGCTGACGCCCGAACTTGAGATAGATCTGCAGTAGAACGCTGTCGAGTTGTTTCCGCCCCGACGGATGTGCTTGTCCACAGATCGCTGCAGCCTCGGTCCCTGTCACCGGCAGAAAGTGATGGTTTAGTTGCAAGAGATTCGCCAAAACTTGTGGGTATATGAGGCCGCTGCGTCCGGCGTCTCGGTGCGCAGTGTTCTCATCCTTGGCGAGCGATTCGCGGCAGTGTGGGACAGTTTGGCCCATCCATCGGATGTTGCGGTCCTGTCCGCATTTTTGGCGGACAAGCCATTCCATCTCATTTACAGCCATGCCGACTGGGACCACTGCTGGGGTACCGGCGGCTTTGCGCGGACGCCTGCGGCAGTAGTTGCCCACGCGGAGTGCCGGCGTCGGTTCGACGCTGATGTGCCGGAAACGCTAAGCCGGATGCAACTGACCGAAATAACTAGGTGGGAAGCCGTGCGTCTCCTCCCGCCAAATCTCACGTTCACCAGGACCTTGACCCTTGATCTCGGCGGAATCAGCCTGGAATTGCATCATCTGCCTGGACATACCCCCGACTGCATTGTCGGCTGGATACCTGAATGGGGAGTGCTCCTTGGCGGCGATACTTTCGAGACTCCACTGCCGGTCGTTAATGGCGCAGCGCCGGTCGACGCTTGGTTGTCAGACCTGGAGGCCTGGGCGGCGCGGGACGATCTCGCGCAAACCATTCCCTCGCATGGATCCTACGAAGGGCGGGAAGCCCTTGAGCAAACCATCATCTATCTGCGCTCGTTAATCGGCGACCGCCGCTTCGACTTGCCCGGGACGCTGGATACATTCTACGCCGAGACACATCAGAAAAACTTGCAGGTCATGGATGGCGAACTCGACTCAGTTAAATGAGATTCTGCCCGATGTTCTCGACTTCGGCCTCGTTCTCCTATTCTGTGGTACGGCGGCGAGTGATGTTTCGGCCCGCGCCGGCGCCTACTATGCCAACCCAAGCAACGCGTTCTGGCGGGCGCTTTGGGAGACGGGAATCACGCCGCGCCGCTACCAGCCCAGCGAATACCGCGCCCTGCTCAACTTGAGAATCGGTTTGACCGATGTTGCCAAATGCGCTGCCGGAGTCGATAGTCAGCTTCACCATTCCGACTTCCAGCCCGATCAGTTGAGTCAGAAGATCGCCCATTATCAGCCACAGATTGTCGCTTTCACCAGCAAGACTGCCTGGCGCGCCTGGAATCGGCTTCCAGCCGACAGCTCGATCGCCTACGGCTGGCAGCAGACAGGCTTGGAAGGAACGCGCTTCTTTGTGCTGCCTTCGCCTTCAGGCGCCGCGCGCCGATTCTGGAGTATCGACCCCTGGCAGCGGCTGGCTGACGAATATGCTCGCCGAATCGCTTCACTCTAGGATTCCCAATGCGCGTATATCGAAACGAAAAGATGCGCGCCCTCGGCATTGAATTCGTTGCGCCGCGCGGCGGTGACGCCGGTTATGACCTGTATTCCGTTGGCGACTATGAACTTGCTCCTCATCAGCGAGCGTTGGTCGAGACCGGCCTCCATCTGGAGATACCGCCTGGCTATGTCGGCCTGGTCAAAGATCGCTCCAGCATCGCTTCAGCCGGCATCCACAGCCTTGCCGGTGTCATCGATAGCGCCTACCGCGGCGAACTGAAAGTTCTGCTGGTCAATCTCGGTTCGGGCAGTTTTCAGATCCGCGCCGGGCAGAAAATCGCCCAACTGCTCGTCGTCCCGGCTTTTACGCATGCGATCGAGGTCGTGGACGCTCTCGAAGATCTCTCTAGCACCGCGCGCGGTTCCGGCGGATTCGGCTCGACTGGCCCCTAATCATAACTAAGCGTCTGCTCAGGGCGGCTACTGGTTGACGATCAGCACCTCGCCCGTAATCTCGTGAGCCGCGTCTGAGCACAGGAAAAGCGCCGCGCTGCCGATATCTGCCATGCCGCCGTCAAACGCATTTAAGGTTGCCCGGCTAGCCTCGGACGGCCGGCGCCGTCCTTCGGATTCGGATTGCTGCCTCGTAGCGATGGCGTTGACACGAATCCCCTGCGGCGCCAATTCGCGAGCGGCCTGGCGCGTCATAGCGATTAGGCCCGCCTTTCCCGCCAGATAGCCGATGCCGGACGGGATCGTCGAATTCAGCGCCTCTTCTGCTGCCATGTTGATAATCGCGCCGCCGCCTTCATCGGCCATCACCCGCGCGGTCAATTGCAGGCAGAAGAAGGCGCCGGTGATATTCACCTCGAGTTGACGACGCCAATTCCATTCATCAATCGTAAGCAGCGGCTCAGGATGAAACACCTCCGCCGCATTGACCAGTACGTCGATTCTGCCGAAAGCGTCCCGCGTTTGTTCGATCATATTCGCCGCCTGAAAGCGATTGGAGGCATCCGCCTGCAAGGCCACAGCTCGTCCGCCGCGAGCTTCAATCTGCTCAGCAACCGTTTCCGCCCGCTCAATATTGATGTCGTTGACGGCCACCGATGCGCCGCCCCCGGCCAATGCGAGAGCGATTTCACGTCCATTGCCGCTGCCAGCGCCCGTAATAAGCGCGTTCTGGCCGCTCAGAACTTCTTTGAAAATAGACAAAGCGTTTGACTGGAAAGGTTTGCCAGAAATCGAATGCGACTAAAAGGGGATATCGTCAATGGTTTGCGGCGAGTCCGGATAGTTTGACGCGCGATCACTCCGCTGGGCATCCCCTCGCTGACCGCCTCGCCCAGAAGAACCTCCGCGCTGGCCGCCGCCACGCTGCCCCCCGCCGCCACCCTGGTCGCCGTCGCCGCGGCTGCTGAGGAAACGCACCTCTCGCGCCGTCAAATCCAGCGATGCCGCCGCCTCGCCATTATTGTTGACGTAGCCGCGCGCCGATACATTGCCGATCACCATAACTTGCCGCCCGCGTGAAAGATAGGTATTGCAGTTCTCGCCTTGCGCGCCCCACACAGCTACGCGATACCAGGTCGTCTTCTCTCTCTGTTCATTCGTCTGACGATCGCGCCAGCGCTCCGTCACCGCCACACTGAAGTTGCAGACTGCTTGTCCGCTCTGCAAGTATCGGAGTTCGGGGTCGCCGCCCAAGTTGCCCACAACAATGGTCTGGTGCCAGGTCATCTTGTTTTTCTCCCAAAATTCTGGTTTATTCTTTTAGATTTTCGAGGCGGTCCAGCAGGGCTTCCCGCACAATCGCCGGGTCGCCCTTGCCGCGTAACTCGCCCATAATCCTGCCAAAAATCGCATTGATTACTTTGTCGTTGCCCGCCAGATAACGCTCGACCATGTCGGCGTTCGCGCTGAGCACCTTGTCAACCTTCTCGCCGATCAAGTTAGAATCAGAAACTTGCGCCAACCCTTTTTCGTCGACAATCTCTCTTGCTTCTTTACCCGTTTCCCACATCGCGGGAAGCACTTGCTTTCTCGCCGTATTCTGATTGATTACACCCCTGCCTACCAGGTTCAGCAGGCCGGCGAATGCGCGGGCGGTTACGGGGATGCTTGCTATCTCCTCCCGCTCGATCTCCTTGCTGTTCATCAGGCGGAACAATTCAGTAGAAAGCCAATTCGCGGCCGTTTTTCCGTCAACGCCGCTATCGACGACATCTTCAAAGTAAGCGGCCACGGCGCGTTCCGCTGTGAGCACGGCGGCGTCAACAGAGCTAAGTCCATATTCGTCGACAAACTTCTGCTGCAGTTCATCAGGCAGGGCGGGCAGCTTGGCTCGGATCTCTTCCACCCACTCTCGGCTCACTTCTACCAGCGGCAAGTCCGGCTCCGGAAAATAGCGATATTCGTCGGCCCGTTCCTTATAACGCTGCACGGTGATGCGCTGCGCCGCCTCGTCCCAGCCCAGGGTGGCCGGCTTGACCGTCTTGCCACTGGTGTAGAGCTTAATCTGCCGTTGACGTTCCGCTTGGATCGCCCGCATCATGTTGCGGATGCTGTTGAGGTTCTTGATTTCAGTTCGTTCCCGCAGCTCCGCATCTGCCTCATGCATCACGCTGACATTCGCCTCAAAGCGCAGAATGCCCTTGGACATGTCGCCGCTGTTGACGCCCAGGTAGCGCAGGATCGAGCGCAGCTTGCGCGCATAGCGAGCCGCTTCCTCCGCGCTGTTGATATCCGGCTCGGATACGATCTCCAGCAGGGGAACGCCGGCGCGATTGTAATCGACCAAGCTGCCGCCCATGACATGGCTGAGCTTGCCCGTGTCCTCTTCCATATGCGCCCGACGCACGCGAATTACTTTGCTGGCGCCGTCTTCAAGCTCAATATTGATGGTGCCGTTGATCGCAAGGGGACGGTCATACTGGCTGATCTGATAGCCCTTGGGCAGGTCGGGATAGAAGTAATTCTTGCGCGCGAATTGATTGATTGGCGGTATCTCGCAGTTCAAGGCCAAGCCGACCATGATGCCGTATTCCATCGCCTGCATATTGATCACCGGCAGCGTGCCCGGCATGCCCAATGACAAGTTGTCCACTGACGAATTTGGCGCCGCCTCAACGCTATCCACGACCGGGCAGCTGCTGAACATCTTGCTGTCGGTTTCCAACTCGGCGTGGACTTCCAAGCCGATGACCGTCTTCCACTCGCTCATCGTTCCTTCCCAAGATGAAAGGGAAACACAAGCACTAATGTAGTGCAAAAGCCCTCAGGCGCAAGGGTCTGCCCTTCAGCGCGCAGGCATCACGTGAATGGACCGGCAGCGTACTTCGCAAACTGCGCCAGAGTCGCCACTTAATGCTATCGCGGCTTGCTCGCCAATACAAAATAAGCCCCGGCGGGTTCGCCAGAGCGAACACAACTCAGGTCTCGATTTGATTGCCTTACGAGGCAAATACTGGCCTAGCGCTCACTTGCAGCAAGCCCCGTTTCATGAGGAAGCGCTCCAACCTGTCGAGCGCAGCCAGTATATTTTCCTCGCTGGTGGCATAACTCGCGCGCACAAATCCGCGCCCGCTCTCGCCGAAGGCGCTGCCTGGAATCAGCGCGAGCCGTTCTTCCAGCAGCAGCTCTTCACAGAATTGCTCGTCATCCATGCCCGTGATCGCGATACTGGGGAAGGCGTAGAAGGCGCCGCGCGGCTCAAAACAGGTCAGACCAAGCTGGTTGAATCCAGCCACGATCAACCGCCGCCGTTTGTCATATTCACGCCGCATTGCCTCGATGTCGTTCTCGCCACAACGCAAGGCCTCGAGCGCAGCTGCCTGTCCCATCGTCGGCGCCGACATGATCAGATACTGATGTATCTTGTACATCGCCTCAGTAAAGGCTCGCGGAGCGGTGACGTAACCTATCCGCCAGCCTGTCATCGCATAGGACTTGCTCATGCCGCTCAAGACGATCGTCCGCTCGAACATACTCGGCAGCGTAGCAAAGTTCACATGCTGTATGCCATAAACCAGCCGCTCATAGATCTCGTCCGATATCACCACCAGATCGTGCCTTTCAGCGACTTCGGCGACTTGCAGCAGATGCTCAATCGTGGAGGCCGCGCCGGTCGGATTGCTGGGGTAGCTGAGCAAGATGGCCTTGGTTCGGGAGGTGATCCGCGCTTCCAGCGCAGCGCCGGTTACTTGGAAATCATCTTCGGCGTTGGTCGGCGCCATTATCGGTACACCGCCGGCAGTCTCAACCAGCGCTGGGTTCGCCACAAAACACGGTTCCACGACCAATACTTCGTCGCCCGGGTCAAGCAGGATCTTCAGCGCCAGGTAGAGCGCCTCGCTCACGCCTACCGTCACCAGCACCTCGTCTTCCGGCTCGTACCGGACTCCGTATAGCCGCTCAACATGATCCGCTATCGCCGCGCGCAGTTCGTAAACCCCCGCATTTGAGGTATAACCGGTGTGGCCGTCGCGCAGGCTCTGTACACCTGCGTCAAGTATATGTGCGGGTGTGACGAAGTCGGGCTCGCCTATGCCAAGCGACACCACATCGCCCATCGTCGTCGCGATGTCGAAATAGCGGCGAATGCCCGATGGACGCAAGCTCTGTACGCTCTTTGAAAGATAGCGACTCATGAATATCTGCTCCTCTTACGGAAATACCCGACAGTTTATATCATCAATCGTCACATCGGTCATCACACAGCATTTTCCAAGAGTTTGCGAGTTTTTACTACACTTTGTACTATAATTCGATTGTACAGGCACACAATGAGTGTATCCTTAAATCAAGATGTAGGAAGACCTGCGCGGGGCTAATCCGGCTTTCATGAAAACTCTTCATAATGAGTATTAGGAAGACCCATAAACGCGAGACTTGCGAAAGGAGAAAACAGCATGGCGCTTCCTGGCCTGTTGAACTGGGAGCACACGCGCGATGCCTTACATCAAATTGCCCAGGTTGTCGGCGCTGTACGCTCCGCCTGCTCGAACCCGCTTCCCAACGATCTGCATTACAGCCTGGACCTGACCGCTACCGGCTTCTCCAGTACGACCATGCGCTGCGGCGGAGTCTTGGATTTCAACTTCTATACCCTGCGGCTCAGCTTCTGCCGCTGCGGTAGAACAGTCTTTTCGCTTGATGTCCGGGGACATTCGCAGGTTACTCTTGCCCGGAAATTGCTGGCGACCTTTGCCGACTGCGGTTATTCAATCGCCCCGTCGATGAAACATATCACACAGGACCGGACGCTGAAGATCGATCCCTCGCAAGCCATGGACAGCTTGCATGCCCTCAATGCGCTTTACAGAGCGTTGGCGCGCTTTCGGGCGAAACTGGCCGGTTTCATGACGCCGCTGGTGCTTTGGCCGCATCACTTCGACACAGCTTTCCTTTGGTTTCCAACCGATCAGACGGGCGAACACAGTGCTCCGCAGATCGCCTTCGGTTTCTCGCCATTTAGTCCTGGCTTGGCGCGTCCATACATCTACGCCTACGCTTGGTCAAAACCGACTGGCTACCTGGACATGCAGTTGGACCCGCCGGCGCGGGCAATCACCGAAGGCTACACCGGCTTATACGCCGCTTACGACGACCTTAAAGGAGTCGCCGACTTTGATTCCATCATCGAGTCACTGCTGCTTCGCTACCACAGTTTGGCAGCGGCCAAGCTGGTTTAGGTACGATCGTCTGGCAAACGTATAGCTTCATCGAGACTCAATGCCGTGATTCGCGGGGAGTCAGTTGGGGATGTCGTAGTTGCCTGACGCCGGGCATTTCTCTTTATCAAGCAGTTCGAAAGAATCTGGAACAATTTGCCTGCTGAATTGAACTTGGCAAACGCGGCGTCTTTCGTCTACACTATAGAAGCTTAGTCGCAAGTTCCGAGGAAACCTGGTCGAGGTACGGTTGCTTGTAATGCGGCGTCACAATAGAGGTAGGGCATGAGCGACGAGAACATAAATCGCAGCGAAGACAACGACGAGGGCCTGAACGGTCCATCAAACGAAGAAATGGACGATCGTCTGGAGCGTTTGGGCGGCGAACCGGCGCCCGCTATCACTCCAGAAGAGTTTGAGCGCCTCCAGAAAGCCGGGCAGGTGCATATCGATTCGCGCGGCCGAGTGCGCACAGCGCGCCGCAGCGGCGCCGAAGCAGGTGTCTCTCTGCGTAAACGCCGGGCCTGGTATGGCAGAGGCTGATCTCGAACAGCTCCAGCGCGACCTGGTCGAAGAACTTCGGCGAAAACAGGTGCTGTCAAACGCTGGCGCGGCGATGGCTTTTTCGGCTGTTCCGCGCCATTTGTTTTTACCTGACGTCCACCCCCGCGATGTCTACCGCGATCAAGCCATAACCCTCAAGTCTGGCGCAGACGGGGGGACAATAAGTTCCGCCAGCCAACCAACCATAATGGCAGTCATGCTGGAGCAGTTGGATCTGTCAGCTGGCCTGAACGTGCTTGAGATCGGCGCCGCCACCGGTTTCAACGCCGCTCTGATCAAAAACAGCGTCGGCAGCGGCGGAAGCGTCACCACCTTGGAAATTGATAACGAGTTGTGCGAGCGCGCCCGGGACAATTTGCAGGCCGCGGGATATTCCGATGTCAAGGTGGTCAATTGTGATGCCGCCAGAGGTTATGAGTCGCGCGCCCCATATGACCGCATCATCGCGACCGCCGGCGTTTGGGACGTTCCGACAGCCTGGCTGCGACAGCTTCGTGAAGAAGGAAAGCTAGTCCTGCCGATTTGGCTTGATGGCGTGCAACTCAGCGCCGCCTTCACCAAGCAGCCGGATGGCGCCTGGATAAGCTGCGACAATCGTCCCTGCGCCTTCGTCTACTTGCAGGGCTTGGCGGCCGGTCCGCAAATACGCAAGCGCATCGGCAGCAGCTCTCTCGAGATCCTGGCTGACGACGTGGACAAAATCGACGCCGCTGCGCTTCACCTGCTGCTCTCTGATGACCAAGAGATTTATCATTTGGATGGCAATCTCGCGCCCGAAGATTTCTGGTTTGGCTTCCAGCTATACTTGATGCTACACGAGCCGCCGCGCTACGTTTTCGCGGTCTACGCGATTCCCGACGGCGAGACCTACTACGGAATGGAAGGGGACGGCGTCCTCCTGTTTACGCCCGGGAGCGCCGCCTTCGCGCCTTACGCTGGCGGTGGTTCGGTACATTGCTTTGGTGGCTCCCCCGCCTTCATGAAAATGCAAAGCCTCCTCGAGAACTGGCGGTCTCACAACACCACACTGCTTGATCGTATCCGCCTGAAGCTCATCCCCAAGGCCTTGGGCCGGCCATCCGACGGCGCTGGCAAGTTATTCACCCGGGACGATCACACTTTGCAGGTCTGGCTGGATTGATCACCTTCGACCACGTTCGTCAGGCGCTCGCGCTGCGGGATTTCGATTCGGCTACCGCTCAGCAGCGCATGGCGCCGGCGCCCCGTGGCCGGCAACAGCGAGACGCGCCGCCAAAGCGCGCCGCCGTGCTGATACTTCTGTATCAGTCGGGGGATGACCGGCTTCGAGTTGTCTTGACCCTGCGTAACCCGGACTTGCGCGGTCACAGCGGCCAGGTCAGCTTCCCCGGTGGACAGATGGACCCGCGAGATCCGTCCCCGACGCATACTGCGCTGCGTGAAACCCGCGAAGAGATCGGCATCAGCGCCGACGCCCTTTTCATTCTCGGTGAGCTGCCACGTTTCTACATCCCCGCCTCGCATTATGACGTTTCTCCCATCGTGGTCGGCCACTATGGCATTCCCGCCTTCGAACTCAACCCAGATGAAGTCGCCGCCGTTTTCAATTTCACGCTGGAAGATTTGCTCCAGCCGCGCTTCAAACGTGTTGAGCAGCGCCTGATCCGCGGCTATGACGTGCGCGTTCCGTATTACGATGTACAAGGGCACAAGGTCTGGGGCGCCACCGCCATGATGCTCAGCGAACTGGAAGCCCGCCTGCGCCAGATATTGCCCGACGACATCACGCTGGTACTGGATTAGATCGCTAATGGATTGGTTCCCCGCCGCCCTGTTGTCGGCCATTGGCTTGTCGGCGCAGGCGCTCGTCTTTCAGCGCCTACAGAAACACTATCCCATAAACACATTCATGACCTGGGCTTGGCTAGGCGCGACAGTCGTCTTGGCGGCGCTATACTTGCGCCCCGAGCACATCGATCCCATCATTCGCAACTTCGTCCCGCTTGCGCTCTCCGGCATCACCAGCATGGCCGGCAACTACGCCTACAACCGCGCCATCCGCTTGCAAGGCAATATCGGCTATGTCGAAGCCATCATGTCCTGGCGCTTGATCCTCACCTACATTTATTCGCTCATTCTCCTGGGCGCTGGCTTCGATCAGCTGCGTCTGGCTGGCATGATCCTGATCATATCGGGCGTGATAGCCGTTTCCGGCGCCTGGCGCATGAAAACAACCGACCTGAAGCTTGCCTGGTTGGGCTGGGCGTTGCTTGGTGGATTGTCCTTTGCATTGGTTTCGATTTTCGCGCGCTTTGCCACTGACGACGGTGTCACGCCCGAAGTCTCGCTTATCATTGTGTTACTGGTTGCTGGCCTCTGTTTTCTCGGCGGCGCCATCAGCGAAAAATCCTCGCTCAAAATCAAGCTGACTCACAGCCATCTCATTATCGCTGTCATCGTCTGCGCCGTGGTTGGCAATGCCGCCCTCTTCGTCGCCTACGCCAAGTCGCCAAATCTGGCTTATGCCATCGCTATCGACAACTCCCGCATCATCATCTTGTATCTCATCGGCTTGGCGATGTTCAACCAAAGCTGGAGCCGCGCCAAAGCCATCGGCATTGCGCTGACTTTCGCTGGCATTCTCTTACTCGCCTAAGCGCGCTTGGATCACGCAGCTCTTCAAATTGCCCGATAGGCGGATACGACTTCGCATGATAGATCCTCAACCCGCGGCCTGTCGCTCGCCATACCAGCCATTTGTAAGGCTTGTCCGCTGCTGCAAATAATACTCAGCGATAACCGGAACAGTACCGAAACAATATAAAAAAACGGGCGGTCCTTGCGAAACTCAACAAATTACTGCGCAACCCGCCAAGTTCAGCTCCCCTTCCCTCCTTGTGGGATGCCCGCCAGGAGTGGCTGTGTCGGCGGTCAGTGTCTACGCGACCTGCGCGCCGCTAGAGATGAGGAGGAGGGGTAGGAAAAAGGTGCTGGCGAGAGCTAAAAAAACAGTATGTAAGTCATGAACATTTGTTCTTCCCTTCCGCTCAATATGATGATACACTTTCCCTATGGACAAACTGTCGCATGCGATCAATCTCGGCTCTCAGCGGATTCCGTCCTCGGATTTCCGCTTTCGCCGCCCGACCGAGGGGGTACCCCCCCCC
>JAPOYU010000162.1 GCA_026706395.1 Chloroflexota bacterium
TCCCGGGCACGATCATGGCGCTCATCCGCCTCGACCTGCCCTCGCTGATGCTCTATGGCGGCACCATCTATCCCGGGGTTCTCAACGGGCGCGATATCGACCTGGTCAATGTCTTTGAAGCGCTGGGCCAATTCCAAGCGGGGCAGATCAGCTATGACGAGCTGATGGATGTAGAGAATGTCGCCTGCCCCGGTCCGGGCGCTTGCGGCGGCCAATTCACCGCCAATACGATGGCGATGATCAGCGAAATCATCGGCATCTGCCCCATGGGCATGGGCGATGTCCCCGCTGAAGACCCGGAGAAGGAAACCGTCGCCTACCACGCCGGCGAGATGATGCTCGACATCCTCGAGCGCGACATCCGCCCCTCCGCTTTGCTGACGCGGCGCTCGCTGGAGAATTCCCTCGCCGCCTCGGCCGCCACCGCCGGCAGCACCAACAGCATCCTGCACTGTCTCGCCTTCGCCCGCGAAGCCGGCATCGATTTCACCCTGGACGACATCGAAGAAATCAGCCGCCGCACACCCATAATCGGCGACATGCGCCCGACCGGCAAATACGTCGCCCTCGATCTCTTCCAGGCCGGCGGCGTGCCCATCCTGATCAACCGGCTGATCGAAGGCGGCTACATGACCGGCGATACGCCGACAGTCACCGGACAGACCCTGGCCGAAGCCTGCGCCGATGCCGTCGAGACGCCCGGGCAAGACGTCGTCCGCGACCTCGATGACGCCATCAAAGACAGCGGTGGCTTAGTCGTGCTCAAGGGCAATCTGGCGCCCTCCGGCGCGGTCGTCAAGCTCAAAGACACTCCGCCTCCGCTGACCGGTCCCGCGCGCGTCTTCGACACCGAGGAGGACGCCTTTGAAGCGGTCTCCAGCCGGCAGATCGTCGAAGGCGATGTGCTGGTCATCCGCTATGAAGGTCCGGTCGGCGGGCCGGGCATGCGCGAGATGCTGCAGATCACCGCCGCGCTCTACGGTCAGGGCCTCGGCGGGGAGGTCGGCCTAATCACCGACGGACGCTTCTCCGGTGGCACGCGCGGCTTGATGATCGGCCACACGGCGCCGGAAGCAGCCGTCGGCGGGCCCATCGCCCTGCTGGAAGAAGGCGATATGATCACCATTGATGTATCTCGCCGGCTGATCGAGGTCGACCTCAGCGACGAGGAACTCGCTGCCCGCCGCGCCAGGTGGAGCGCGCCCGAGCCGAACTACAGCAAAGGCGTGATGGCCAAGTACGCGCGCCAGGTCTCGCAAGCGAACGACGGCGCTGTCACGGGGGCTTAACACTGTCGACCTCATACGCACACGATGAAACCCCTCCACGACACTCGCATCCTCGACCTTACCCGCCTCCTGCCCGGCGCCGTCTGCACCATGCTGCTGCGCGACCTGGGCGGCGAGATCATCAAGATTGAAGACCCGAATGGCGGCGACTACGCCCGCTCTATGCCGCCGCTGCTGGACGGGCTGGGCATCTTCTTCCGCAGTAGCAACCGCGGCAAGAAGAGCATCGCCATCAACCTGAAAGCGCCGGCGGGCCAAGCCGCCCTGCACCGCCTGGTTGAGACGGCCGATGTGCTGATCGAAGGCTTCCGCCCCGGCGTCACCACTCGCCTGGGCGCGGATTACGAGACGCTCAAAGCGATCAATCCGCGTCTGGTTTACTGCTCGCTTTCCGGCTGGGGGCAGAGCGGACCATACGCCCAGGTCAGCGGTCACGACCTCAACTACATCGCGCGGAACGGCCTGCTCGGCGCGGACATGACACCGAGGACACCGGGCGCTCAAGTCGCCGATGTCGGCGGCGCCTATGTAGCGGTGATGGGGGTGCTGGCGGCGCTGCTCAAGCGTGAGCGCAGCGGTCAAGGCGACTATGTCGATGTCGCGCTTTCCGAGGCGGCAATGCCCTTGGCGCTGGCAGCTTGGGTCGAAGCGCAGTCGCCCAACTCAGATGACGCCCTCATCAGCCTGCGCGGGGAGAGCGCTTGCTACCGCGTCTACTGGACCGCCGACGACCAACCGGTGACGCTCGCCGCGATCGAGCCGAAGTTCTGGATGAATTTCTGCCGCGCCGTCGCGATGCCAGAATGGATAACGCAACAGACGAGCAGAGACCGACAGCCGGACTTGATCGAAGCAGTCGCAGCGCTGTTCAAGACGAAGTCGGCCGATGAATGGGCGGCGCTGCTTGACGACGCCGACTGCTGCTTCAGCCGCGTCAATTCACCCGCGCAATTGCTCGACGACCCACATATCCAGGCGCGCGGCATGGTAGGCGTCACCGAGGCCGGCGTGCCCTGGATGCGCAGTCCGATTCGCCTCGGCGCGGCTGACCATCAGCTCGGTGTTGCGCCGGAACACGGAGAGCATACGTCTCAGATCCTGGCGGAGGCCGGCTTCACCGACGTGCAGATATCACAATTGCTGAACGAAGGCATCATTCGTCAAGCGCCTTGAAGCCTTCGGCATCGGCGAGGATCTTCTTGGGACCGTGCTCGTCAAACAGGACGCTGACGATGTTACCGCCGTCCTCCACGCCGATGACCTTGCCCAGCCCGAATTGCTGGTGCGATACCGGCGCGCCGACTTTGAATGCGGAGTCATCCTCGGTCGACTTCGGGAAGCCGGGAAAGGGAATGATCTTCTTGCGCAGGCTTTCATTGGGTGTTGAAACCCTGCCG
Organism: Chloroflexota bacterium; assembly: GCA_026706395.1. Next base: position 2,687 of record JAPOYU010000162.1, read on the forward strand.
CTCTGCAGGTCGCGCTGCAGCCGGCTGAGCGGTTGTGTCGGATTCTCCCAGCGCGTTTGCGATTCGATGCTTTGGGCGCGGCGCAGCGTCGCCAGCGTGGTGGGCGATCCGTCGAGCAGATGCGGCGGCAAGTCAGCGAGGAACTCCGACGGCACGGCCAAGCCGCCGGTACCGCTGTAGAGCGCGCGGCGGAAGGCATAGCTCAGGTAAAGCGAGCGCTTGGCGCGGGTGACGCCGACATAGAAGAGACGTCGTTCTTCTTCAATCCCGCCGGCCTCCTCAAAAGAACGGAAGTGCGGCAGGATGCCAGCTTCGAGCCCGGTTATGAAGACGACCGGGAACTCCAAGCCTTTCGCCGCGTGCAAGGTCATAAGCGTCACCGCGTCATTGTCGTCCTTCAGGCTGTCGACATCCGCCACCAGCGACTGCTCGGCAAGGAATTCGTGCAGCGGCTGCTCATATTCCATGGCGTATTCCAGCAATCCGCGCAGTTCACGCACGTTGTCGGCGCGTTCCACGGCTTCTTCGGGAAACTTGCTTATCCCTTCGAGATGAAGATAGTAGCCGGTTTCCGCTGTGATTCTGTCGAACAACTTCAACAGATCGCCGACTTTCGCCATCTCCTGCCATCCCGAAAGCATAGCGGCGAAGGCAGCGAACTTCTTCTTGGCGGCTGAGCCAAGGGGCGAGGGATCATCGTAGTAAACGCGGTTCAGCGCGTCGCCGATGCTTAGCTCCGCGCTGGCCACCCAATTCAAAAAGGCGGCGAGAGACTTTACCCCGATGCCTCGCGCCGGCACGTTGATGACGCGCTCGAAGCTGACGCGGTCATCAGGGTTATGGACAAGGCGCAGGTAAGCCAGCATATCCTTGACTTCGCGGCGCTTGTAGAAGCCGACCCCGCCGACCAGCACGTAGGGTACGGCGGCGTTGACAAAAGCCTGCTCCATCGCCCGCGACTGCGCGTTGGTGCGATACATCACGGCGAAGTCTTTGTAGTCGAGACCGTCTTGGGACCGCAGCTGCAAGATTCGCTCGAGCACATTCTCGGCCTCATAGCGTTCGTCGAAAGCTTCGAAGACGTTGGCAGTTTCGCCGTGGCCTTGCTCGGTATATAGCGCTTTAGGCGTGCGATGACGGTTGCGGTCGATCACAGCGCGGGCGATATCCAGGATATTCTGCGTGCTGCGATAATTCTGCTCGAGCAAGAAAACCGAGGCCTCGGCGTAGCTTTCTTGAAAGCGCAAGACGTTGCGATAGTCGGCGCCGCGAAAGGCGTAGATCGCTTGATCTTCGTCGCCGACCACGAAGACATTGTTCTGCGGCGCGGCTAAGAGCTTCACCAATTCATACTGGACATGATTGGTGTCTTGAAACTCATCCACCAGGACGTATTCGAAGCGGTTCTGATAATGCTCGCGCAGGCGGTCGTTTTCGCGCAGCAGCATCACCATATTCAACAGCAAGTCGTCGAAATCCATGGCATTGGCGTCGATCAGCGCCTGCTGATAACTGGCGTAGACCTGCTTGACGATCTCGCCAAAGTAATCGAGCGAGCGGTATTGCGCCGGCAGAATCATTTCGTTTTTTGCGCCTGATATCTTCGCCAGGATGGCGCGCGGATTATAGCGCTTGGGATCCATGCCGAGCGTTTTGACGACTTGCTTGACCAGCGCCACTTGATCATCGCTGTCGTAAATCACGTAATCCGGGCGGTAACCGGCGCTTTCGGCTTCGTATCGGAGGAAGCGAGCGCAAGTCGCATGGAAGGTGCCGAGCTGCATACCGCGCAATGGTTTGCCAAGCAGTGTTTCGACGCGCGCCCGCATTTCGCCGGCGGCTTTATTGGTGAAGGTGACCGCCATAATGCGATGGTGCGGGATGCGCTCCTCATGGATCAGCCAGGCGACGCGGCGGGTGAGCACGCTGGTCTTGCCGCTGCCGGGACCGGCCAGAACCAACACGGGACCGTCACCGGCGGCGATGGCGGCCGCTTGCTGCTGATTCATGCCTTCGAGGAGCGGATGATCTCGCATTGAACGATATTCCTGTGTGCCCAGTTACTATATTGTATCAGAATTTATGAGCTAAAAGGCGTCGGATTCTTAGGGAAATCAACTCGTGTCAGATGACACACAGTGTTTACTGGATGCCCTGGCGGATCAACTTTTATTGCTCGGCGACCGGCGTTGGAATGATGATATCCTCGACAGTTGGACCGAAGGCGGGCTCGGGCGGCTCGATATCGGAGATGGAGTTATCGACACGGATATTCAGGTCGAAGTCGATGAAGCCGCCACTCAGCGATTTGGCAGCGAGGCGAAGGATATAGTTGCCGTTGGCGACCTGCGCGGCGCGGGTATCCCAGATGCCAAGGGGCGTCCCGTATTGCGGCATCTGTACGAGGGACGCGCTGATGGGAAAGAAGGTCTCGGGATCAGCGGCGCTGGCATAGAGCAATTCGAATCTGTCGAAGTCCGGTGCCTGCACTTGTCCGCGGATCTCGACCGTTCCATGAAGAACCTGCCCGGCGTTAAGGTTGCTGATGTTGACCAGGGGCAGCTGCTGGCCTTGGGCGCAGGCTTCCTGGGGCGGCGGGCGAACGGGCAATTCGAGACCGAGGCCCCCGGCATATTCTTTGCCCTCGTCGCTGTTGTTGAGCCAGTCCAGCGCGGCAGCATCGCTGATGGCAGCGAAGTTCCGCTCGATCACATGATTGGGGCAGAACTCATTGGCGCGCAAGAGCGACCAACTATCGACCGTCGCGCGCTGGAGAAAACCCTGCTCGGCCGGCGGCGGAACCTGTTCGTGCAGGAACAAGTCGGTGCTGGGCTCCGGGCAAGCGGAAGTGCTGAGCGTGCCGGTAGTGCGGCAGATTTCGCGCGCGACCACGCCGCCCGGATTCTCGAAGGGCGCCGGCGGATACCAGGCGGCCGCGGCCGACATGACTGCATTCCAGACCGGCGCGGCGCTGCGAGAGCCGCTGGTGTTGTAGGTCGGCGTATTATCCGATGTGCCCAGCCATACGCCGACTATGGCGTTACGTGTGAAGCCCATCGTCCACAAGTCGCGGGCGCCGTTGGTCGTGCCTGTCTTGGCCGCCACAGTGTTCTGCGATGGTATGCCGAGATTCGCCAGGGTCATATTTGAATCCTGACGGAAGCTCGGGGCGCGAGCGCGGTCATCGCTAAGGATGTTTTGCATGAGATAGGCGAGCGCCGGTGAAATCACTTGCTCGGGCTCCGGGCGCTCACGCGGGATCTCGACAGGTTCCCCGTCTATCGATTCCGTGATCCGTTCAATCGCGTAAAGCGGAACGCGCCTGCCGCCGCTGGCGATCACACCGTATGCGCCCGCGAGATCAAAGAGGGTGACTTCGTTGGCGCCTAAAGCGCTGGAGAGCGAGATCAGCGAATTATCGGGAAACTGCAGACCGACGGCATCCGCCATATTGGCGAAGCGCCCAACGCCAACATGGTCGCGGAAGACACGTACCGTCGGGACGTTGTAGCTATTCTGCAACGCGAACCTTAGCGGCACCGCGCCATGAAACTTGCGGTCGACGTTCTGCGGCTCATAGATGCCGCCGGCGCCAAGGTCCTCGACCAGGGGCACATCCCAAATAATGCTGGCGGGCGTGAGATAATCGCCATTGTTGTCTTGCAGAGCGGACATGTAGACGAAGGGCTTTATCGCCGAGCCCGGCTGCTGAAAGGTCAGGGCGTTGTTGACCTGGCCGGCGTAGGCGTCAGCGAAATCGTGGCTGCCTACCATGGCCCGGATAGCGCCGGTGTTGGGGTCCGCCACCATAACCGCGCCGGTATTGACGCCGCTGGCCGCCGCTCTAAGCGCCCGCACCTGGTTGCTAAGCGCCGATTGCGCCGCGTCTTGAAGAGCGGGGTTCAGCGTGGTGTGAATGCTAAGTCCGCGGGTGAAGAGCGCCTCTTCACCCAATTCCGCTTCGACTGCTGCGCGCACATAATCCACAAAATGCGGGTAGCGCACCTGGACTTGGCCCGGCTGGAACTCGGTCGTTTCGATCTCGGCGATTTGCAGGATAGCCAAGCCACCGACGATGTGGCCTTGGTCGCTGGTGCGGACGAGGACTTGTTTGTCACCGGCGAAATCCGCCTCGGCGCCATCAACAATGCAGAAGGGGCCACGTTCAAGCCAGTCGCTATGGTGGAATTGCAGGCAGCCGATTTCGATCATCTTGCGCATTGTCGAGCGCATGCCGGCGACGGCGAGGGGGCGGTTTACAACGGGATCGTGCTGGACTGGCGATGGCACAATGCTAGCCAGCAGCGCGGCTTGAGCGTAGTTCAATTGATCGGCGCTGATGCCGAAATAGAAATTGGAAGCGGCTTCCACACCATAGCTCTGGTTGCCGAAGAATACTTCGTTGAGATAGAGCTCGAGGATGAAGTTCTTGTCATAGCGATTGGCGACTTCCAGCGCGACCAGGATCTCGTTTATTTTGCGTTCGATGGTGACATCACGGTCTTGCAACACCAGATTGCGCGCGATCTGCTGGGTGATGGTGCTGGCGCCGGATTCGATGCCGCCGCCGCTGACGTTCTGAATAAAGGCGCGAATGATCGCGATGGGATCAAAGCCCGGATCATCGAAGAAGCGTTCGTTCTCTTGCGAGACGATAGCGTGAATCATGTAGGGGCTGATCTCGTCAAGCGTGACTGAGGTGCGCGCGCCGGTTTCCTGGCTGTTGATAGCGGCGAGCAAGTTTCCATCGGCGTCGAAGAACCGCGCTGTCTGGTAGGCCGGCGTGTAATCCGCCAGCGCGGCGATACCGTCGGCAAATGGCTCGACCTTGTCGCGATACCACATCATGATGACGCCGGCGGCGACGATCGCGGCGATCAAGAGCAAGATCATCAGACCGGCAAAGGCCGTAAACGCGAAGCGGATGCGGCTGCTGCGGCGGTCCTCCAGCAATTCCTGGACGATCGGCGATGGCTGCAATTCAAAGCCTGTGTCGATAGCGCGCGGGATGACTTCATGTGGGTCCGTTTGCGCCGGCGCGGCCACAGTAGCCGCCTCCTGGACGTCTGAGGCGAGCGTCGGCTGCTGGCCGGGCAATTCGTCGGCGAGGGCCGCCGAGCCCGGCACGGTGTAGAGTTCGTCTTTGGTGGGCGGGATCGTACCGACTTTGACGCCACGTTCATCATAGATTGGGTCGCCCGCCTGCCCCCCACCATAGCTCGCCGGCAGGTCATAGCCGGTGCCGGGCTGGGTGAGCGTCGCATCGGGATCGACTTGGTCCTCCCCGGCGCGCTCTAGCTCGCTCAAGACGGCGGGATAGTCGATTTCCCATTGGTTACTGGCAGGATTGTGGCGATACCATTCTTCGTTTTCGGCATCGATCATCCACCAGAAACCCTGTTCGTCTTGGACCATCGCGTCATACAGCAGGCGTTGGTAGTCCTCGAATTTGATCTCTTCTTTGTTCAGCAATTCAGTCAGTGTCGCCGCCTGATTCTGCATGTCCAGAAAGCGTTGGGCGACCTCGCTGATTTCGTGTTCGGCCGGCGTTTGCGCTGGCGCTTCGTCTTCGGGACGAGCGAAGGCTTTGATTTCGGCGGCGCTTGGGGCTTGGGCGAAGTCTTCGGGCGGGGGCAGGTCGTCCGATTGGGAGGCGTCCTTAAGCAGCGACCCCATCATTTCTTCGGGAGATTCGGGGCTGTCATCCACGGGCGCTTTGTCGCGCGTCTGGTCGTCGGGCATGAGTTCCGTTTCAGGCGGGACTTGGCATTGAGGCTATTATAGTGGAATGTGGGAATTGGGCTGGCTAAAACGTCAGCGGGATTTGGCAGGCAGACTAAGGTGGCGCAATGTATGAAGTGATTACATGGTCGCTCTACTCAACCGGGAGAAAGTAATCATCGGAAACAACAGTAATCTTTGGGCACAGGCGGACAAGACGATAAGGATCAAGCCACAGCCGCGTCTTCCTCGACCAGGTCATGATCATGCGTGGCGAGGTAGCGCCGCAAATACGGGTTGCCGATGACGGCCATGTCCGCCATGACGTCATCGCGCCGAATGGTGAAGTGGTAAATCTCGATACAGCGCATGCCAGCGAACCAATGCCGCCTCAGGGTGACCACCCGGTCGATTGCCCAGCCGCGCGCAATGGCGGTCAGCAGATTATCCCCGCCGGCATAGTGCTCGGAAGAGTAGCTCCAATGCTGTGAGGTGATGTCCTGATACTGCACGTGCGGATCCCGCTGACTCGGCTCAGCCATGCGATTCTTCACTCCCGTGGCATAATAGCTCTGCCGGATTATACGAATGTTGAATGCGAGGGGCAAGACAACTCAAGCGGCCTTAAGCGATCTAACGGAATCTCACACTGGGTTAACTATGGCTTGCGGCGTCGCCTCGTAAATGACGCGAATCTCGTGCTGAACGATATAACGCTCAATGTAGGGATTACTCAGCACCGGCATGATCATCAGTTTGCTGCCGCGCATCAAAGTGAATTCGTAAATTGTGCTCGGTCGGCTGCCGCTATGCCATATTTGGCGGGCGCTCACGCGGGGCAGGGCCAACTCCCAGCCGGCGCGCATCCGAGTGATGAGTTGACTGGCGGCGGCAAAGTCTTCTGATTCCGGGCTCCAATACTGGTCGCTCTCGGTATACATCTCGTGCGTGTAATTGTTATGATTCCAATCCATGTGACCGGCCTCCTGCCATGATGCGCGCGACAAGCGCAGAGACAACGATGCAAGTTTGGCGGACTGTATTAGCTGCAGCCCAACTGGCTTCATGATCACTGGTAATGTGCACTGTGGCGACATTCGCTAATTTCATTATATGCGAATTAGCGCGCGGCATAATAGAGCAAGCATTAAATCGCCTCAATACAATCTGGCATACTCAATTAATAGTCTTGGGTGATGATGTTCAACCGGCGGCTGATCGCTCAGGGCGCATCCTCGCGCGCGGCAAAGTAGTCGCTCAAGGCGGAAGTCATGGCGCGCAGGTTTATGTCAACTGGCGTGATTATCTGCTGAAAGCCATGGTCGCCGGCGGCTTCAGCTGTGGTTGGACCGAGGCAGACGGAAGGCATGCGCAGCGCCTCCTCTGTGGGGCAGCGCTGACGGAAAAAGCGGACGGCGGACGGACTGGCGAATGATAGCGCGTCGATCCTCCTCTGAGCGATCAGAGATGGCAGGTCCGCGCCACCATGCCCGGCTATGGTGCGGTAGGCGACCAGAGCGATCACAGCAGCGCCGCGAGAGCGCAAAATATCGGCCGCCATTCTGTCCGCCAGGTCAGACTGCGGCAAGAGGACGCGATTGCCCTCAGCCAGGGGCAATTGCCGGGCCAGGCTCGCCGCGCTGAAAGACGTCGGCGTGAAATCCGCATCGCGCGAGAGTTGACGGCCTAACTCCGCTGAGGTCGCCGGTCCAAGCGTGGCTATCCTAATTTGTGAGAATTCTCGTTCGATGCCGATGTGGCGCGCGCGCTCGGCAAGGGCCCAGGCGGCGTTGCTGCTGGTCAAGGCGAGCCAATCGAAATCGCCAAGATTCCGCAAGTGGTCATCCAGCGCGTCGGCTGTGGTCGGCAGCTTTATCTCGATGCAGGGGAAAGCGACAGGTATCCCGCCTTGATCGCGAATTAGCGCTTCGAGGGGCGGCGCTTGATGTCGGGCGCGCGTGACGACGATGTGTTTGCCTGAAAGCGGCATAGGGCTTGACATAGTGAGGATCACCCTTCGTCCGGAGGGTTTAATTTCGATGAGATTCTCTGCAAGATACGGTCCGCGCCCTGCTCCAGCGCCTGCTGAGCCAAGCGCCTTCCCAGTTGAAGCGCGAAGGTCCTGCCGGCGGCGCCATCGAAGGCTTGGCCTTCGCCACTGACGTCAATACGCTGCTTGCCGTCCTCTGATAGCACGCGCCCAGACAAGTGGATTGCGCTGCCGCGGATATGCGCGTAGGCGGCGACTGGCAGGGCGCAGCCAACATCCAGCGCACCAACGAATGCGCGTTCAGCTGCTGTAGCGTGCTCCGTGACGCGGTCAGTCAGCCGACCGAAGAAGACCAGCGGATCGCCTTCATAGAGGCATTGCACCGCCAGCGCGCCTTGACCGGCGGCGCTTAGCATCTGCGAGGCATCGAATATCTCGCTGATGTGCTCCTCCAAGCCCAGCCGCTGCAAGCCGGCAACGGCGAGTACGACGGCATCAAGTCCTTCGTCAGGGTTTCGCAGCTTCGCGAGACGCGTAGGTACGTTGCCGCGGATGGGCGTGATATCCAGGTCGGGACGGATGGCGAGGAGTTGAGCGCTGCGGCGCAGACTGCCGGTACCGATGCGCGCGCCCGGCGGCAGTTCGGCAAGCGCGGCGCCGGAGCGGCTGACCAGCGCATCCCGATGATCGCCTCGCTTGGGCACGGCCACCAGCGCCAAGTCTTTGGCGATATCAACCGGCATATCTTTGAGGCTGTGTACGGCGCAGTCGATTTCGCCTCGGCGCAGAGCTTCTTCGAGCGCTTCGGTAAACAAGCCTTTGCCGCCGAGAGTCGGAAGCGGAGCGTTTGGATTTGTATCGCCGCGCGTGCTGTATTCGCGGATCTCAATACGGACAGCGGGTTCAAGCCCCTTGAGCAAATCAGCGATGTGCTTGGCCTGCCAACGCGACAGTTTCGACCGACGCGCACCGATGCGGATGACTTGCTTCAGGCCCTCGATGGTCGGCGCGGCCAAGCTAAATGCTCCGCACCGTCGGCTCGAAGCCGATCATCCGCCGGGCGCGTTCGATGCTGACGGGGCTTTCGGCGCCACGTATCGGTCTTATGCGGAGGCTGACTTCGGGATAAAAAAGCGAGAGCAGCGCCTCAGTTTCGTAGCCGAGGCTGTTGCGGTCGCTGTTGACGAATAGTGGACGCGCGCCCTCGTAGTCAGCCAAGACGGCCCTCTCGAAAGCCTGCGTCGAGTCATCGGTATGGATGAAGGTCCAGAAGTTGAAGCGGTCGTAGAACCAAGCGTTTAAGAGCCAGTCGTCGGTCGGCGCCTCCCGCTCAAGGGCATTTCGCCGGATGGCTTCATATTCCATAAGGTGGCGCGCGCGCAGCTTCAGCGCAGCCGCTTCTGCTTTTCGAAGGCGGCGCTCCCGCTCAGCGGTTGGAAGGGCGCGAAAGGCGTCAATCTGTTCTCGCCTCTTGGCCAGGCTCTGGCGCGGATCTCGCCCCTGGATTAGGGCATCGGTCCAGACGGCGGGCAAGCGAAAAGAGATACTGCTGATGCCGGCGCGACGCCAATAGTATTCCGCGATCTCTTCGACCATTTGCTTGGAGAATGAGTAGGCATCCGTGGTGAAGAGCGGGAGGTCTTCGTCGAGCGGGAAGTAGTCGTATCGCCGATCGTCACAGCCCCAAAAGCCGCCGATAGCGTTGATGGAGCTGGCTTGGACGACGCGCTTGACGCCGGCGCGGGAGGCGGATTCAAAAACGTTGTAGGTACCGGCAACGTTAATTCTAAAGAGCGTCTCGTTGGGATGCGTACGCGTGCTGGGGATGGCAGCCAGGTGTACGATGGCGTCGCAGCCTTCAACATGAGCCGCGAGCGCGGGGACATCCAAGATGTCACACTGCGCATAACTAACGCCGGCGATCGGGCAATCAGCTTCAATGCCGATAACCCGCACGTCCCAGCCCAAATTGACAAATCGCTGGCTAATTGGCGTGCCTACCCGCCCCGCCCCGCCCGTTACAAGTACACGCATGACAGTTTAGATGACCGTCTTGAAAGCGATAGGCGCGGAGATTGCGAGCGATGAGCGGAATGTGAGCATGCCGGTAGCGGAATCAATGGAGAACACGGCAGCATTGTCTGTGTGACGGTTGCCGACAATCAGGTACTCGCCGCTGGGGTCGATCATGAAGGCGCGGGGCCAGGCGCCGCGAGTCGACTCGTTGGCCAGATAATGCGGCATGCCGTCGGCATCTAGATGATAGATCACGATGGAGTCGTGGCCGCGATTCGAGCCGTAGAGAAACTTGCCGTTGGGATGCACATGGACGTCAGCCGTGGTATTCGGCCGATCGCGGGGCTGCTCATAACTGGCCGGCAAGGTTGACACGATTGCCTCGCGCGTCCAGTTGTCGCTTGCGTCGTAGGTAAAGGTCGCCAACGTGGAATCAAGCTCATTGATCACGTACATGCGCGAGAGGGTCGGATGGAAGGCGACATGGCGCGGACCAGCGCCGGCGGGCAGATCGAGAGTCTGCGACAGGCCAAGCGTTCCCGCCCCGGCATCAAGCGCATAGAGGTAGACCTTGTCCGTGCCCAAGTCCGGCACCACGGCGAAGCGGTTATCGGACGTTGCCACGATCATGTGCGGATGGGATACTTCCTGCCGGTCGGGGTTGGGGCCGCTGCCCTCGTGCTCGATATGCTCCGTGCATTCGCCAAGCAGCCCCTCGCCGTCAATGCCGTAGAGGCGAATGTTGCCACGTTCTCCACCAACGACGTAATTGACCATCAACACATTCTTGCCACTCGCATCGACACAGACATAGGCGGGGGATGTGCCGGCGGCGGGCTGGCTGTTGACCTTGCGCAGTTTGCCGTCGGCTTCGATAGCGAAGGAAACGACTTCGACTCCGCCGTCCATGGTCGTAGCCAGGAGATAGCGACCGTTGGGATGAGGGTTGAGGTAGTGACATTCGCTGATATCGGTCACATGTTGGACGACGTTTAATGTTCCGTTTTCATAATCCAGAGCGGCGACGGTGATGCCGTAGGGCGCGTCGCCGGAGTTGGCGATATAGATCATATTGGAACTCATGCGCTGTCCTCTGTTTCCTGCGGTCGGATGATTTCAGGCAAGTGTAGCGCAGAATAGAGGCAGCGGCGATAGCCACAAGGCCGTCTTTCGCCGTCACAGGTCTCGGAGAGAGAAGCCGGAAATGATTCGTCACGACCTGTCAGCGTCAAGACCAATCACTACTGTTCATCCAATATACTCCCTTTCCTGGGTGTCCAATTTTTCAGGACCACCACAGGGGACTCTATCTACATCACCGCCACGGTAGCGTCATCGATGAAGTCCCAATCCCATTCGATGCCGGAGCCGGGTCCTTGCGGCGGATGCGCGTAACCGTCGGCGTCAATCCTGATCGGATTCTTTATCCCCAGCTTCATCAACGAACCGGGGTACAGCGCTTCGAAGAACTCGCTGTTGGAAATCGCGCAGCAGCAGTGCAAGTTTACGATCTCCAGCGCTGGGTAAATCGCCGTATGCACCTCGCAGCGCATACCGAAGGCTTCCGCCAGGTGCGCCGTCTTCATCACCGCAGTCACGCCGCCTCTCCACGACACATCGCTGCGCACGATATCGACAACGCCGCTCGCGATGCACTCGGCGGTTGAATATTGAGAGCCGACCAGGACCTCAGTCCCGCAGATCGGAATGTCGAGGTCCCGCGTCAGCTTGCGCAAGCCGTTGAAGTCAACGTCATAGAGCGGCTCTTCAAACCAATAGTAATCCAACTTCTCCAGCTCGCGGCCCATGCGCAGCGCCTCTTCATAATAGGTATGCGCCGTCACCGGATCCGCCATCAGCTTGAAGTGCGGATCATCGCCGATCGCCTCTCGGCACAAGCGATAGGCCTCCAGCGCCTCGTGGTAGTCGCCCGGCGGATGCAGCTTGTAGCCGTGGAAGCCCTGCCGCCGGAATTGCAAAGCTTGATTGGCGTAGTCCTGCGGGGTATCGAGATAGAGCGAACTGACGTAGGTCGGGACCTTCTCACGAAAGTGCCCCAGCAGTTTGTAGAGCGGCAGCTCGGCGAGCTTTCCGGCGATATCCCAGAGCGCGATATCGAAAGGGCCATAGGAATAGATCGGCGTCAAATGCCAATGGCGTTCGTAGCGTCGAAATTCATGCCAGTGCTTCTCCCGCGCCAGCGGATCCTTGCCCAGGAAGAAGGGCTTGAGCGACTGCGCCGCGATCGAGCCGGCCATCTCTGCTCCCATGCCGGCGAAGCCCATGCTGACGCCGTCCACGCCTTCGTCCGTTTTCATGGTGATCATGAGGAAATTAAGATCCGACTTGTGCGAATCGCGCAACTCATTAGCCGACATGACCTCTTCTTGGTGCTTGCACAACCGTATTTCGATATCAGTGATCTTCATAACGACTCTCCCCTTCAGACGAATACCAATAGATTACAGTGAATCGTCCGGAATCCAAAATTACCGCGCGTTGCGGCAGTGCCGTCGCTGTTATTGGGCGACTCACAGGGCCGTGTAGACACCCACTAGGCCGTCAGTCGCCCCTACGGTGTTCACCCCGATTTCCCTACGACGTAAGACAGAATCGCTAATATCTGTTACATTTAGCTTCGGTAGAATCTCGGCGCCAAGGAGGTCCTATGCGATTCAGAATGCTATTGTGTTTCTTCGTCCTCGCGCTTCATTCGCCGATGCAGGCGCAGGATAGCGACTATCCTACGCTTCAGGCGCTGGCAAACCTGAGAGTTCCCGCATTTGACTATGCCGATATGGTGAGTCGCTTCTCTTGGCAGAACCCGCGTCACACTCCCCCGGAAAACCCGCGGGAATACGAAATCGGCGACCGCGAGAATTTCAATTTATCCTTTGACGAGGATTGGGACACCAAGGCGACTCAAATGGAACTGCGCGGGCTGTCGCGCCGTGTCCTGATCTGGGTGCAGACCTCGGTGAATTATCCGATTTGGCGGGCAAACAACCTGGCGCGGAGGCTGGAAACCAAGGTGCTGGACCCGCTATACGAGCTTTTTAAGGCCTCCGAGCCACCGGGCGTCGATGGGGACCCGCGCCTGCATGTCGCGATGATCGACTCCCCGGAGGCGGAGCGATGGGGCTATTTTGACGAGACAAACGCCCGCCCGCGAAGCGTCGACCCGCGTAGCGACCAAATCGAGATGGTCGTCGTCAACCTGTCGGACGATGTGGAATTTGACTTCTACGATGATATTCTCCTCGGAACAATCGCTCATGAATACACGCACGCGCTGCAATTCTATGCCGACCCCGGCGAGGAATGGTGGATTGACGAAGGGATGGCCACTTATGCGGAATTCTACACCACCGATGCGCTTTTCCTCCGTTCAAGCTGGCACTTCGATGCGGAAGACTTCCTGGAGGCGCCCAATATCGGCTTGACGGAATTTTATTCGGTCGAAGAGACCAGTCCCAAGTATGGCGCCGGTTACCTCTTTCTCTTGTATCTCTCCGAGCGCTTTGACAAGGACATCCTGGCTCGCGTGCTCGCTGAAGAAGCCAATGGCTGGCGGGGCGTCCAAAATGTGTTGCGGGATTACACCGACACGTCAGCAGAAGAGATCTTCGCCGATTGGGTGCTGGCGAATTACTTCCTGGACTCACGGCGCGGTTATGGCTATCGGGCGCTGGAGGGCGAACTGGAGGAGTCGCCGGAATCGATCGCCGCCTTGAACAGCTTCCCTGCTGCCTATAAAGGCGCTCTGCCCCAATACAGCACGGATTACATCGCCATCGATGTCCGTGGAGCGGATAAACTCTACCTGCGCCTGTGGCAGGCGGCCGAGGCAAAATTGATAGACGCGCCTTTGAACGAAGGGGAAATTGTCGCCTACGCCGTGACAAGCGAAGAAAGCAACAGCAGGCTGACGCGGGCCTTCAAGCTGGATACACATCGGCAAACCTGGTTGGAGTTCCGCCTATGGTATGACCTGGACGAGGAACTTGAATACGCCTATGTCACAATCAGCGATGACGATGGCGAAACCTGGAGGACGCTGCGCGGCAATCACATGCAATGGTCGGAAGTATACGATGATTTTTACCGATACGGGTACACCGGCAGCGTGAGATTCTGGCGTAAGGAGCGGATTGACCTGAGCGATTACGCGCCCGGCGAAGTGCTGATTAGTTTCGAGGTCATGTCCGACTTTAGCAGCAAGTATGGCGGCATGGCGATCGACGACCTGCGGATTCCCAGCATTGATTATCTTGAAGGCTTCGAATCGCCCGACGAGTCCTGGATCGCCGACGGTTGGATCTTCACCGACAACCGCCTGCCCAACAGCACCTGGCTGCAAGTTGTGCAAGAAACCCGCGATGGCTTGCATGTCAGCCGAATTCTGGCAACCGGCAATGGCGAACTGACCGTCGATCTCTTGCCCGGCGTGAGCCAGGCGCTGGTAGCCATCTCGCCTGTCGTGCCGGTCACCAACCAGCCCACCGAGTATGAGCTCGAGGCCCATCTAATGGATGCGGCGGGCGAGATCATGGTGATCACGCGTGAATGTACCGTGACCACCACGCACGCCTTGAACTTCCGCGCAAGGCCGAATGGCAACAAGATCGGGCTCATTCCCGAAGGCACAGCGGTCGACGCCCTGGATCGGGAAGGCGACTGGTTCAAGGTCGACTACAACGGCGCGGTTGGCTGGGTCCACGCCGATTACGTCAGGGAGGCCGGCAATTGCCCCTGACCGTACAAGCCTTGTAGGCGCGGTTCTGTGAGTCGCCCGCCGCAACGCAAAACTGTGGGCGCGACCTACCAGGTCGCCCGAAAATAACCATAATCTATATCTCCTGCGAGGTCCTATGCGTTTCAAAGCTCTTCTAATCATATTGACCCTGCTGTCCCATCTGCCGATTGCCGCCCAAAGCGCGGATTTTCCAACGCTCGACGCCTTGTCTGAATTGGATGTCCCATATTACAGCTATGAGGATATGATCCGTCGAATTTCACATTCGGACATCCGTTTCACGCCGGCATCCAGCCCGCCCGTTTACCAGGTCGGCGACCGGGAATCCTTCTATCTGCCCGTCGACGACAGCTATGAGGGAGTCGCCCAGACATTTGAACTGCGGGCCATGACGGACCAGGTCTTGATCTGGGTGGAAGAATCGGCGCCCTACAGTCATCGCCGCGCCCAGCGTTTGGCTGAACACGTGGAAAGCCGGATAATCCTTCCATTGCAAGATCTATTCCAATATGAAGAACCGCCCGGCGTCGATGGCGATCCTCGCTTGACCATTGCTATGATCCTCGCGCCCGATCTCTCAACGGCCGGCTTCTTCCCGCCCTGGCATGCCCTCTCGCGCAAGGCCAGCGACGACAGCAATCAGCGTGAGATGATCATGGTGAACTTGGCGTTCGACGAGCAATATGACAATTTTGATCAATACCTGGCCGAATTAATCGCCCACGAATACCAGAATATCTTGATGTACCATCGCGACAAAAACGAAGATCTCTGGCTGGAGGAAGCCTTTTCCAGTTACGCCCAGCATTATACTTCCGGGCGCGGTCACGGTTTTGACGGCGTCTATCAGTCTGTCGACGCCTTCCTGGCTGCCCCATCCACGCCGTTGGTCAATTGGGAGGCCGGTGTAGAACTGCCCCCCAAATACGGCGCCGGCGCCCTCTTTATGATCTATCTCGCTGAAAATTTCGGCGATGATGTCATCACCCAGCTGTACGCCGAAAGCGCTGACGGCTGGCGGGCCGTCGACAAGGTAATGCGGGAATACGCGGGCCTTTCCGCCGACGAGGTCTTTGCCAATTGGGCGCTGGCGAATTATTTCCTCGACGCCGACCGCGGTTACGGCTACCCGGCGACCGATTCGCTTCTTTCGCCGCCCCAGCCCCGTATCACCCTCCGTAGCTACCCCGCGGCTCACAGCGGTAGCCTCGAACAATACAGCAGCGACTATCTAGCTCTCGACCTGCGGGGCGCCGATAAACTCTCCCTTCGCCTGACGCAAGCCGAGGAAGCGCGCCTTCTCTACACCCCGCCATTCGAAGGCGACCATTTCTACTACGCCGTCGCGGAGACGACCAGCAATCCCAAGCTGACTCGCGAAATCGATCTGCGATCGGTCCGCTGGGCTGAGCTGGAATTTCGGATCGCGTTTGAACTCAAGTCGCATCTCGAATTCGCT
>JAPOYU010000107.1 GCA_026706395.1 Chloroflexota bacterium
ATCGCCCGCTGCGGCAAGCGGTGCGCTGTCTGCGTAGCTCGTTGGTATGTCAGTCAGAGGGCGAGCGACTACTCGTGCAGTTGGATGAGGAGAATCTCGCCCGTGTTGAGGTCGGCGCTGAAGAGCCGCCCGTCCGGCGCCTGGACGATGCCATTGCCCGCCAGCAGGGGCGTCTCGCGGGCCGGCAGCGCCTCCGCCAGTTGCGTCACCGTATCGTAGCTGCCGTCGCCGTCGCTGTCGGTCAACTGGCTCAGCTTGCCGCCGTTGAGCAAGATGATGCTGCTCCCGCGCGTGACCATGCCCGCGACTTGCAGCAAGGCTTCATCCTCGTCGGCGAAGATGAGCGCCGTCTCGTCCGCCAGCCCGTCTTCGTCGGCGTCGCTCAAGCGGTAGATCTCGCCCGCGCGCGTAACCGCCAGCAGGTGGCCGGCCTCATCAAAGGCCAGCGCCGCGATCGTATTCAGCCGGTCGCTATCAACCGGAACGCGACCATAGATCAGGACCTCCGCCGATGTGAACGATGCTGCTTCAGTCGCGTCAGGCGCCGCTGTCGCAGTTGACGCCGCCGCCGTCTCCAGCGCCATCACGGTCACGGCGGCTTGCGTCGCCCCAGCCGAACGCGCTTGCGCCGTCGCCTCCAACGCCGCAATCGTCGCTTGCGCTTCAGCCGCCGGTCCCGCCGCGGCAGCGGTCGCGTTCGCCATCCGCTCGCGCAATTCGATCGCGCTGCAGGCCGCTAGCGCAAGCGCAAGCAACAGAGGAGTCCACCGTCTAACCATTCGTTGCAGCAACTCTCTGGGTCCTCAGTAGTTCCCGGTTAGACTTGCTTAAACGTGAATTGCAGTGAGTGCGCGGGCGAGCCAAGGCTCGCCCCTACAGACATTTCCGGATGTGTTTGTCCTATGTGTATTTGGCTCAATTTTCGGCTTAAACGGGCGGGGCTGCGGTGACAATGAAGACGAAGATGAAGATGAGAAAGGCGGCCATTACCCCGACGGAAATCGCTGGTTTGAGCGCGATGCTCTCGGCCGGGCCCATGAGAATCTCGGCGCGCTTGCGGCGCATCGCATCCGCGACCTGATTGGCCAGCCAGCTCATGCCGAAGCCCGTGGCGATTATCGCGATGGCATAGGCCAAATTATCAGGTTCTTCCAGATTGTACAGGCTGCGGATGAGGGGCGCGTTGATCGCCATGGCGACGATGACGGCGAGGGCGGTCCCGCGCCATTCGGGCTCCGACTTACGGATGGCGCTGCAGTAATATGCCCAGATGTCGATGGCGAGAAGGGGCAGCAAGGCGGCTACCCAGGCGACGTGTTGCAGCATTTCCGCCTCAAAGAGTTGGATCAAGCCGTAGCGGATGGCGAGGGCGAGCAGCCCGGAAGCGGTGGCGGCGCCGGCGCAGCGCAGGACGCGTGTGGCGATGACCCCGCAGAATGTCACGCAGGCCAGCAGGTTCGCCGCCAAGAGCCATTCAGGACGATACAGGCCGAGCCATTCCAGCCGGATGCCGGCCAGCGTCGCGTCCCAATCGATGAGCATGAGCTGCAGCCAGAGCAAGAGCACCGCAGCGAAGATCACCAGAGTGAAACTCTCGCTTATCCTCAGCCGAAATACTGCCCTCCAGTTGCGTTCCGGCAGCGTGGATTCGTGGACGAAGAAAGCCAGCACAAGCGTTATCACGTAGCTCAAGAGCAAAATCAGATGGGGTATGCTCCAGGCGGTGATGTCTTCGCCGAAGGTCCAATGCCAGAGGGGATCGGCCGGCAGCGCGTAGAGCAGGAAGGCGGCGTTGAGAATCAGCAAGCTGACGATGATGTTCGAGCGGAATCGCTGCTGAAAGCTGCCGCGCAGATTGCGGTTGAGATAAAAGAGCGCCCAAAAGCCGGTGACGATGGTCGTGCTGAAGCCGAAATACATCAGCAGATGCGGGCGCCAGAACAGGTCTTCGCCGAAGGGTATGCCGTAAGAACGGTGCCAAAGTTCATCCCAGATGCCGCCGACGAATATCGCGATGCCTCCGCTAACGAGCAGGAGCGACAGGGCCTGGCGCGCGCTCAGAGGCAAGCTGTCGATTTGCGGTTGACGCAGCTTGGGCGCCAGCGGCCGAATGAGCAGATGCCAGAGCATCAGCGCGAAGGCGCAGATGACCAGGAGAAACAAGCCGGCTTGCAGCCAGAAGATGGTGGCGACGTTGGTCTCGGTCGGGATGCCGCCCCAGATTGCAAAGGCGGCGAAGATGACGGCGCCGGCTGCTGCGGCGAGCCTCCAGCCGAGGCGATTGGTCCGGTCAGTAGAGTGTGGGGTCATGGGGCGCTCCGTGGGCCGGGTCGGCGGTCGACCTAAGCTTACCATATATGCTATAGCGGGAGTGATGGGCGGGTGGTTGAGGGCGGTTCGGGTATGTTAATTGAGGAGTTGTGCCAGGAAGGTTTTGGCTTGCTGGAAGGCGTCATTTTCCCAGAAGTCGTTAGGCAGCCAAGTCATGCGGAAGATATCTGAGATCCGATGCTTTTCAAGATCATCACCATCAGGGCGTGGGCTGAGATTTTTGCCAGCGACAAAGACTCGGACCCGAACTTTCGATACTCGTTCGGGCACCATCTGTACGGGTCTTTTCTTCACGCAAGTCAAAAAGTCTTCAGTACACATCAAAACAGGGTCATCTGCAAATACTTGCATAATTAAATCTTCCAGCATGCCTTCGCTGTCCTCTGACGGCAGCACTAGCACAATTACATCTGGTGGTCCCTCAGCAAGTTCCATTACTTTTTCTGGCACAGGCAATGTTAGAGTGTTTCCTCTATTTGCATTGCGAATGGCATCTTGTACGCTACGCAAAGCGTTGGTCTCAAAGTCCGCATCTCGCACAATGCCAATTCTTTCGATTTCCTCAAATGCGTTAAGGTTCATTAGCGTACGTAAGCGATTCGCTAGATTGTCCTTTCCATCAAACTGCACAATTCGAAGCGGCCACGAATCAGCCAATTTTAGATAAAGACCTAGTTGAATGAAGAACTCCTGATCTTCCTTCCCTTCGACCAGTAGCAAGTGTGTAGTTCCCTCCGGGATCAATTCTGTCATTAGCGGACCTCGTGATCAAAGTCAAAGGCTGCCACGGCTTCCATATCCAGTTCGTTATAAGTCGTGGCTCTGATTTCACCGGTCTTGCGGCTTCTGTCCAAGCGATGATAACGAAAGTCTTCAAGGTTGCCCGCTTCTGTGAAGGCTTCATAGGCGGCACGAATCATTTCGAGGCTGTGTGTTGTGGCGAAAACTTGGATATCGAGGTCGCGGGCGACTTGACCGATGGCTTTCCAGACGTCCTTCTGCACCGAGTGGTGGATGCCGTTTTCGATTTCGTCGATCAAGACAATACCTTCAGGTAATTCGCCTAGAGCCAGCAGTATTCCGACGAGTCGGTTAATGCCTTCGCCCAAATGAGCAAGCGGGATTAATTTGGACAAACCAATATCCGCAAATATCAGAGGTTGATGCCCATCGTATAGAAGTTCCAAGTCTTCGAGCCGTGGTTCAAGAACGCGCAATGAATTGACGAGCGCAGAGATGCCTTTTGCTTGTCGAATGGCGCTGAATTGTTTGGCAGTCGCAGAACGCTGTATGTCCACATTTGCCCAAAGCAGGGCGCACGAATTAATCGATATACGTGTGTACCTACTAAGATGAAGTTCGCCGTTCGCGACCACAAAGTAAATGAAGGTCTCAGGAGCATTGTCGTAAGCTAACCTAATGGCTTCGGTCGGCTGATACTCGACGAATGGGGCGAACCTTGCTTTGCGAATAGTGTCACTATAGAACCATCCCCAAACCTTTTCGTATTCCTCGGTATCTGTCTCCACGCGACATATGGAAAGTGGTTTGCCATTCCAAGTGTCCTCTGCGCTGGAGTCAGTATCAGCACACATTTCCACATTCGATTCCATATTGAAATCATAGAAGATCGAATCCACATCTATAACACTGGACGAACCAAGTTCGACTGAGGATGAGTGCCCAAGATACTGGAGATCGGAACGCAAAAGTGTTCGAGCGCGCCTGTCGCCGCAGTATACTGAAATCGCCTCGAGCAGAGCGGTCTTGCCGGTGTTGTTCTTCCCTGCGATCAGATTCACGCGGCCGAGATCGTTGATCTGCAGGTCCTTGAAGCAGCGGAAATTCTTGACTCGAAATGACTTGTACATCGCGCGCCTTCCCACGCTGTGCGTCTCATTCGCCATCCATTATACATCTCAGCGCGGCGCATTTTCAGTGCTACAATGCCGGCATGAGCACTATCCTCGCCATTGAAACCTCCTGCGATGAGACGGCGGCCGCTGTCATCGTTGACGGGCGCCGCATCAAGAGCAATATCGTCGCCTCGCAGATCGACCTGCACGCGCAGTATGGCGGGGTTTTCCCCGAGGTGGCGTCGCGGGCGCATGCCGAAGCGATCAGCGCGGTGGTGGGGCGGGCGATGACCGAGGCGAGCGCCGGCTACGCCGATCTGGACGCGATAGCCGTGACGCAGGGACCGGGCTTGGTCGGGTCGCTGCTGGTGGGCATCAACTTCGCCAAGGGGCTGGCGCTGGCGACCGGTCTGCCTCTGCTGGGCATCAACCACTTGGAAGGGCACATCTATTCGCTTTGGCTGGCGCCGGACTTTGTCGAAGTCGAGTTCCCTGTGCTTATCGCCATTGTATCGGGGGGACACAGCGAGTTGATCTTAATGCAAGATCACGGTCAATACCGTGAACGAGGCACAAGACTAGACGACGCGGCGGGGGAAGCATTCGACAAAGTTGGCCGTTTGCTAGGTTTGCCATATCCGGGTGGCCCGGCGATTGAACGGGCCGCGAAGACGGGTGATGCGAGCGCATACAAGTTTCCTCGCCAAGGCTACTACAATTACCCGAAAAATCGCTTTGACTTTTCGTTCAGTGGCCTCAAGACAGCTGTGATGCGTGAGGTAACGGAGCAGCCGGCGAATCGTGGTCGGCGTCAGCGAGGCGCCGAGAGACGCGCGCGGCTTCGAAAAGATGTCAACATTCATGACGCGGCAGCTGCTTTTCAAGATGCCATAACGGATTCACTAGCTTACCATATCCTCATTGCGGCCAGGAACCATGCTTGCAATGAGATATTCTTATGCGGCGGCGTCAGCGCCAATACGATGCTGCGCCAGAAGGTTCGGGAACTAAACTATTTGCCTCTGCGGTTCCCTCCCCTGTACCTCTGCACGGACAACGCGGCGATGATTGGGGCGGCGGCACATTATCGTTTTCGCGACGGCCATCGAAGTTCGCTTGATTTCGAGGCGCGGGCGAGCTGGCGCTTGAGCGAGGATGTTTATGGAAGCTGACGCGGCGAACTTCATGGCTAAGTCGCCGCGCAATATCACCCCAGCACCTGTACAATCAACAGTTGCGACGCTGGCTTACTCTGCGGGCAGAGCATGACAAAACTTCGAATCGGCATCATCGGCGCGGGAGCGGCCGGGCTGGCCGCCGCCTGGGATTTCAGCCGCGCCGGGCACAAGGTCACCGTCTACGAAGCGGCTGAACAGGTCGGTGGTTTGGCGGCCGGCTTCAAAGACGACAGCTGGGACTGGACGCTGGAGAAGTTCTACCATCACTGGTTCGCCAACGATCATGACATCCTGGGGCTGGCTGAGGAGATGGGCGTGCGCGACAAGATCATCTTCCCGCGCCCGAAGACGAGCTACTGGGTCGATGGGGAGATCGTCCGCAGCGAGATATCGCCGTCGGCGCTTTTCCTGCCGCTTTCGCTGCCGGCCACGCTGCGCATGGCCCTGGCGGGCATGGCGATCAAGTTTGCGCCGAGCTGGCGGCCCTTCGAGCGGGTCGCCGCCGATGCCTGGATGCGCCGCTGGATGGGCGCGGAAGCCTATGAGAAGTTCTTCAAGCCGCTGCTGATTGGCAAGTTCGCCGAGCTTTACGACCAGGTGCCGATGTCCTTCATGTGGGCGCGGATCGTCAAGCGCACGCTGAAGCTCGGCACTTACACCGGCGGCTTTCAAGCTTTCCTCGATGAGCTGGCGGGGCAGCTGCGGGAGCGCGGCGTCGAGATATGTCTTGGGGCGCGGGTGGAGTCAATCGACGTTCGCGAGGGCGCACCGGCGCTGTTTACCGGCGGGCAGTGGCAAGGTTTCGATCGGATCTTGAGCACGACATCGCCGAGTCTGCTGCTGCGCATGGCGGAGGACCTGCGCGAGACAGCCTTTGGGGAGCAAGTGGCGGCGCTGAAGAGCATCGGCGGGCTCTGCGTCGTCTTGGCCTTGAAGCAGCCGCTCATGCCCGATGACAGCTATTGGCTCAACCTGCCGGCGACAACAGCCGACAAGTCCGGGTCGGCCTTTCCGTTTCTGGCGCTGGTGGAGCATACCAATTATATTTCGCGGGAACATTATGGCGGCGACCACATCGTCTACTGTGGCGATTACGTCCCGCCCGATCACGAGTATTTTCAGCTCAGCGAGGATGCCTTGATCGAGCGCTTCCTGCCGGCGTTGTCCAAAGTGAACCCGGCCTTCCAACGCGAATGGATACGCAAGCGCTGGGTCTGGCGCGCGCCCTATGCGCAGCCGGTGCCGGAGTTGAACCACAGCCGCAAGATCCCCGGAATAAAGACGCCGCTGCCGGGCCTTTTCTGGGCGAGCATGTCGCAGGTCTATCCCTGGGACCGGGGTACGAATTACGCGGTTGAAATCGGTCGGAGAGCCGCCCGTCTGGCCTTGAGAGACTGACCGGCCGGGCCGGTCAAGACGCAGCGGTCTGGGATGGCGCGAGGGAGAAGAACATAATGCGACCGGCGTCAATTTGCAGTATACTGAGGCTGATGGAAGGCATCGGCATGGCACTGCGTGTGGCTGCTGTCTTTTTCATGCGCGTTGCATACCGAGAACGGTTCAGCTTGCTGAGGACGGTAAGGGAGAACCTGTATTAGTAAGGGCGGCGGGCGATTAGAGTTTTGAATTTGAAGGCCGCCCGCATGGTTTAGGAAAGGTCCCTCTAAGTCATGGCGGAAACGCAGGCGAAGACGACCAATCTCATTGCCGAGTTGCGGCAGCTTGAGAGCTTGATCGACCAGGTCAACTCGACGCTGGAATCGCAGCGGGAGTTGCTTTTACGGCGTCGGCTGGCGATGCCGCCCACCATCATCGACAGTTTGGAAAAGCTAAAGAAGGACTTCAAGCGCCTGGAAGAAAATGTGCTGGGCGAGCAGACCGAACTGCGCCAGTTGCGCGCTCTTTCGGAGATGTCCACGCGGATCACCAACTCGCTGGATGTCGATACCGTTTTGCAAGAGACGATGGAACTTGTCATCGTGCTGACGCAAGCGGAGCGCGGATACATCATCTTGAAGAATGACGACAGCGGCGAACTGGAGTTCCGCATCAGCAGCGAAGGCGGCCTGATGGGGCGGGGCATGTCGGGCGGTGATCGGCCGCAGATCAGCATGAGCATCGTCAATCAGGTGATCGAGACGGGCGAGCCGCTCCTGGCCGATAACGCCTACCAGGACGAAAGGCTGGCGAACAATCAGAGCATCATCAATTTTGTGCTGCGCTCCGTGCTCTGTGTGCCCTTGCGATATAAAGGGCAGAAGACCGGCGTCGTCTACGTGGACAATCGCCTGGTTTCGGGCATTTTCACCGAACGCGAGTTGAACCTCATGATGGCTTTTGCCAACACCGCCGCCGTCGCCATCGCCAACGCGAGCATGTACTCCCACGCCGAGCAGATTCTGGCGGAGATCACGCGGGTGAAGGAGTTGATGGACAATATCTTTTCCTCGGTCGGCAGCGGCATCATCGCCATGGATGTCAATGACTGCGTCCATACCTTCAATCGGGCCGCCGGCGAGATCCTGGATGTGCCGCCGGACATGGCGGTTGGTCATGAAGTCGAGCATTTGATGCAGAACACCGTCTTGCAATTGGGGGATCATTTGGCGCTGGTCAAGGAAAACGATATCGACCACTCGCTGGAGTTGAGCGCGGATTTGCCCGGGCGCGGTCAAGTGGCGCTGGCGCTCTCGTTGTCGCCGCTCAGAGACGGCAATGATATGACGCAGGGCGTCACCCTGGTGATGGATGATGTCACCCATCTCCACGAGCATGAGACGACCATCAGCGCGATGAAGCGGATCCTGCCCGAAGGCATGGTCGACCAGATCAATGAAATCGCCAATATCGAGATGGGCGGCCTGCGGCGGGAGGTGACCTGCCTCTTCGCCGATGTGCGCCCCTGGACGACGCTGCCCGATGTCGCCGCCAGCGAAAAACTGCGGCTCCTCAATCAGTATCAAGCGGTCGCCACCGCCTGCATCCATGAGTGCGGCGGCATCATCGACAAGTACATGGGCAACGAGGTAATGGCGCTATTCAATACCCAGTTGAATCCGGAGCAGAACCACGCGCAACAAGCCTTGGATTGCGCGCTGCTGATGCGCGACCGCTTCGTCAAACTTTATGACGAGATGGCTATCGATCCGCAGCCGCACTATTACATCATCGGGATGTTCACCGGCGTGGCGACGCTGGGCAATGTGGGCAGCTTTCAGCGGCGCGAGTTTACGGCGCTGGGCCACAGCATCAACACGGCGAAACGCGTGCAGGAGAACGCCAAGCGCGGCAGCATCACAATCGTACAGGAGACGCTCGACCACATCCGGCAGACTAGCAATGGCGCGGGCGCCTATGAGTTTCGTCCGCGCGAAGCCATCTTTGGCAAGGGGCTTTCGGCGGCGATACAAGCCTATGAGGTATTCCGAAGCTGATGAGCCAACCGATTGGCGCGCAAGGTTTCAGCGCGATCCAGGCTGAGGTCCGCAGCCTGAAGCGGCGCGCGGATGAAGTCAAGTCCTTGCTGGAGCAGCAGCAGGAGTTGCTGCGCCGACGCGGCATCAGCTTGCCGGCCAATGCGATCGATCGCCTTTGGACATTGCGTTCCAGCATTGATCAGCTCGCCGTCGGCTTGGTCGATACGCAGATGCAATTGCAGCAGTTGCGCCGTCTGGCGGAAACAACCGCACTCGTCAACTCGCCGCAGGAGACCGACGAAGTCCTCAACCAGGTGATGGAAACGGTGATCCAGCTTACACAGGCGGAGCGCGGTTATATCGTCCTGAAAAACCGCGAGACCGGCGAATTGGAGTTCAAGGTAGCGCGGGGCTTGAGCGCGGAAGAGACCGCGGCTGGCGGGCGCATCGTCAGTTGGTCCGTTATCAATATGGTGGCGGATAGCGGCGAGCCGCTGCTGACGATGGATGCGGGCGCGGACGAACAATTCAGCCACAGCGAGAGCATCGCCGGCTTCTCTTTGCTGAGCATTCTCGCGGTACCGCTGAAGGCGCGCGATGAAATCATCGGCGTCGCCTACTGTGACAACCGCATCATGGCGGGGCTGTTCAAGGAAAACGAACTTGGCTTGCTGACCAGCTTCGGACAGCAGGCGGCGGTCGCTATCGAGAACGCCCGCCTTTTCGAAGACATCCGCGCGCAAATGGCTTTGATCGAAGAAATGCAGGTGCGGCTCTCGAACATCTTCGCCTCGATCGGCTCCGGCGTTATCACCATCAACAACGACAAT
The DNA here is from genome assembly GCA_026706395.1 of Chloroflexota bacterium. The sequence goes on from JAPOYU010000107.1 coordinate 9,612, forward strand.
TGCATCATCGTCTGCAACGAAGCGGCGGAAGAGATGACCGGCGCCAGCAACGAGGAGGCAGTCGGCATTCACTTGCACAAGGTGCTGCCCCACGTGACGGAAGGCTTCTTTGAATATATCGAACGGGTGCGGCGGGAGCAGATTCAGCATATCTGGGCGGAGCGCTTCGAGCATAATGGCCGGTCAACCTATTGGCAGGTGGTGGCCAGCCCTCTGCGCGGCGATGCCGGAGTCAGCCATGGCGTCGCCCTGGTCATCGACGATCTGACCGAGCGCAAGGAGCAGGAAGAACAGCGCCGGCTGCTGGGCACCTTCATCCCCGAAGCGCTGCTGGCGAACATCGGCTCGATCAGCGAGTTGGATACCAGCCCGGCCGAGCATACGATTTCGGCAATGTTTGCCGATGTGCGCGGCTTCACCGCCTTCAGCGAAACCTTGCAGCCGGAAGACCTGATGCGAATCGTCAATCGTTATCTGGGCGCGGCCAGCGACGCGATCACCATGCACGACGGCATCGTCGATCAGTACCTGGGCGATGCGGTCACCGCGCTGTGGAATACGCAGCTTAACCATCAAGATGATCACGCTTTGCGCGCGGTTCGGGCGGCGCATGCCATATTGGAAGAGGTGCAAGCTATACATGAGATGCTGGATGTGGATCAGCGTCTGCACTTCGGCATCGGCATCCACACCGGGCATTCGGTTCTGGGCATGGTGGGCGGGGCCAACCGCATTGAATTCGCCGCCCTGGGCGAAGCGCCGGATGTGGGCAAGTTCCTGCAAGAGAACGCGGAGCCGGGCGAGATCATCATCAGCGCGGAAACCTGGGCGCTGGTCAAGGACCATGTCGACACCGAGCCGATACAAGCGCGGAAGGCTCAAGCCGGTTTTGAAGAGTACCGGACGATCTATCGCGTCGGCGCGTTGCGCTCGGCGGAAAACGGCGCTGACGGCAATGCCTAGGCGCCGTCTCGCACCGAGGGACCCAAGGTGAAAGCGCCACACCCCAATCCGCTATTCGCTGTTGGCGTGATCGTCGGTTTGGCCTTGGGCGTGGTCCTGGGCATTAGCCTGGGCAATGTGATTTACGGCATGCCCATCGGCGCTATGCTCGGCGTGATGATCGGCGCCGTCTTGAGCAAATCGGGCGAGCAGCAGTAGCCATACTCCCAAGCTTACGTCTTCCCCCTGACTGCAGCATTCGCGCGGGAATCTAGCAGGGATATCTGCTAGAATGTGACTGAATCAGCGCGGGCCCTTTCGGGTTCTGTGATCTTGAAGGCGGACCGTGAATGCGGTCGACGGCGACTATGCGACTTTCAGCCAAACATAGCGTGGGGCCAAGCACCCTCAAGCCACTGATCATTACCTTGCTGCTGGTCTTTTTCCTGGCGGCGACCGGCTACCAGGCGATCAGCAGCGGGATCGATTACACGCTGGTCGTGAGCGTCTTCGCCACCCGCTTCCTCGGCATCTTCGTTGAAGCGGCGCCCTTCTTGCTGCTCGGTTCGATCACCGCCGGCTTGATCGAAGCTTTCGTCAAGGCGGATGACATCTGGCGCTTCGTGCCGCGGAACCGGCTCGGGGCGACAGTTATGGGCGCTTTTCTGGGCTTGGCCTTTCCGGTATGCGAGTGCGGCGTCGTACCGGTGACGCGCCGCCTTTTCAACAAGGGCTTGCCGGTGTCGCTGGGCGTGGCCTTTTTGCTCGGCGCGCCTTTCATGAACCCGATCGTCTTCGCCAGCACCTATATCGCTTTCGGCTTCGGACCCGTCTTCATCGGCCGCATCGTCATCACGGTCTTGGTAGCCGTCACCGTCGGCCTGGTCATCGGCAGCTTGGCCAAGCCGAGCGCCGTGCTAAAGCCGCTGGCGCAGGAGCAGGACCACTCGCATGAGCATCATTCGCCGATGACGGCGCGCGCCAAGCTGCTGCAGGCCGTGCAGATCGCCGCTGATGAGTTCTTCGAGATGGGGCGCTTTCTCATTCTTGGGTCGGCGCTGGCGGCGCTGATGCAAACGATTGTCCCGCAAGAGAACCTGCTGGCGCTCGGCACCGGCTCAGTGCTGTCGGTGCTCTTTATGCAGGTACTCGCCTATATCCTCAGCGTCTGCTCGACTGTGGACAGCTTCCTGGCGCTGGCATTCGTCAATACCTTCACCACCGGCGCCATCGTCAGCTTCCTAAGCTTTGGTCCGATGGTCGATATCAAGAGCACGCTGATGTTCAGCGGCGTTTTCCGCCCGCGCATCGTCGCCTATCTCATTTTGCTGCCCTTCATGCTGAACTTGCTGGCGGGGGTCGTTCTGAATCTCATCCTGGGTTATTGATGGAGTCTTCGCGCATGACAGAGCAGGGCAGGAGCAAAGGCCCGTGACAGCATTCTCTGGCCGCCGCCACGACGCAAGGCCCCACGCTGAGCGTATCGCCTGGGCGAAGACGGCGCTCCTGCTGGGCATGGGACTCTACTTCAGTTGGCTGATCATCAGCGGCAACCTGAGCAATTACATCAATCAGCGTTTCGCCTGGCTGGCTGTCGTCGGCGCGGCAGTGTTCATTCTGCTGGCGTTGGTGAACCTTTACGGCAGCTTGCGGAGCGCCGATGAATGCGGGCATCAGCATTACGAAATCGGCTGGGATATCTTGTTGATCGTCGCCACCCCCTTGCTGCTCGCGCTGCTGATACCCTCGCGCTCGCTCGGCATTGAAGCGGTGAACGGCGGCATCAGTCTCAGTCCGGTCGGCGTCGCCAGCCCGGCGGCATTCCAGCGCAGTCCGCTCGACCGCAATATCCTCGACTGGCTGCGCGAATTCGATCGCGCCTCATCGCCGGCCGCCTTCAATGGAATTGCGGCTGATGTCATCGGTTTTGTCTATCGCGAGCCGAGTTTCAGCGATGAGCAGTTTATGATTTCGCGTTTCACGATGAGCTGCTGCGTCGCCGACGCCTTCCCGATCGGCCTGCCGGTCAGCGCGTCTGCGGCGCCCGACTTCGAAACTGGCGTCTGGGCGCGCGTTAGGGGTGAGCTGGAAGCGGCCGATTTCGGCGGCGACTTCATGCCCGTCTTGTTCGCCGATACGATCGAAGAGATCGATGAGCCGCGGCAGCCCTATCTTTATCCCTGATCGCGAGGCGCCGGCATGAAACTGGACAAGCTGGATATTGCCGTCTTCATCATTGTGGTTCTGTGCCTGGGGGGCGTCGCAGTAGCCGCGTACCTCAGCGATCCAGCGCGGCAGCCGACGCGCGTCGCCTACCTCTATCCGGCGCTGGAGGCGACGCAGAATGTCTGGCTGTCGGATATCGATAAGCCCGGCCACCAGCAGCAGTTGACATTCAGCGAGCGCGGCGTCTTCGACTTCGACATCAGTCCCGACGGGCGCTGGCTGGCTTATGCCGAGCGCGTCGCGAATGGCAGCGTCACGCTGCGCTTGCTGGACATACCCAGCGGGCAAATGCGCGATCTGGTCGATTGCGCCGCCCTGAAAGCGCTTTGCACGGCGCCGGTCTTCAGTCCTAATGGCGAGATGCTGGCTTACCAGCGCGCTGAAGCCCTCGGAACCAGCTTCGGCCTGTCCCGCATCTGGTTGGTCAATATGACTAGCTCCGGTTATGACACGATCCCGCTAATCAGCGATACTCAGATAGTCGGTCATAGCGCTTTGTGGTCCGGCGATAGTAATATCGTTTCCTTCTATAGCGCTGATTCGTCTCAGCCGGGTATTTTGCTCTACGATTTGACGCCCCGGGGCGATGATGAAATACAGTTGCGCTTCATCCCGTCGGCCTATGGGGCGATGGGCACGCTCGCGCCGAACGGGCAGCAGGTCATCTTCCCCGACCTGGTGTTCCGCGATAATCAGTTCTACAGCCACTTGCAGATCGCTGACCTGGCGAAAAAGGAGTTCGCCGCCTTTACCGACCCGGATGAGCCGATTGATGACGTGGCCGCGCAGATTAGTCCGGACGGCCGGACCGTGGCTATCGCGCGCCGCTACACCGACTCGCGCTGGACGCCCGGACATCAAGTCTATGTAGGGGACATATCGGCGGCGACTGACGACTGGCGGGCGGTGGCCTACGATCCCGATTACAACACCTCCTATTTTCGCTGGGACGCGACGGGCGAGCGGCTGGTCATGCAGCGATTCCCGCTCTACGGTGACGCCGCAGCCGGAGAACCGGCCAAGCCCGAAGTGTGGATTCACGACCTGGCCAGCGGGGAAAGCCGCAAAATCATCGAGGATGCCTATCTGCCGCAGTGGGCTGCCAGCTAAGGCTCAGCCGGCCTGTCGCGCTTGCGCTGGCGGGTTTACAATGGCAGGCGTGTCTCAAGCGCAATCCGGTCGTCCATGCGAATTGATCACCTCTCATTGACCAACTTCCGCAATTACGCGCGGCTTGAACTGAGCTTGCCCGCGGACCGCCCCATCGTTCTCTATGGCGACAACGCCCAAGGCAAAACCAGCGCGCTGGAAGCGATCTACTACCTGGCGACTTCGACATCGCCTTATACCACGAGCGATCGGCAGTTGATCCACTGGCGCACGGAAGGCGATCCGATTCCCTTTGCCCGCATGTCGGCGGAGCTGGGCGGCAAATCCGGCGCTTATGACAAACTGGACATAACGCTTATGCTCGATATGAGCAGCGGCGCGCCCCGCTTCAGGAAATCGGTGAAGCACAATAGCATCGAGAAGCGCGTCATGGACGTGGTCGGCTTGCTCAATGTCGTGCTCTTCCTGCCGCAAGACCTGTCGCTTATCGAAGGCGCGCCCGCCGACCGCCGCCGCTTTATGAACGCCACCTTGCGCCAGGTCAACCTCGATTATTTTCTGGCGCTGAACGAATACGAGAAGATCCTGCCGCAGCGCAACGCCCTGCTCAAACGCATAAGCGAGAAACGCGCCGGCGCGGTCGAATTGGAGTATTGGGACGAGCAGTTGGCCGGCAGCGGCGCCATCATCATTGCCGGGCGTCAGCAGTTCTTGCGCGAGTTGGAAGTGAAGGCCTGTGATACCCACCATGCCCTCACCGGCGGCAGGGAGACGCTCAGCCTGAGATATGTGCCGAGCATTTTGCCGCGCGCCGACGCCGACGGCGGGCAGCTTTCTTTCGACCTGCTCGGTCTGGATCTCAACCGCCAGTTGTCGCCGGAGGAGATCAAGCCGCAGTTCCTGGAGCAACTGTTGCAACGGCGGCGCGAGGCGATTCGACGCGGCGTCACGCTGGCCGGTCCGCATCGCGATGAGTTGAGGTTATTCATCAATGATCGCGATTGCGGCTTGTATGGCAGCCGGGGCCAGGCGCGGACTGCGGTGATGGCGCTGAAATTCGCCGAACTGGAATGGATGCGCGACCAACTGGGCGACTATCCGCTCTTCCTGCTGGACGAGGTGGTTGCCGAATTGGATAGCAAGCGGCGCCACTTCCTATTGGATCGCCTGGATGGAGGGGCGCAGACCTTGCTGACGACGACCGAGCTTGATATCTTCGACAGCGCTTTCCTGGAGCGGGCGCAGCTTTTTCACGTGCGAAACGGGCAAATACAGGGGCCCGAAAAATGACGTCTGTTGCCGGTACAGGCAATTGTGATTTGGAGAGAATCGATGACTACGATAAGTGAGTTCAGTACGCCGTCAGATACCGAGATTAGAGTTGTGCGCAGCTTCGCCGCCGACCTGGATACCGTCTGGACGGCTTGGACGCAGGCGGAGCATCTAAAGAATTGGTGGGCGCCGGACGGCTTGACCACGCCGATCTGCGAAGTCGATCTGCGCCCGGGCGGCACATGGTTTTACGTGATGGAAGATGGCGAAGGCAATCGCTATGCCGGCAAGGTAATCTATGGCGAGATTGACGCGCCGCGCTGCTTCACCGGCGTCGATGTCTTCACCGATGAGGACGGCAACAGCAACGACGAATTACCAACCGCGCATACCGCGTATGAATTCGAGGAGGCCAACGGCGAGACGATTGTGTCAAACGTTACGCGTTATGATACGAAGGAAGCGCGCGATCAAGTGATCGAGATGGGCGTCGAGGCGGGCTTAATGTCCTGTTTGGCGAAACTGGACAAATATCTGGCCTCGCTGGGCTGAGGGCGGATTGAGCCAAGCAAACTTGACCATCTCGGCTTGGGGACAGCCCAGTCTAATCGGCGCGAACCGCCTGCGCTATCAGACGATGGCGGATCTCCACCGCATGTTCCAGCGGCGTGACCGACACATCGATCGCTCGCGACTCCTTGCCCGCCAAGGCGCCTGACAAGTCCTGGACGCGGTAACCGATTATCGTCCCGGTCTCATCCTCCAGGGTGACAACCAGCCGAATATGTTCTGCCGTTGAATCACTCTCGTTCCGCAGCAGTCCCCGCAAGCGATACGTGTTTGATGCTTGCTGATAATCAGCGCTCAGGTCTTCAATTGCCAGCTGCGGGCCGGTCGCCAGGGCAACCGCCGCGCTCTCCAGCGAAATCTCGAGCGCGGCTTCATCTGACTGTGGAGCCGGCATATTGAGGCGGTAGGGCGCCTTTCCACCGGCTGGCACGCGGATTTGCTCCAAACTGAATACGGTCGCGGTATCCGGCTTGTCTCCGCCGATGCTGAATTGGGCGGCCAAGTTGATATCGCTGATGGCGCTCTTGGCGCGATTGTAAAGGTAACCGAAACAGGTCAATTGCGGCGAACCTGTGCGGTAGCAGCGAGGCGGCGAGATATCCACTTCGGGGAAGTTCGGCCCGGCCGGCAGCGCAGTTGCGGCGATTTCAGCTTCCATGTTGACGCGAGCAACCATTTGCGGGTCATAAGTTGTCAATGTCAATAGCGGGAAAAGCGTCGGCGAAAGCATTGGGGTAGGTCTGCGCGGCAGGCTACAGGCGATCATCACGATGACCAGCGCCAGAAAAGAAAGAAAGAGCAGAAGTTCAATCCGCATCGCGCCGAATATTTCTCATTCATCTTTGCGGGGCTTTCCCATCCAAAGTATAGGCGTATTTGCCCGCCGCTGCAAAAAGGTTTTGCGGCAATGCCAGCGGGCTTGTTTCCAGTCCTCTCCCGGCTAATTAAACCGCATGGTCGTTAAGTAGCGGAACTTCAGCCGGAATGACGGGCATATGAGAACATTTAGTCCTCTATAATTAGAACTAATGTGCTATACTGGGGAAAGTGTATTCAAGACGAAAGGCAATATCGTGGCTTGGACAAGTCCTAAAACGTGGTCGAGCGAACCTTTGACATCGTTGGACCTCAACACTTATGTACGCGACAATCAGAATTACTTGAAGGACCGGCTGGACAATAGCGCCGACAGTTTCGTCAGCGGCGACGCCTTCCTCAGCACCACGTCGAACGAGTTTGTCGATGTGGACGCGGAAAAGCTGTCTCTGACCCTGGTGACGCACGGCGGCGATGTCTTGGTCGGCTTCACTGGCACGGTGCAGTGCGCGCGGCCAAGCGGAGCCTCATATTTCAATGTGGCGGTTGATGGAGTGGATTATGTCGCCGATGACGGCATCGTTCGTGATACTGCTGTTCACTCCTCCGGCGCCAACCGACATGTGCCACTTTCATTTGTCATGCTCATCTCCGATCTCAGCGCGGGCAGCCATACCTTCAAGCTGCGCTGGAAGACATCGGTAGCCAACACCTCCAAAATGGATGTGGTCAACCTGCATCCGCAGTTCTGGGCGAAGGAGGTTTGAAGCGTGGATATCATCGGGCCAACAAATCTGAACGTCACAATGCTGGATGCGGTTGCACGGGCTGCTCTCGGCGCGGCAACCTGCGGCGTCTCGGTGGGCAGCGGGACATCGCGCATTCATCTCATGAATCAGAATATGCCAGATCAACAGCGCGCGAGCGACGTTCTGAATGGATTCGGCGCCTTGCCGCTAGCATGCACGACGAGCCGACTGACCGTGGGGGATAGCGATCCCGTAATCAGTTGCCGGGCCGAACTGATCAGCGAAGATCGCGCGCTCGCCTATCTGGTGATGCGCGATGGCGAGGTCGTCGAACGCGGTCAGGCAGCGCTGGCCAACGAGGCAGTCGCCTTGAGCTTGAACAATCTGACGGCGGGCGTTCACGATGTGTTTCTGTACCGCTTGACCGGCAACTATGCCAGCGGCGCCGTGCGGATACAGGTCGACCCGGCTTAGGCGCGGATTATTTTCGCAAGTAACTTGCAACTGAAGGAGGGCTCATGGATTCCGAGCAGGCCTTTCCAGTTCTGGTGTTGGCGGTTGTCGCGCTGGTCTATTGGTGGTCGTATCGCGGCTTCCCGCCCGGCGAGACGGCCAGGCTGATCGAGTGGTTGGGCGAGGTCAGCCAGCGCACCGAAAGCCGCCTGGACGATCTGCTGGTGGAAATCGCGCATCTGTTTAATGAGTTGCGCGCACCGGAAACAGACGAGTCAGGCGACTGAGTCGCTCAGTCTTCATCAGCCTTGCAATACGGATTGCGACCGAGCTGGGTGTCTTTGCGGATTCGCTGCTGCCACGGTTTTTTCGCGACTCCCTGATAACCCAGCTCGCGCAGCCGTTCCAATTCCAGCCGTTCCA
>JAPOYU010000168.1 GCA_026706395.1 Chloroflexota bacterium
CGCTCCGGATCAGGTCGCCTTCGACATAGTATGTCTGCGCTGGCGGCATTGTCGAATCCGCCTGAGCCCAGCCGGCGCCGAGCGCCGATTCAATATCAGCGCCCTCCAGGTTTTCCCATACGATAACATCGCTCTTTGGCAAGCCAATTAACTCGTCTTGCGGCCAGCCGCTCATGCGCCCAAAGGCGCTGTTGGCCAACTGTATAGTAAGATCGGGGTTGAAGATTAGCACGCCGTCGCCACTGCTGTTGATGATAGCTTCAAGCCGCTGTCGCTCGCTGTATATTTCGCCGTAGAGTTGGGCATTATTGACGGCGATGGCCGCTTGGTCGGCGAAACTCTGCAGCGTATTGAGATCTTCAGGTGTGATGGCGGTTTGGTAAGAGCGGAAGACGATAAGCAATCCGAGCGGACGGTTGGCGAAAACGAGCGGCATGGCCACTGACTGGGCGAGGCGCGTATCGACCGCGTCAGCCATCTCCCGCAGTTTGCTGTCCAGAAATTCGCGGCTGAAACCGCCGGCCTCGGCCGGTTCCATCAGTTCCTGCAGCTTGATATTCAATTGTGGCACTGTTTCGGGGGCGATGCCGCTATAGGCGCGCACGGTGAATCTGTCGTCCTGTTTGTCGCTGAGCGCGATGATGCCCACGCGCCCGGCCAGCATCACCAGTGAAGCGCGGAGAACGCGCCGCAGCACCTCGCTTAAGTCGAGTTGCGCGGTGATCGCCCGCGTGATTTCCAAGAGGAAGTCTCGCTGCTGTGTGCGCAGGTCCGGTCGCATTAGCATGGCTAGATTGTATCATGCTCCGGGCTTGTCACGCTGTGGGGACGGGACCTGGCGGATGACACATAGGTTCAGAAGAGTCGGTCCAGTTCGCTGATATCCAGGCTGCCGCCCGCTGTCGCCGCCAAGGCGGCCGCGCCAACAAGCGCGACGTCATCGCCCAGAGCGGCCGGTTCAATGCGCAGATCGGCGATGAAGGCGCCATCCAGTATATGTTCCTGAACGGCTTGCCACATAGGCGCGAAGATCAGGTCGCCGGTTTTGGCAACCCCGCCGCCGATGACGACCACTTCCGGATTGAAAAGGAGAAGAGCGGTGACGATTCCCAAGCCGATCATGCGCCCGGCATGAGCCAGTGTCTTAATGGCCAACTGGTCGCCATCAGCCGCCGCCGAGCCGACGGCTTTCGCATCGATTCTGGTCAGATCGCCGTCGACCAAATCGATAACGCGCGAGCTGGCGCCGGCTTCAAGCGCGGACTTGATGCGCCTGGCGATGGCTGGGCCCGCCGCTTCCAACTCAACTGATGTCACTTTACCGCCGTCGATGATGATAGGAATATGTCCCAGTTCCGCCGCCAGGCCGGCGCAGCCTGTCACAAGCTTGCCGTCGCTTATCACGCCGGAGCCAACGCCTGTGCTGACCGTTATGTAGACGACATGGCGACAACCTTGCGCCGCGCCTTTTGACGCCTCTGCCAAGGCGGCGACATTGGCGTCATTGCCGATATACACGGGCATGTCGAATTCATTGGATACGATGTCTACCAGCCGGACGTTATGCCAGCCCGGCAAGTTTGGCGGCGAGATGATGACGCCGGTTACCGGGTTTAATGGGCCAGGCGATGAGATGCCTATGCCGAGGACGTCGCTTCGACGAACGGGCATAACCATGTCGATATAAGTCAGCATTCGGTCAATTGTGCTTTGCGGTCCCAAGTCTGCGCGCGTCAGCGTGTTTTCCCGCTGCAGCAAGTTTAGCTCGAGGTCATATCGGGCGGTGCGCAATTGTGTTCCGCCCAGGTCAACGGCGATGATCTGCTTGCCCATATGTTCGACCTCTCGATTCCTTGGCAAGGCTTCGCAGCGCGTTAAGGCAACGCCTCCGGCTCCGCGCTCGTCTGGCGGTATCCACTGGAGAAGGGGCGGCACGGTACATTAGAACATGTCTGCCATTCAACTTGTGAGCGCCAAATGACGCTGATAGAATAGCATGAATCAGCGTTAGATTTTAGTTCAACTGCATACATGTTTCAGGGCGACCACATGGCACGTGTCACACCCATGCGGAGGCAATATCTCGACATTAAGAGCCAGTATCCAGACTGTATCTTGATGTTTCGTATGGGTGATTTTTACGAGATGTTTGATGACGATGCCGAGGTGGCGGCGCGGGAATTGGACATCACCCTGACTTCTCGAGCGCATCGCAAGGGCGGCGAGAAGATACCGATGGCCGGCGTGCCTCATCACTCCGTCGACGGTTACATTGCCAAACTTATCGAAAAGGGTTTCCATGTTGCCGTCTGCGACCAGGTAACGGAGCCCACCGGGCGGGGCATTGTCGAGCGCGAAGTCACGCGGGTCATGACCCCCGGCACTGTTCTTGAGCCAACTCTGCTCGAAGAAGGCAAGTCGAACTATCTCATGGGGATTCTGCCGGTGGGCGATGTTGCAGACGGGGTATGGACCCGCGCTGGAATCGCCTATGCCGATATTTCAACCGGAGAATTCGGCGCCACACAGCTTGAAGGCAGCGATGTCGGCATGCGCGTGTTGGAGGAGTTGGCCCGGGTCGATCCGCGCGAGGTCATTATGCCCGCAAGCTGGGTCGAGCGTGGCGTGACCTTGCCCGAGGGCATCCATCTCAGTTCCGTGCAGGATTGGACTTTTGAGCATGATGGGGCGGCGCAGCTCCTCGCCGATCATTTTCGCGTCGCCACCTTGGACGGCTTCGGATTAAGCGGTCAAATTGACGCTGTTGCAGCCGCCGGCGGAGTTTTGCAGTACCTGCGCTCGACGCAGAAACAATCGCTGGATCAATTGCTAACGATACGCGCTTACACGACCGATTCCTTCATGGCCATCGACCAGTTCACGCGCCGGAACCTGGAGCTGGTCGAGACGATACGCGGCGGCACAAAGCGAGGCAGCTTGCTCGGGCTGCTTGATCGTACGGTGACTGCCATGGGCGCGCGATTGCTTCGCAGCTGGCTCAACCAGCCTTTGCTGGAGCTCAACCGTCTCAATGCGCGGCTGAATGCGGTCGAAGCTCTGTATCAGAATGATCTCGCGCGCGACGAGATCGCTGCGGCGCTCAAACCGGTTGCCGATATAGAGCGGCTGATCAATCTTATCGTGCTCGGCCGGGCGGGCCCGCGTGACTTGCTTGGACTCAAAGACGGGCTGCAGGCGGTGCCGCGGTTGCGTGAATTAATCAATGACATGCCAAGCCTTGAGCCCGTAGCCGATCGGCTCGATCCGTGTGAGACCGTATTGGAGCTCATATCGAGCGCCATCAACGATGAGCCGCCGGCGACGCTCAATGCTATAGGCGTGATTCGCATGGGCTACTCAAGCGAGCTTGATTCGATAGTCAATGCCTCGCAAGACGCGCGCGAATGGATCGCGAATCTGGAGGCGCATGAACGGCGCCGTACCGGTATCCCCAGCATCAAGGTCAGCTACAACAAGGTATTTGGCTATTACATCGAGGTCACGAACGCCCATAGGGACAAGGCGCCCGACGATTATGTCCGCAAGCAGACCCTGGTGAACGCGGAACGTTATATCACGCCGGAACTGAAAGAATATGAATCGCGCGTATTAAGCTCCGAAGAAGAGATTCTGACGATCGAGCGCGAGCTTTTTACCAGCGTCTGCAGGGAAATATCGACCCGTCAGGAGACGCTGCTGAAGACGGCCCGCGCCATCGCCCATCTGGATGTCATCCTCTCGCTCGCTTCAGTGGCGGTGCGCGAAGGCTATACCCGTCCTAGGCTCACCGACGAGAATATCCTAGAGATTGAAGCCGGGCGGCACCCGGTAGTTGAGAAACTGCTGGAGGGCGCCACGCGCTATGTGCCCAACGACAGCCGATTGGATTTGGCATCACGCATTCATATCATCACCGGGCCGAATATGTCCGGCAAGTCGACCTACATCCGTCAGGTGGCGCTGATTACCTTGCTGGCGCAGATCGGCAGCTTCGTGCCGGCCGATTCCGCGACGGTTGGCCTGGTCGATCGTATATTCGCGCGAATAGGCGCCCAGGACGAAATCCACGCCGGTCAGAGCACATTTATGGTGGAAATGGTCGAGACGGCCCGCCTGCTCTCCGGCAGCAGTCCGCGGAGTTTGCTCATACTCGATGAAATCGGTCGCGGCACTTCGACCTATGACGGCTTGGCAATTGCGCGCTCCGTAATCGAATACATTCATAACAATCCTCGACTAAACTGTCGCACGCTCTTCGCCACGCATTACCATGAATTGACGGAATTGCCAAATATCCTGCCGCGGGCCGCCAACTACAATGTGGCGGTTGCGGAGCAGGGTGAAGATATCGTGTTTTTGCATCGCGTAATACCAGGCGGCGCCGATCAAAGTTACGGTGTGCATGTGGCGCGATTGGCGGGCATGCCCCATTCAGTTGTCGATCGGGCCCGTGAGCTCCTTGTACAGCTTGAGGACGGCGGCAGCGATTTTGCGCTTTTCAAACCTAAACCACAGCATCAGCAGTTGAGTTTTTTTGATCCGCCGGAAAACCCGGTTCTGGGCGCATTGCGTTCGCTGGAAGTGGACGGGCTTAGCCCAATAGAAGCCTTGACCACCCTGTACGAGCTTAAACGCATGGTGGTGGAAGCCTAGATGTTTATCTTCAACACCGTTGTCATCGCCACGCACCGGCGTTCAGGCACACAGTTGGCGATTGACGCTTTGCGGCGCAACAGCCCGGATATCAGCGACACTTATATGTCGCTGGAGCAAATCGAGACAAATCACGATGCTTCTATTCCGCTGGTGAACTTTCGCCGTCAGCTGCTCAGCTTGGAGGGGCAAGTGCTGATCAATATGCACGACCTACCCACGGCAGAGCATTGGCAAGGCCTGGATGAACGGCTTTTCGTCCGCACGATATTGCGAAATTCGCCGATCATTTATGTTCACCGCGATGGACGCGATGTATTGGCGTCTCTCTACTACTACATGAAATCAATTAGCGAGACCGTGCGCAACCAGTCCTTCTCGCAATTTCTCCATGGCGTAATGGTCGTGGCGAACGGCGGCGACGGCATGAGCAGGCCCGCATACTGGGCATATCACATTAACTCTTGGCTGGCGAAAGAAAACTTGCTCGCGGTCGCCTACCGCGATCTGGAGACGGACTACGACGCTACAGTTCAGCGCATGGCCGCCTTCCTCAATGTCAAACTGAACCCTCGATTGCATCCGGTCAACGCGCTTGGCGGGCCGGAAGACGACGGCATGATCGATAATGTGCTCGGCAGATTAGGCGTCTGGCGAAGACGCGGCGGGCGCTTGGATCACCCGCGAGTGGGCAAAAGCGGCGACTGGCGCCGTCTATTTGACAGGCGCGACAAAGAATTCTTTATGAAAGAAGCCGGCGATACGCTGCGGGATCTGGGTTACGAGAATTGATCCCACAGCAGGGAGCCAGAGCTAACTTCCAGGCAAATGCGCCGCGCCGGGATTCGCTTCCGGAATCTGCGCATCCTCCTCCGGAATTATTCCTTCGGAGAGTAAGACGCGCTTAAACGACACAATCGCAACTTCGATCATGTCGAGGCTCGGTTCCTTGGTGGTCAGGTGCTGCAGGGCCAGGTTGGGTTTGATCATGAAGCGAATCCAGGCCTTGTCCAGGTTGGATGCCGTATACTTCAGGAATTCGTAGGCCACGCCGGCAATGATTGGGATGAATACAACCCGCGAAAGGATTAACAAGGCAAATGGCGGCCGGCCGATAAGCGAAAACAGGAAGACACTGACGAAGACAACAGTCAGCAGAAATGCAGTTCCGCAGCGCGGATGCTCGATTGGATAGCCGCTGACCACCTGGGGCAGCAGATCATCTCCGGCTTCGTAAGCGTTTATCGTCTTGTGCTCGGCGCCGTGATAGGCGAAGATGCGCCTGCCGTCTTTCGTCCTGCCGACGAACCAAATGTAAACGACCAGGATAGATAGCTGCACGACGCCCTCGATCAGATTGATCAGAAAGGCATCCAGGCCGATGGGCAAGGCCTCATAGGCGAGAATGTTGCTGCTCTGGCTCGCAACTTGAATCTCGTTGCCTTGCTCGTCGACGACTATCTCATGCGCCGATGTGCTCAAGCCGAGCAAGTTGCCAATGCCGGTAGCTGCGGCGGTCGGCAAAAGGAAGAAGATGCCCACGCCGATAAGCAGCGAGACGGCGATCGTCACCCAACCGATCGGCCCGTTGAAGTTAAGCTCTTCTTCGTCGTCCAAGGCGACATCCGCCGACCACATCAAAGCGCGGATGCCCAGCCCCAGCGCGTCCCAAAGACCGATAAGGCCACGCAAGAATGGCGTTCGGGCGATGCGTCCGCGATACAGCCTGGCGCTCAAGGGCTGCTCATGAATGACGATCTGCCCGTTGGGGTCCCGCGCGGCCACCGCCATCGAGTGCGCGCCACGCATCATGACACCTTCAATGACAGCCTGCCCGCCGTATGAGAACTTCAGTTCACCGGCTTCGCGTTTCGCTTTCTGGTCCAAGGTCTGTTCCCCTAGCGACGCAACCTGCCCATCATACGCCCAAGCGTAGTCAAGGTCAAGCGCAATGGGCTTAGCTCGCGTTCTCGGCCGGCCGGATATCGAGCAAGCGCATTTGCAAATTTCGCTTGTTCTTCCATTCGTTGATTTCCGGATGATAGGCGACATCGATTCGGCGCGGCATGGTTTTCGACCATTTTCCCAAGCCAAAACCAATGGCGTCAATCATCAAGCCGCCGTCATGCGCCAGGCGCAGCTTCAGGTGATTGCCATCCGCCCCGACGCGGCGACAATGCGCCACACTCAGGTTCCGTGTGATGAATGTCGCCGGCGGGTTCCCCTGGCCGGTTGGCTCAAGCTGGTCCAGCTCGGCGAGCAGGTCCATACTCAGTTCGGGCAGATCAATTTCACAATCGACGGTCAACCGTGGTTTGAGCGCTTTACCGTGAAAGCTTGCCCGCGCTTTGCTTTGCAGCTCATGGCGCAAGACATCGATATTGCCATTCTTCACGGTGAAGCCGGCGGCCATAGCGTGCCCGCCATGCCGAACGAGCAGATCAGCGCATTCGTCCAAGGCGCCGGTGATGTCAAACTCGGGAATGCTGCGGCAAGAGGCGCGGCTCTGCTCCTCGCCGATTTCCAGGATGACGGCGGGTCGATAGAATTCTTCCGTCAAGCGCCCCGCGACCAAACCGATGATGCCGGGCCGCATATTCTCATCGCCCGCAAAGATCAGCGGTACATCGCCCGCGTCCAGAACCTGTTGGCTGATTGCCGCCTGTGCGTCGCGTGTAAGCGTCCGGCGCTGAACATTCAGCTGCTGCAACTCGATAGCGCGCTTCATCGCTTCTTCGTCGCTCCTGGCTGCCAGAAGCTCTACGGCGGTCATGGCTGAGTCAAGCCGTCCGGCCGCATTGATTCGCGGTCCCAAGACAAATCCAATGTGGCTGGCTCGAATACCGCCTGGTTTCAGCGCGGCGATATTTGCCAGGGCTTTTAGGCCGGGCCGGCGCAATTCGTTCAATGTGTCCAGCCCATGGCGCACGAGGCGACGATTCAAGCCTGCGTTCAGCGGCATCACATCGGCGACGGTGCCCAAGGCGACCAGGTCCAGCAGATCGGAAAGGCGCAGGTTCCGCGGGTAATTGTCCCGATCATGTTCCCAACGGCGCAGCAGCAGGGCTTTGGCAAGCATGAAGGCAACGCCTACGCCGGCCATCCCCGCTTCCCCCGCGCAGTCCTCCCGCCGCGGGTTTACGACAGCCAAGGCCGGGGGCAAGTCCGGACCGATTGAATGGTGATCTGTGATGATGATGTCGAAGCCTTCATGAGCGGCGTCGGCGACTTCAGCGACCGATCGAATTCCGCAATCGACTGTCACGACCAGGTCAATGCCAAGTTGCGCCAGGCGTTGCAAGGCGGGCGCGTTCAAACCATAACCTTCAGCGACCCGGTCGGGAATGTAGGCTATGACGTCGGCGCCAAGCGCGGACAGTACCTGTACCATCAGCGTCGTGGCGCAGACTCCGTCAGCATCAAAATCGCCATAGACGGCAATTGGCTCACGCCGCTCGATCGCATCGTTGATTCGAGCGACAGCGGTCTCTACGTCTCTTAACTGAAAAGGGTCGTCATTCAGGTCACGACGCTGGACGAATTCCAGCGCGGCGGCGGGATCTTCGAAGCCGCGATTGAAAAGAACCTGAGCGAAGATCGGGCTGAAGCCTTGGTAACGCTGCAAGTGTTCCGCCCGCGTCCGAGGCGCCAGCGCCCATTCCTTTTGGGACATAGACTGCGGCAGACTTTGTGCCTAGAATGACGGTTAGATACTACCATCTCGCCATGCGAGGCACTATGGCAAAGATAGTATTCATGGGCACGCCGGAATTTGCGCTGCCGAGCCTGAAAGGGCTGATGTCCCGGTACGAACTTGCGGCAGTCGTCACCCAGCCCGATCGTCCGGCTGGGCGACGCAGACAGCTTCGGCAATCGCCGGTGAAGCAACTGGCCCTCGCGGCCGGTATTCCCGTATTCCAGCCGGCGCGGCTTCGCAGGCCTGCGGCAGTCGAGACGCTTCGCCGGTTTGATGCGGATGTCTTTGTGGTGGTTGCTTTTGGGCAGATTCTGCCGCAATCGGTCTTGGATCTGCCGCGATTTGGGACGATCAACGTACACGCCTCGCTTCTGCCGCGTTGGCGCGGCGCGGCGCCTATTCAAGCGGCCATCCGCGCTGGCGATGCGGAGAGCGGCGTCACGATCATGCTGCTTGACGCCGGTCTGGATACCGGTCCGCTCTTAGCGCGGCAGGCCATTGAGTTGTCTAACGATGAGACCGGCAGCAGCCTTCACGACAAGCTGTCTCAGATGGGCGCGGAGCTTCTGCTCCGCACTTTGCCAAAGCACTTGTCAGGCGAGCGCGCGCCGCGAGCGCAAGATGATTCCCAGGCGACGGTTGCGCCGCAGATTTCAAAACTGGAAGGCGAGATCGACTGGGCGGAGCCGGCGGAGGCGATTGATCGTCATGTGCGCGCCTTCACGCCATGGCCAGGCACATACACGGTTTGGAAGGGCGAGGAGCTGAAGATCGTTGCGGGGCGAGCCGGCGGCGGGATGGCTGCGCCGGGCCGGGTGGTGGAAACCGGCGGCACAGTCGCTATCGGTACTGGCGCCGGACTGTACCTGCCGAGCGAACTTCAGCTCCCCGGCAAGAAACGCCTGAATGTCACTGATTTCGTCAATGGGCACCGTGATTTTGTCGGCGCCCAACTGGGCGATCGGCGAGGCCGCAGACCGTCCTCGTGAGTCACTTGCGTTAGAACTGTGGCGGACACTCTGACGGCGATGTTGTGACATCAGGATGAAGGCGTCATTTTGGAAAAGGCCTGACGCTCTTTTGGATCAGCCAGCCGTCGAAGGCCTTAATCAACGCAGCGATGAAGAAGACAGCCGTGAAACTGAGCCAGCTTGAAGCGGACCGTCATCCGTTCACGCACAAACCCAATCGAACGATTCTCACTCTGTCGTTGCCGATCCTCCTGTCATTGATTGCCGAGCCCGTGACAGGGCTGGTCGATACGGCGTTTGTAGCGCAGTTGGGCGCAATTCCGTTGGCGGCCTTGGGCGTGGGCGCGAGCGCGTTGAGTTCTGTTTTTTGGATCTTTGGTTTTCTTGCGACAGCGACACAGACTGATGTCGCGCAGACTGCCGGGCGCGGCCAGATTGAGGCGGCCGGCAAACTAACCAGCCTGGCCCTCGTCATGGGCCTATTCATAAGCCTGCTTTTGTGCGCCATCTTGCTCCCCGGCGCTGAAATGGTCTCGTCGATGCTGGGCGCGGAAGGCGCAGTCCTCGATGACGCGACGCGGTATATGCAGTTGCGGTTATTGGGCGCGCCGGCGGTGATCGTGGTCATCGTAGGCTTTGGCGCGCTGCGCGGCGTGCAAGATATGCGAACGCCTTTGTGGATCGCGCTTGGCATCAATATCGCCAACATTCTGCTCGACTATATGTTCATCTTCGGTTGGAGAGCAATTCCGGCGCTCGGTGTTGCGGGAGCGGCGCTGGCAAGCTCTCTTAGTCACTGGCTGGGCGCGGTTTGGATGCTGTGGGAGCTGCACAGGCGCCTGGGCCTGAGCCGGGACATCGCTTTGCGCGATGGTGTCACGCTGCTGCGGGTTGGACGGGATTTGGTCATTCGCAGCGGCTCGCTTACGCTATTCCTTCTGGTCGCCACCCGCGTTGCCAATCAGATGGGGGCGGAGGCGGGCGCAGCTCATCAGGTTATCCGCCAGGTCTGGTTTTTCACCGCGCTCTTCGTTGAAGCGTTCGCAACGACCGCGCAAAGTTTGGTCGGCTACTTTTACGGTTCCGGTCAACTGGCATACGCCAAACGGGTCGCTGTGTCGACCATGCGCTGGAGCTTGGCGGCCGGCGTCATGTTGATGTTTGTCATGCTGGCTGCTACGCCCACTGTGAACCGTGTATTGGTGCCGGCTGACGCCCTCCTGCTGTTCACGCTGCCGTGGGTCATCGCTTCGCTTTCACAGCCCTTAAATGCGCTAGCCTTCATAACGGACGGAATCCACTGGGGCACCGGCGATTACCGTTTCTTGCGCAATGCCATGCTGATCGCGACGGTTCTGGGGTTGCTGGGCTTGCAGATTTGCGCGGCGCTCGGCGCGGAGTTTTTCAGCGCTGTCTGGCTGGTGACCGTCGGCTGGGTTTGCATTCGCGCGATTGCGGGAGTCTTGCGCGTTTATCCGGGCATCGGCAACAGCCCTTTCCGGTCCCGATGAGCAACGTCGAGTATTGATTCGCGTATACATCACTGAACGCGGGCACTGAGCCGGATAGCAGATGGTGAAACTGGAGACATTTGATCGATGAACACTTACTTGAAGAAGCGCTTGTATCGTTCACGAGCAGATCGGAGGATCGCCGGCGTCTGTGGCGGCATCGCGGAGTATTTGGCGATTGATCCGACCATAGTACGAATCCTCTGGGTGGTCTTGTCGCTGGCGGGTGGACCGGGTGTTTTGCTATACATCATCATGGCCGCTGTCGTGCCCGAGGAACCGGAATACGTGCAGGCGACGGCGGAGAAAGTTAAGCGCGGTTAAGCTTTCGCATCAGTAGCCCCAAGTTAATTGTGCAGAAAAGGAATCTGTAGTGGGCGTGTAGGCGGGCGGCCGAATCGTCCCTACTATACTCTCGATTTTCCCTCGTCAATTTACTTTGCCTTGTTCTCATTACTTTCTTGGAACCCCTTCTGTCTTCAGCGTACTGCCTGACTGTCGCCAAGCTAAAGCAAGTCGCTTATCGCTTCGCGCTCGGTTTTCAGTTCATCTTCGGAAGTGCGGATCTTTCCTAAAGCGTAATCGCTGAGGTCGAGCCCGGCGACGATTTCAATGTCACCGCTGGCAGCGCGTCTCAGCGGAAAAGAGTAGATTAGACCGTCGGCGATACCATAGGGGTTGCCTTCGCTGGCTAGGGCGGCGCTAAACCACTGGCCCGGCGGGGTGGGGTTAATCAAGCTGCGAACGGAATCCAGGGCGGCGTTGGCGGCGCTGGCGGCGGAGCTTTTGCCGCGAGCGCTGATTACGGCGGCGCCGCGCTCCTGCACAGTGCTCAGGAATTGATTCTCCAGCCAGGCGCGATCGCCGATGACGGTTTCCGCTGATTCGCCCTTGATCAGACCATGTTCGAAGTTGGGGAACTGGGTCGAGCTATGGTTCCCCCAAATGGCCAACTTGCTCACATCGCCCACCGGGACGCCGGCTTTCCACGCCAGCTGCGACCTCGCGCGATTCTCGTCCAGGCGAGTCATGGCAAAAAAGCGATCGGGCGGGATATCGG
Organism: Chloroflexota bacterium; assembly: GCA_026706395.1. The sequence continues at coordinate 11,893 of JAPOYU010000168.1, forward strand.
GGGCGTTGGCTTTGGCGACCAGGCAATTTGAATTGCAGGGGTTGGCGACTACGAGCACCCGTATATCAGGGGCGGCAACGTCATTTAGCGCCTTGCCCTGGGCGACGAATATCGGGCCGTTAGCCGCGATGAGGTCGCCCCGCGCCATGCCTGGTCCGCGCGGCATCCCGCCGACGAGGATGGCCCAATTGGCATCTTTGAAGGCGATGTTCGGGTCGTCAGAGATGATGATGTCCTGGAGCAGGGATTGGGCGCTGTCGTCCAGTTCCATCACGACGCCGCGCAGCGCTTCCATGGCGGGCGGGATCTCCAGGATTTGCAGGACGACCGGCTGCTGGGGCCCGAATACTTCGCCATTGCCGATGCGAAACAGCAGGCTGTAGGCGATCTGGCCGGCGCCACCGGTGACCGCGATGCGAATGGGTGCTGTCATTCTTTGGTTTCCTATCCGATATGAGCTGTTTGCACAGAGCGGCGATTGTACAGCAAAAGCCGGTGATTTGCAGTGACGAAGCGACAATGGGGAGTGGTGAATGTTGTCGCGTTCACATAAAGAATCTCGCTCTGGCATGAGCCAAAACATTTTAGATAGATGGGTAAAGGGTTTACGGCACGGTACAAATGGCAGCATGATAGCGGCTTGCTTCACTCTTCTGATTTGAAATCCAGTAAGCGCTCGGCAAATTCTTCGTAGACTCCCGCTCGCAAGCGTGGATCTAATTGATTTGCTTCATTTTCCGCGTAAATCAGAAATTCAGGATTCGGATTGAGTTTCAGAAAGGCATCATAGGCATCTTGCCAGGGTGGGCGCTCTTCGTTCTTGGCCAATTCAGGCAGCAGACCATCGATCCATTTGATGCGTTCGAGGACGCGAGAAAGAGCCAGGGTGCGGCGACTGCTATCGGGTTGATGAGGGTGCAGGTCGCTTGCCGCTTGGCGGGCGAATCTCATGAGTTGATCACGGACATAGGTAAAGTTTTCCAGGTCGCTGCCGCTGGCGTTGTCGGGTTGATCGGCGAGGGTGGCGTCAGCGGCGTAGAAATCGGCCTCGGTATGTTGGCCGGGAGGCGTAAAAAAACTTTTTTCGGCCATCTGGCCATCTGGCAGTTCATCGAGTTCCTTTCGCCAGCGGCGGAGGGTGCGTTCGGGAATGCCGGTCATGTTATTGACGAAGGTGACATCGTCACCGATGGCTAACATTTCCAAGGCTTGGAGCTTTTGCATTTCTGAGTATTGGGAGGGCATGGCAGTCCTTTTGTCAAATGGCTTGCAATCTGAGTGAAGCAAAACAGGTCTGCTACATTAGAACATATATTCTTATTTTTGTCAAATTGGTTGCGAAGTTGCCTGGACTATTGGGCCAGGTGAGGCGTCTCAGCGAAGGATTTGAGGCGCCAGATTTCTTGATAGCGTTCGAGTGTCGTGATTGACGTGTTAAGAACGCGCTTGTCCGGCAGGGCGGTGAACATTGAGGTGAGCAAGATCATCAGCGCGGAACTATGCCCGACAATCGCCACGGTGTTCTGCTCGGCAGAGCTGACGATGTCGTCCCAAGCCGAACCCATTCTCAATTGCACGTCGAGGCGGGATTCGCCATTTGGGACGCGATAGGGCCGATAGCCGGATTCCCACTTGGTGTAGGCGTCGGGAAAGCGCTGCGCGACTTCGGCGAAGGTATAGCCCTCGAAGACGCCAAATGCGATCTCGGCGAGGCGTTCGTCCTCTATCGCCGACAGTTGCAGTTCATCGGCTACTATCAGGGCGGTTTCCTTGGCGCGTTGGCGGGGGCTGGTGTAGAGGGCGTCAATCTTCAGGGTCCGCAGATAGCGGGCCAAAGCGCGGGACTGTTGAATGCCGCAGTCGTTGAGGGGCACGGGCAGGGCGCCCTGAAGGCGGCGTTCGGCGTTGTAGTCGGTTTGCCCATGGCGGATGAAAAGGACTTTGCTTAGGCTCATCGCATCCTCTCAGGCTTGACGGATCCGCCGGTGAAAGGCAGAATCAAAAACAGATTCAGAAGTCTATCATAGAGAAGGCAATTAGCCAGTGACTGACGAGAAGGTTGATGCCGGGAGGCAGCCGAGCCGGTTGACATTGTATGGTTTGGCGATGGTCGGCGGCGTCGGCATGACATTGATGATTCTTGGCGCGAGCGTGGGCGTCATTTACGGCGCGGCGCTGGATGCCCAAGCGACTCATTCGCTGGGCTTGACGATAGTGATGGGTCTCTTATTGCTGGTTCTTGCCATCGGATTCTGGCTCGGTTGGGTACGTCCTTTCGAGCGCTTCGATGATATCAATGTCCCGGGGGAGCCCGAGCATCATTGATTGTCTACCGCATCCCCGGCCCTCTCCCGCCATCTCTATGGCGGGCATCCAAAGCATTAGGGAAGGGCGACTCGTCATCGTAATTGGCTCTTTTAAATGACTTACTTTATTGCTGCCGTGACCTCCTAATGGCGCTTCATCGCGAGCCGATAACTGACCGAGTGACGGGCGTTGTCACGCAGGCGGGCGACGCGATGCTGCTATCAAGCCGCAAGCTGCCGGCGGGCGATGAGATTGCGCAAGGCGAGCTTGTCGTCCGCTATGGCGTCACCTATCTTGGGAAGCCGCATTTATCGATCGTGCCCGATCTTGTGGTCGCTGACTATGGCGTGCTGCTGCGTGGAGAAGAAGCGTGGCAGTTTCTCATGGACAAGGGGCATCTATATCCGCGCGCGGATGTCTGTGGCAGGCGAAACGACGGGCGGGAAGACATGCCGGCGGTAAAGCAGCTTGATTTCGATTATCCTTACGATGTCTTCATTTACGAAGGAGCGACGGACAGTCAGCCGCTGGCGAAGCTGTCGGCGCTGATCGTGGCGGACCGCGCCAAGTTCCCCGAACGTCTGATCGAGCATTTGCCGACTTTCCCCAGTTTTGACCAGTGGCGCGCAAATGGGTGAACTGGATTCGATCTTCAGCGACGACTGGGGGGAGGATCACCGGTCGGGGATAGTGGCGGTGGTCGGCCGCCCGAATGTGGGGAAATCGACGCTGATTAACGCCATGCTCGGCCAGAAGGTCGCCATTACGGCGGCAAAGCCACAGACGACTCGGCAAAGGCAGTTGGGAATCTTGACCAGGGCTGAGGGGCAGATTCTGTTCACTGATACGCCTGGAATGCATACTCCGCAAACGAGACTGGGCGACTACATGGAAGGCGTGGCCCGACGCGCGCTGCGGGATGCCGATGCCATCATTTGGGTCGTCGATGTATCGCAGGCGCCTACCGATGAAGACCGGCGTATCGCGGCTTTGCTTGAGCGATTGGCGCCGGGCTCGCCAATTGTCTTGGTTTTGAACAAATCCGACTTGATCGCCGATGACCATGATCGCAGCCCCCATCTCGCTCTCTGCGAGCATGTTCATGCGCTGGAAACGAGCGGGACAGCAGAACGCGGTGTAGAGGAACTGGCGGAGCGTCTGATCCCGCTGATGCCGCGTGGCCCGCGATATTACCCGGAAGACCAAGTGAGCGATGCTAACCTACGATTCTTGGCCGCGGAAACTATTCGCGAACGGATCATTCATTTGACCAGTGAAGAAATCCCGCATGCGGTCGCGGTGGTGATCGATCGATTTCGCGAAAAGCCCGATATCACCATAGTCGAAGCGACGATTTACGTCGAGCGGGGGTCGCAGAAAGGTATAGTCATTGGCAAGCGCGGGCAAATGATAAAGCGAGTGGGGGTCGAAGCGCGGAGGGAATTGCAGCGTTTGTTGAATGCGAAAGTTCGTTTGGAGACGCGCGTCAAGGTGCTGAAGAATTGGCGCAGCAATGAAGAATTCATGCGGCGCGTCGGCTACTCTTTGCCGCGGCGGCGCAGTCGTGGCTAGACGGGTGGACTGGGGTCAAGAACCTGTCTGGTATCGGCGACATCCGCCTGGATCTGCTCAATCAAGTCGTCGCGGCTGTCGAATTTTCGCTCCGGTCTCAGACGTTGAACGAAGCTCAACTCCAGGTCCGCGCCATAGATGTCCCGATTGAATTCCAGCAGGTGCGCTTCGATGGTGATGGCGTCGCCGGCGAAGGTGGGGCGATATCCGATGTTTGTAGCAGCCATAAAGGTTTCGCCACTTAGGGCGGCCCAGGCAGCGTAGACGCCGTTGGCTGGCACAATTTGCTCGGGCCATACTGCGATGTTCGCTGTCGGAATACCAATGGTACGCCCGCGTTGGTCGCCTTTCACGACTTTTCCAGTCAGGACATAGGGACGCCCCAACATTGATGTCGCCCCCCGCATATCTCCGCGGCGGACACTGTCCCGAACTTTGGAGCTGCGGATAAGGCTGTCGCCTTTGTGATCGGTTAACAGCTCGACCGCTATTACCTCGAAGCCGTGCTTCTTTCCTTGAGCCTTTAGGAAGCTGACGTCTCCTTCTCGTTGAAATCCCAGGGCGAAGTCCGTACCTACCCAAAGCTCCTTCACATGCAGGCGCCTGAGCAATTGGGAAACGAAGTCGGCCGCCGGCAGGCGTCGGAATTCTGCGTCGAAGGGGAGGGTGATTACGAGGTCAATACCTAATTCAAGAATTAGTTGGGCGCGTTGGTCAGGCGTCGTGAGATAATAACGCTCGCTGGCGTCATTGAGAACTTTGTCCGGGTGTGGGTGAAAGGTGACAACTATCGACTTGCAGCCTGACATTTTGGCTTGCTCGACGAGCCGCCCGATCAGGCTTTGATGTCCGAGATGAACGCCGTCGAAGACGCCAATCGTCACAATAGAATTGGCGTCGAGCTTTACTTGCTTTAGGCTGCGCAAGTGAACCATGGCAGAATTCTGTCGCTTTCGCTGGCGCGACGTTTTGATTGTATCAAGATTGGCTTGGGAAAACCTTATGCGGTTTCCAGTGCTTTTCTCGCGGCTCCAAGACGGCAACGATTTGTCTGCTGGCATCAAAGGCGAAAACCGGTGAGGCAAGCGAACTTTGCTGGCGTTCAATGAATCTGCCTTGTCTAATGCAGCCAACTTCATCGGCCGTTAGAATCACGCGATCGTGACTGCTGAGGGCATCGAAGGGCGCAACAATGTGGTTCATCCAGTCTTCGGATTCGATCACCGCATCCAGCTCAATGCTGTGAGCAAGGGTAAACCCTCCACTTGCGAGGCGGGTAAGACCGGAAAGGTAGGCGCCGACTTCGAGGGCTGCACCCAGATCCTGCGCCAGCGACCGTATATATGTTCCGGAGCCACAATTTATCGTGAGCTCAAGGTTGGGATTGCGCCAAGAGAGAAGTTCAATCCCATATATCGTTACAGTTCGCGCTGGACGGGGGACGTCTTTGCCTTGGCGCGCGAGCTCGTAGAGCCTTTTCCCATCCTGCTTTATCGCGCTGTACATCGGCGGAATCTGCGAGATCTCGCCCAGGAATCGCGGCAGGGCCGCTTCAATATCCGAGCGAGCAATGTGGCTCGCATCGTTCTGAGCAAGAATGTCGCCGGCCGCGTCATAGGTCGAGGTTGTCGCGCCAAAAGCGATGCGGGCCCGATACAGCTTGTGGTCGCGCATAATGTATTGACTAAGTCGAGTGGCAGCGCCGAGGCAAATTATTAGTACACCATCTGCCAAGGGATCAAGCGTGCCCGCATGCCCGACCTTAATTGCCCGGCTTAGCGAGCGACAGCGGCGCCGAACGGCGGCCACCACATCGTGGCTCGTTAAATGCAAAGGTTTGTTGACGTTGAGAAAGCCGGCCAGGACAGGATTGCTCAAGCGCCGGTCTCTTCGGCGATTACCTGATACGCCATGGGAATGACTTTGTCTTGCACCTGCTCGATTGTGCCGCTCGTCGTGCAACCAGAGGCAAGAGTATGACCACCGCCACCCAGTTGAAAGGCGAGGCTGGCGACATCGTAGCCGGGTTTAGCGCGAAATGCGATTTCGACCTGGCGTTTGGGCAATTCCTTGAAGACGATAGAGACCTTGGCTTCATTTACATTGACCAGATGGCTGACCAATCCGCCGTCCGCCATTTTCTTCAGTCCGACGCAATGGATGTCGCTTTGCCGGATCGTCGCGAATATCAGACCTTGCTCGAGGCGAACTGAAGGCAAAACCTGATTCCAAAGCTCGACTTCGGCAAATGGGCGGCTGTTTAAGGTCTTGGCCATGATCTGGGCAAGGGGAGCGCCCCGGTTCATCAAGTCTTGGGCGATCTCCAGCGTTCTGCTGTTGGTAGCGCTGATGCGGAAACCCTGAGTGTCGGTGACCAGACCAGTTAGCAGAGCGAAGGCGACATCGGCGGTCACTTCGCCGCCTAGATATCCGAGGAAATCATAGACGATCTCGACCGCGGCCACGGCGCGCGGGACCACCAAGTGCAGGTCGCCATAAAAGGTATTGGTCGGATGATGGTCCAGGTTGATGGACAACTTGCTGTTTTTCAAGCCGAAGTCACCGGATTTGCCGCTGCGTTCCAGGTCGCTGCAATCGACCGCGACCATGAGATCAAACTTGCCTTTGGACAGGGCGGGCAATACGGATTCGCTTCCCGGAATAAAGCGGAGTTCCGCGGGTACGCCGTCGTCAATCGCAACTGTGACCTCTTTGCCAAGAGCCCGCAGCGGTTGAGCCAGGCCCAGAAGTGAGCCAACGGCATCGCCATCGGGGGCGAAGTGCGCCACGACCAACACTGATTGGGCACGATGAATGGCTTCGGCAGCCGCCTGCCATTGCGGCTCAACACCCGGCTCAGTCTTCATCGTCTTGACTATCGAGAGCGGCATCAGGAATTTCCAGGTTGGAGATTATTTTGTTGATACGATCGGCCTGCTCAAAGGTGTGATCCCACCGAAAATGCAGTTCGGGCGTGTGTCGAAGGCGGATGCGTTTGCCAAGTTCACGGCGCAGGTAGCCATTGGCGCGTCGAAAAGCAGCTGTGACTTCAGTCTCACGCGTGGCATCGCCCAGCGCTATCACATAGACCCTGGCGGTGGTCAATTCCGGATCGAGCTTGACTTCCGTAATTGATACCTCACGCAGACGCGGATCTGACACTTCACGCAAGAGCAGGGCGCTAAGGATATGGTGTATACGGTCGCTCATCCGACCTTGTTTAATGGACATTGAAGCGCCTCAGTCAACGCGCTCGCGCACGAAGAACTCGATGAGATCGCCCTCTTCATATTCGTTCACGCCATCCAGTCCGATCCCGCATTCGAAACCGGCCCGCACCTCCCGCACATCTTCTTGAAAGCGCTTAAGCGAGGCGACGCCGACGCTCTCGACGGCGAGCTTTTCGCCTCGTTTCACGCGGGCTTTGGCATTGCGCCGCGCTACTCCATCGCGAATCATGCAACCGGCGATCAGCCCGCTGCGCGGAATCTTGAAGATTTGACGAACTTCCGCCACACCGATAACACGATTGGCATACTTCGGTTCCAACATACCGTGCAGCGCCAATTCCATATCTTCGAACAGCTTGTAAATGACTTGGTAGCGCCGAATCTCCACACCTTGCACTTCCGCCGAGGCCAAGGCGGCATTATCCGCGCCTACGTTGAAGCCTATGATTATGGCGTTGGACGCGCTGGCGAGCATGACGTCAGACTCGGTTATACGCCCGACCTCCTGGCGTAAGACGCGCACGGCAATCTGTTCTTCGTTACGTTCAGAGATGTTCTTCAGTTCATCTGTAATCGGCTGGATAGAACCTTGAACGTCGGTCTTCAGCACAATCGAAAGTTCTTTAGTTTCACCGGCCTGAAACTGTTCAAAGAATTCGTCGAGCGTTAGGGCAGCGGGCGCGCCGCCAATAAACTCGCGCATGCGCTCGACTTCGCGGCGGTCCTCGGCGATGCTTCGCGCAGTCTTGTCGTCGGGGGCGATCTCGAACATGACGCCCGGGGCCGGCGGACTGTCCAAGCCCAGCACTGCGACGGGCATGGATGGCAGCGCATTTTTCACAGCTTTTCCTGCTGAATCGAACATCGCCTTTATCCGCCCATAAGCGGTTCCCGCTACGATTGTGTCGCCCCGTTTCATCGTGCCATTCATGACCAACAACGTAGCCATGGTGCCTCTGGTTTTGTCGACCTCCGCCTCGACCACAGTCCCGCGCAAGAGGCCTTTCTTATTGGCGGCGATGGTATTGGCGTCCGCGACGAGGATCAGCGCTTCAAGCAAGTCTTCTATGCCTTGGCCAGACAATGAATCGACCGGAATCATCATCGTGGTTCCGTCCCAGTCATCGGGGATCAGGTCCAATTCGGCGAGTTGCTGTTTCACCGTTTCGGGACTGGCATTTTGCCTATCGACCTTGGTTATTGCAACCACGATGGGGACGTTGGCAGCGCGAGCATGGTCGAGGGCCTCGCGGGTAGTTGGCATGACGCCGTCATCGGCAGCGACAACAAGTATGGCTATATCGGCGCCGTGCGCGCCGCGGGCCCGCATGGCGGTGAAAGCTTCATGACCGGGTGTATCGAGGAAGGTCAAGGCGCGCCCGGCGTGTTGCGCTTGATAGGCGCCGATATGCTGAGTTATCCCGCCGGCTTCGCCCTCCGCCACGGCGGTCTTTCGTATCGTGTCCAGCAGGGTAGTCTTGCCATGGTCGACGTGCCCCAAGATGGTGATGATTGGCGGCCGGGAGGCGAGCGTATCAGGCGTTTCCCCCTGATACATGGCGCTCCATTTTTCTTCGCGTTCTTCGGCGCGTTTTACTTCCTCTTGCGCTGCGGCCTCTTCACTGGCCGACTGGGCTATGAAGCCAAGCTCTTCGGCTACAATTGCGGCAGTGTCAAAGTCGATCGTCTGGTTTATCGATGCCATGATCCCATTAGAGATCAGCGTCTTCATGACATCGATGGGGCTAATGTCTATCAGCGTCGCCAATTCACGGACGACGATAAAGTCCGGTATCAGGATTTCTTTTGGCGCTTCTTCCATACCTACCTCCTTCGGTTTTGGCGACTGTATGAGGCAGGCTGTTCGGTCCCGCCTCGTCTAGCTTGGCAGGTTCATGAGGGTGTCATCTGCCGCAAGTAGTCACGGTCGCCATCGCTCAATTCTTGACGCAGCGCCAGGCCCAATTGCGTTTGGGATGAGGCCTTCACCCAGCAGTCTCTGTTTCCGCACAAGTAGGCGCCGCGCCCGTTCATTTTGCCTGACAAGTCAATTTGCAATCTCTCATTTGCTATGACAAGCCTGATCAAGTTGCGCTTGTCGGTTTTGGTTCGGCATGCTACACAGCTGCGCTGCGGCTTGCGTTTGACAGGCATCTTGAGCCTCTAGCTGAATTTTAGAAGTCGTAATCTTCCCAGTCTTCTTCATCCCAACTGCCGCGCCCGCCTTTGCGCCGCCGTTTGGCTATAACTTCGCCGCTCTGTTCGTCGAGAACCAACTGCCGCCGTTTCTGACGGTCCTTGCGCCGCTGTGTTTTGCCTTTGCGCAAGTCAAGTTCGAACTGGCGTTCGCCTTCTTCGTCGGATTCGAAGCCGGCGTCGCGCTCCGTTTCTTTTGTCGCTGGCTTGTCAACCACCGGCGCGCTCGGTTGAATTGCCCCTTCGGCTTCGGCGACGACTGCAAGCGCTTCTTCCGGCTCTTCTTGCGGGATAGGCTGGCCAAATGCGTCGACCAGCACTTCCGGCTGCTCTGTTACTTGAGCCGGTTCTTCGGCGCTTGCTGCATCTATTGGCGCAGCCCCATCGGTTGCTTCGCTTTGCTCCTCATCGTCGGCTGCCTCAGCCGCCGCGAGATCTTCATCGTCTTCGGATTCTTCAATGGAAATCGCTTCGGCCAGGAGCTGATCAATGTCAGCCGCCATTATCGTATCAAGCGCGGCTTGCAGTTCTGGCATGGGGTCGTATGGTTTTAGGGTGACATGTTCCTCGTCGGTTTCCGCCGCCTGTTCGGCATCGGGCTTAGATTCAGTCTTTGCGTCGCCAGCAGTCACTGACGCCGGGGCGGCTTCCAGTTCCGGCGCGGGCGAGGCATCAGTTTCTGATTCCAGCTTGATTTCAAGCTCCGTGTCGGCAAGAGACTCGACTGCAATCTCTGAGTCGGCGACCGGCTCGACCCGCAGGTGTGCCAGATGTCGGCTTACGATGTTCTCTTTGACGAGACTATTCAGCATGACTTCGCCAACATTCTCAAATGGTTCAAGCGCATCGAGGATGTCTTGCGATACTGCCAGCACGTCGAGCGGCAATTCGAAGAGCTTGGGTTCGAGTGTTGAACGGACCGCTTCGCGCTGCTGGAGATACAGTTCGCGGGCTTTATCGCGCTCTTCTTGCAGCAATTGTTCGACGATGTCGGCAAAGCGGGCAAGCGACTTGTATTCTTCCGGCATGATTGCCAGGTCCAGGCGCTTCTTTTCCATGATGCGCAAGGACTCGGCGATAAGGTCGGCATAGCGATCGGTCAGTCGATCAAGCGGCGCCGTTTCCAGGTTTTCCAAAGCGTTTTGGACCGTTTCCGCGACGCTCTTGATATCGATTCGCCAGCCGGTCAACTTGGCGGCCAGCCGAGCGTTTTGACCTTCCCTCCCGATTGCGAGCGACAGTTGGTCTTCTGGCACCAAGACCACCGCCGTCTTGCCGTCAATTGGGTCGTCGTCGAGGTAGACCCCGGTGACACGCGCTGGGCTTAAAGCCTTGGAGATAAAGGCGACGGCATCCGTGTTCCATTCGATAACGTCGATCTTCTCGTTGTGGAGTTCTTTCACGATATTCTGAATGCGGATGCCGCGCATGCCGACACAGGCGCCGACAGGATCGATGCCGTCTTGCAGCGCCGCGACCGCAACTTTGGATCGATGTCCGGCTTCGCGCGCGATATTCTTGATTTCAACTTGTCCGTTGTAGATCTCGGGCACTTCATATTCCAGCAAACGCCGCAGCATATTACGATGCGCCCGGCTGACCAGAATCTGCGGTCCGCGGTTGCTCTTAACGACTTCCACAACATAGACACGGATCTTCTCGTGGGTACGGTAGCGCTCTCCTGGTATTTGTTGTTGCCTGGGCAAGTCGGCCTCTGCTCGGCCCAGACTGAGCGTGACCTTGCGCGAGTTTACGCTTTGTACCGTGCCCGTAATAAGGTCGCCTTCGCGGTTGATAAACTCATCGTAAAGCGAGTTGCGTTCTGCTTCGCGGATCTTTTGGAGTATGACTTGTTTGGCCGTCTGCGCCGCGATACGCCCGAAGCTTCTTGTCGTGTTGTCAACCTGTACCATGACGATATCGTTGAGCTGCGCCTCGGGATTGTAGAATCGCGCTCGTTCCAAGGTTACTTCGGTGGCGTCGCTGAATACTTCGTCAACAACCTCTTTTTCGACGAAGACCTTGGCGCGTCCGGTATCGGGGTCTATCTCGGCCTCTATCGCCTGGGCAGCGCTGGCGCCGGTATCTTTACGATAAGCGGATACCAAAGCGCTCTGCAAGGCATCCAATACAATATCGGAAGGCAGCGCGCGCGTCTGCGCTATCTCATTGAATGCGATTTGCAGTTCGTTAGACATTTTGCTGATCTCCAACCGTCAAGCTGCATGATCTGTCTTGAATCGTGACAAGCCGATATAAAACGAAAAGTGGGGGCTTCCCACTTTTTACGGACAATCTTGCTTGTGTCAACTCTAGCACGCCTTGCCCTCCGAGTCAAGGTAAATCGGGTTTCGGTCACGCTTTTCAGGCGATCGACGACAGCGTCAAAGCTGTTCCCACAGATGGCGGCGCTGTTCACTCGAGTTGGAAAGGGGGGACTTTCAATACATTGCCAGCAGCGGAATCGCTAATGAAAACGAAGCCCTCACTATCTACTGCGATGCCGCCGATCGCTTGAAACTGCCCGGCCGAAGCCGAATCACCGGAGTCGCCGAAGGAACCGAGGCATTCGCCCGCCGTGTTGTAGACCAGGATCCGCTTGCCGTCCGGGTCAGTGATGTAAAGCAGGTCTCGTCCTTCATCGAGGGCCAGATAGGGACGGTTAAAGACATGGTTGTACCAGCCACGCACGCGGAAGTCGGTCAAGTGGCTGCCGCCGGCGTCGAATACCGAGACGCGCCGGTTCCATGTATCGGCTACAAAGAGTCGGCCGTCGGAATGAGTCTCCAGGCCGCTGGGCTCATCCAGTTCGCCGGGGCCACTGCCTCCGCTGCCGATGTCGAATTCATAGACGGCTTCGCCATTTTGCAAGGTGTAGACGCGGATCCTCTTGTTCCCGGTATCGGCGATGTATATGCGCCCAGATGTGTCAAGGGCGACATCGCGCGGACCCCAGAAGGCGTCGGTTGGTTCTACCGGCGCGTCAAAACCGAACTCTCCCGCTCTGCCCCAGGCCGTCAGAAGCTCGCCATCGCGGTCCAAATGCAGAATGCGATAGTTCCAGGTGTCCACCACCAGAAGGTCACCAGAGGGCAGTATCGCCACGCTGTTCGGGCGGCTGAAGGAATAGTCAGCAGTCTCGCCATAGCTCTCAAGGTAATCGCCGTCGGTCGTATACGCATGGATGAGGTTGGCGCTTTCATCGGCGATGTATACTTTGCCGTCCGCGACTGTCAGCGCAAGCGGATGGAGAAGCGTCGAAGCTTCCGCGTCGAATTGGACCAATGGCGTCACATTTCGCCAGTTAGCCGCACACTGGTTTATTTCTTGCGGGATCATACTTGGCACGTCTCCATCCCCGATGCCGTATTCCCAGATCATCGAAGCGAAGTCCTTGCGGATGTAGACATGCATGCGATCGGACACCGGCCAGTTCGTCAGCGAGAAATCCTTGCCGGTCGCTTCGCCATATAGCTCATAGTCGCGCGACCACCAGATGTCGAATATACCTTTTCGCAGCGCAGCTGCATCGGTGTTTTGGGGAGAGAAATCGAGCACGTTGAAGATTCGCTGCGGCGTCAGCCTGAAGTATTCTTGCATCGGCCACCACATGCGCATGTGGTCGCGGCGTATGTATCGATCTTCCAGAATCGGCTCGACATCTCCCCGATGCCCCGAGCCGACCACTACAAAGATCGCGTCCTCGGTATTCTGCACCGTCGGGTTGCCGCCGACGAAAACAGCATCGGTGAAGTTGCGGAAATACCAACTGTAAGGCCAAGACACTTCATCATCGTAAACAAACTTGAGATCCAGGCCATCCGTCATGCGCAGGCTCATCTCTTCGATGTCATCCAAGACCCATTTAATTGCCGGTCCGGCATGCGCATAGACAAGAAACTCTGTAGGAAGGTCATAATTGATGAAGGACGCCATCCATGCGGCGCGGAAGGTGAGCAAACCGAGCAAACTGAAGACGGCCACCGCCAGAATGCGCCGAATATGCATCCAGCTTGATTGGCGCGTAAGCCGCAGCAATACGTAGCCCAAGCTCAGCGCGATGATTAAAGACGCCAGCCAGGAATAGGTGAGTTCCAGCTGGGTTTTCGCAAGACCTATGAATGGAGGATCGCCGCCGATCAGTGCGCCAAGGACTTGAGCCAAGCTGACTAGGAACAAGGGCGACAGCAAGAGCGCCAGCCAGCCGCGCGCGAGAAACTGCGATTTACTGATGCGTGAGAAGACGCCGCCGAAATACCAGGCCGTGATCAGAATCATCGGCGTTGTAAGATGTGTGCCGAGCCAAGGCATCTTCTCGCCCGCCAAGGAGTATCCGACCAGATTGAGTATCGCCCACCAGGCAAGCAGAAGCAGAAAGGGCAGACGGGTTAGTTTGTCATTGTCTTGCGCCGACTCACGGCCATCGGCACTCGGCGGTGTCTCAACTTCTCTTTCGCTTGTGGATGGAGTCTCGTCGTCGCCTGTATCCGCTGCGGTTGCGGCATCAACAATCGCAGTCGCGGTATTGGTATCGCGGTCATCAGGGTCCGCGGCAGCATCGAAATACGCTCCGAGTTCCGCTTCAACTTGTTGTCTGCGGATGTTTTCGAGTTCAATCAGACGTTTTCGCCGCGATTTCCAAAAGCAGGTGACGCCGGCAAACATGGCGGTGATTGAGCCAATGATCGGCAGGAATTCGTATGTCGGCATAATGAGCAGCATGTAGTAATACTGCGGCTGGCTGCCTCTACGTACGCCCTGCTGTTCGAGCCAATAGCCCAGGCTGTAAATCATCCCCGTGCCAAGACCGGCGATATTTGTAAACGCGCTGGTGAAGAAAAAGGCAAACAGAATATGGAATATCGCCGAGGAAATCAGCCAGCGCTTCCAGTTCCATGTAAGCCCGACGACAAGCGAGAGCAGAAGCAGGGGCGCGAAAACGGACAGACCGACAAGGAATTGACCGATCTGCGCTGCGCTACTCAAACTGGGGAGATTCCCCAACAAGTTGTAGACAGCTTCTGGAAGCGAGCCGGCCAAAGCGGCAAAGTCGCTGCTTGAGCCGCCCATCACGCGGGTGAACAGGGCGGTGGTCCATGGCAATACCAGTGTGAGCATGAGGACCAGCAGGTCCACTTCGGGGAATCGGTAAAGAAAGCCCCAGAAACTGCCGTCCGCAGCTTTATCTTCTGCCGCAATTAATTCAGCAGCGGCAGTCTGTCGGGCATTTCGGATCAAATATACAGCCACGGCAATCGCAATCAGCCACAGAGCAGCGGTCGGCGCCCATCGGATTGCGGCGCCCTCCGCCGTGTCTAGAGCGTCGGCCGAGCCGGAATCAGGGACGGTTGGCTCGGCTGTCTCTGCAGGACTGGGAAAATGCGACAGTTCTTCAATGAACAGGAGGCAGCCGGCGGTGATAAAAGCCAGCAGCAATATCAGCAGGACTTCGCGCCAGGGAATGCGGCTCAAGCGATCGCGGAAGGCGTATAGAGCGGTCGAAACAAGTACGAACACTCCACAGAGTATGGAAGCAGTCATCCAGCTAAACCAACTGGACCGTTCCAAGTCTGACAGACTGGCAAAGGGTGTGCCTCTGCCGGCGATGATCTCAGCGGGAATGATATCGACTACGATATACATGCCGAGCGTTATCACGCCCCCGAGCAGGATGCCGAGCACAATCGACTGGAACAAGTATCGGCCGCGCAAGTCGTAGTGATGCTGCGCCAGCCGGACCAGAAAATAGATCGTAAGGAAGCTGCCAAAAATGGCGATGTAGATGAAAGCGGTCTCTTTCGAGCCCAAGTTGAGGATCATTGCCCCCGCAAACAGGTATAGCCACATGCCGCGGCGGCGGAAACGCGGCGGACCATCAAGGTACATTAGAATGCAGTGCGCCATAACCATGGCAAAGAAGATCGATGGCGTATCGTGCCGGATATAACGGTTGTAATACATCAGCAGAGGCGAGATCAGCAGCATGAGGCAAGCCAGCAGCGCGCCCCACTTGCCAAGCCACCTGCGCCAGAGCAGGGGCAGCATCACCATCATGACACCGAGCACGGCAGTGTAGAGCCGTCCGGTGAAGTCGCTATCGCCAAATAGAAAGAAGGAGAAGGCGGTCGCGTGAAACAGCACTGGACCGTGCATCAGTGGCGTATGCTGGAAATTGCCCTCGTTATAGAGATTATAAGAAAAGCGCGTATGCAGGCTTTCGTCGTGGCTCATCACACGCGTATCCAGCATGTGAAACCGCGTGAAGACCGCAAAAAGAAAGATAAGGATGTAGGCTGCAAGCTCCCAATTTACCGGGAAGCGTCGGGACAAGGCGTGGCTTAAGACATTGTCTTCCTGCTGATTGGGACTTGTAATCATTTCGAGTCAATCAGTGATGAATGAAATGTCTGCGTGACCGAATCACGTTCAAAACCTCGGTGACGGCGTATTCTGCAACAGCGGTACAAGCTGGCGCGAATTGGGTTGGCTGGTCGCGCCAACAAAGACAGTCTGAGACGAGTGAACAGCAGGCGTACGAACAATCGCGGCGTATCGTGGCAAATGCGGCAATTCGATCATGAAGAGCGATGATTGAACTCCGATTATCATCGGCAGCAGCAGGGCGACGGTGATGGCAATGATGGCCAGGCCATAACTGAAATTCAGGCTGGAACGCGAACCGAAATCGGGGAAAGAATGTGGACGAGTTTGAGGCTGCCGCAAGTCCATCTGCAGCGAGGACCATATCTGATCAAGTTTGGCCGAAGCCGGGTGACCGAGGGTTGCGAGACTGTGCTCCAGTCTGTAGGCGAATTCTCGGTGATTCATATATTCGCGGTAACAGTCTTCACATTCGTCAATATAGCGCGCCACACGCCGCCGCACGGGATCCGCGAGATCGCCGCTGACGAAGCGCGCCATAAGCACTTTGCAAAAGCGATACTTAAACCTGACCATTTGTCCCTTCGCGTTTCAGCGGCTCCCTTTAGTGAACGCGCAAGAGCTCTTCCAGCAGCCCCAGCCCCACCGGCTGCAGGGACTCCCGAAGGCGTTGGTGACCCAGACGGACGCGGCTTTCGGCAGTCTTTTGCGGGCAGCCCATCACTTCGGATATCTCTCGGTACGTCATGCCTTGTCCATAGCGCAAGACAATGGCCTCACGCAGACGAGGCGATAATTCGAGTAGCGCTTTGGAGATGGACTCGCTGGCGTCGCGTCTGATAACAGCGGCTTCGGGCGCTTCTGAGGGAGGCGCCTTCAGCTCCAAACCCAGCCACTGGGTTATATCGACAGTGAGGAAGCGTTTGCGTCGGTAGGTGTTGCGGCAGCGGCTGACGGCGATCGTGTACAGCCAGGTCTTCAATGATGCCTTGCCCGAATCATAGCGGTGCAGATTTTTGAAAGCATACAGAAAGGACTCTTGCAGGATGTCTTCCGCATCTTGCTCATTCATCAGCAGGCTGTAACACAAGCGATAAAGGCTGGCGGCAAAACGATCATAGAGTTCCGCATAGCCGTTCTGATCGCCGCCAAGGGCACGCTGGATTATGGCGTCTATCTCTGCGCGCGCATTTGCTCGCTTGTCAGTCATAGTTCCTCACTTGCGGTGAATCATTCACTGACACTTCTCATTCTACACCGTGGCCAGGCAACATCCTTAGCTCTGATTCCGATCTGCCGGATTTGCACCATTATATACGTCTTGCCGAAGCCACAGTATGACAGTTTCGTCTTCGATGATCGAGCGGTCAAGGCGCCCTTGGGACCACCATGCAGCCATGTCCCATACATCGATTTTAGCAAGCGACGAACGACGGCGAAGGATGAATCGCTGGCCCACGTAGTCGCTGGCGAGATCGCTCGCCTCATGTTCAGCGTCCCGCATCAGCACGATTCGCTCGCCTGCCGCTGCTGCGGCGAAGTTTTCGAAACGCGCATTCGGGAAGTCGCGTACAAGCCAGGCAAGTAACCCGCTGTCGTTCACGACTCCGTGGTCGTCTGTTACGATCGCAATGTCAACCGTTGGGAAACCGGAGGTTTCACGATCCGCCAGCTCGTATAGCGTATCGCGCAAGAGATAGGCATCCCTGGCCACAGCGTGTTCACGCCACAGGCCGTCAGGTATTTCAGCGTTATGAACGGTGGCTTGCCATGCGCCTCCAAGGCCAGAGATGAGCAATACCCAGAAGAATCCGATTCCGGTCCCTTGCAAGCATGTGCCCAAGCCCCAGAAATTCGCCACCATCAAGAACAGAATCAGACTTACGATCGACGTCATGATGAGCAGCCCCAAGCCTTGCAAGAGTCGAAGCTGTGGTGCTTCGCCCAGCAGCGTCATCACCTCACCGAGGCTTGAGCCCGCGGGTAAACTTCCCAACAGGCGGGCGACCTGCATGAACTGTACCGAGATAACAAACAGACAGAGCAGCACACCCGCAGAGATGGCCCATTTCGCCCACCAGAACTGCGTCGTATAGAGCATGCCTTCGTCTTCAACGTCGATGTCCGGGTCCGGCCGCCATCTGAGAATCATAACGCGACGATTGACGATGAGCTGCGTTATGCCGTAACTGGCCAGCAAGGATAATGGCAGGACCACCCAAAGCGCGTCGGAGGCGCGCGCTCCCGGATAAAGCATCAGTCCAAGTGTGCCGAGGGCGGCCCATGCAGCCGCGAAGCGATCGACATAGGTGACATCGCCGTGTTTCCAGAGAAGCCAGGCCCCGCCGCAGGCAAAGACAATCAGCAGCGGTTCTTGCAGTATCAGCGTGGCGAACCCTAGCGGGATTCCGTCCGTCGACGCGCTTGATGAAATACCGCTCGAAGATGTCTCGATTAATTGACTTATGGTCCGCAATCCAGACGGGTTCAGCATAAAGAGCGTGGCGGATACAGCAGCGACGAAGAACGGGATCGCCAGAATTCGGGCGAAAGGAAACACCTTCAGTTGTTTGACGGCCAGTTGGAGAATATCATCGCCGGGCAATTCAAGACGTTGCGGGGCGCTTAGAGCAGTTCGCCATACGGCTAGCCAGCCTGAAGCGATCAAGATAATGAACAAGGGTATTCCGGAAGGGCTGGACAAGAGAAGCATGAATGTGACGAATACGCTTGCCCAAGCGGCATCTCGCATTCGCTGGCTATACCAATAGCGCCTGATCATCCAGACCGCCAGGACGGTAAACAGCAGCATGAAACTTGTTCCATCCGCCGCGCGCGATGCAGCTAGAGGAACGGTTAGGAAAGAAAGCAGAACAGTCCACAGGAACGTTCTCGTCAAGCCGAGACTGCTGCGGAATAGCAGTGGAGTTAGAGCAAGAGCGAAGCCGGCCAGCGCTGTACCGATGCGCGCATTGAATTCGCTGGCGCCCCCCAGAGAAAACATCAGCAACTGGGTGATGTAGGTGAGCGGGCTGCGCGCTGAAACAAATTCGCCTGGCGCGTCATCTTCGAGGGTATGCCGGGCATGTAAAGATTGCTTTGCCTCGAAGTCAGTAATTGGCACGGTGTCCAGCAGAGTGACACGGAGCCACAATGAAAGCATGGCAACCGCCGCATAAGCCAACCATTCGGCCGGGATACGCTGCGGCAAGGCAAGCAGGCGCTCTTCGTTATTGGCGCGTGAGCCTGCGCTCTCAGGCGCAGTCAATTGATCGTTTGTCGCCATAGGCGGAAACCATCAGTTTTGGAGTCGCGCGCTTCATCGTTCCCCAACATCGTCGGCTTAGTTGCCGGCATAAAAGATTCGCGATGAACCAGATTCACATTGTACCGGAAAATGATCCAGGAATTTCTCTTCGCCTTCACTGCCGTAGATCCGCCTTTCCGTAGAGCCGTACATAAGGTGCGTGATCTGGTAGCGGTCGATGATCGGCAGAATGTAGTCCAATTCATAGCGCGTGTACAAGTCCCTTATGTCTGCCGCCCGCGAACCGACGATATCGGGGTAGGTGGCGCCGCGCCATTGACGCTCGTGATTCTCCCATCCCAGGATTATGGGGATGCCTGTCAAGGCGCCGACGCGGCCAAACGCAATGTTGTAGGCTTCGCCCACGGCCTCGGCGACAACAGCGCTACGACGATCGACGGCGTCGCGCAGACAATTAATGACTTGCTGATCATCGTGTGAAAGTAAACCGCGAGCGCCGTCCAAAGTGAGCGGCTCGCTGATGATTGTCCCGTTGCCGTCAAAGATCGCGATGCCGGCGATATCAGCCCGCAGCAGATCCGATTCCTGTGCGTCGACAAGCTTCACGCGCGAGTAGAGCACAGTACCCGGCGCGATGACTTCGCCATTGTGGACGTGGCGAATCGCGCCGGTCCATGAAGCGGGCGGCGCAAAGCGCCTGTGCTCAGTGGCGTACTCTCGACCAGTTTCAACCAATGCTCGGTGTTTTATACCGACAATCGTATAGGAGATTCCAGCCAGGATCGCAAGCGCAACCAATGCAGCGAGCGCCAGACGAATAAAACCATGCGGCTTGGCCAGGCTTCGATCGTTCAGCAGGCTGTAAACCGCATAGGCAGAGGCGATACTCCAAAGCGCCCATGCCTGAAAGTAAAGCTTGAATACCGTGTTTATCCTGACGAAGAAGTTATCCTTCAGGTAAAAGAACTCGCAGAATAGAGCCAGGCAAAGACCCATGCCAATGAGCAGCAAAGCGAAACCAGTGGCGGGCGGATACTTGATCCAGGTGATTGCGACTTCGCCAAGTCGATCGGCATGTTTTCTGGCGGGAAACAGGCGCGCCGCAACCGCTGAAATGCCAAGGACAAGCAGAATGGCGGTGAGGCCGTATTCAATTCGCCGCTGCGCGAGCTTTCGAATCAGGTTGCCAAAGTCACTGTCTGGGCTATATAGGTTGCCGACGATGGATCCTCCGGGATTGCTAATGGCAAGCAGCGCGCCCAAAACGGTCATCAGAAGCAACATAGTCGCCAGCAAGCCAAAGCCCAAACTTAGCCCGAGGCGCCAATTGATGCGGCTCAGCCGATGCCCGCGCCATGATTCAACCGCCAGGTAAAGCAGCAAGATGACGAGCAAGGGGCCAAACATGATAAAGAAATGGCGAAACAGCGACGGGTGCAGCAGATTCGGCAGGATGCCGCCGGCTTGAGAACGCAATCCGACCCAATAGGGCAGGTAGGCAATCGCTGCAATCAGCGTCAACTTCCCGCCAAACTTCGCCGTCTCCAGCCAGTCCGTCCGCGAAAGTTTCCCAGGCTCGCCCGTGATAAGGCGGCGCAGCGCCTCCGCCCCGGCCAGCCCCGCCAGAAACGTCGGAGCATCCCAGGCGTTCAGGAAGGCCAGTCCTCCGACCGCGAATCCATAGACGATCGTCGATAATGCGGTTGGCGGACGGGGATCCAGCACAATGGCAAGCATCAATGCGATTGCGCTGACGACAAATGGCAGAGCGAGGACATGAGGATGGTTATCAGCGAGTAAAAAGCTAAAAGCGGGGAACTCGCCAATTGGTTGAATCCCGGTTAAGCGGCCGTCGAGGTCGAAATCTGTGGGAACGCGACTGGCGTTGAACCACCACCAATGCCGCCATCTTGATGTATCGGATATCAGGCTGGCGTCTGTGACTTGCTCGTAGTTGATTGACTCGAGATCAGCAAGTTTCTGGGTGCGCCAGAATTCCAGATAAGATCGCGGCATCGCGCGGGTTTGGAGTGGCGCTTCAATTAGCGCGAATTGGAAATTGCCCATCAGCACCAACATCAGCATCGCCAGCAATCCTGTCGCGAAGGCCCCGACCCGTGATAGCAAGTTCCGGGGCATGCTCGGCGCAATGCCTACAGCGCGCGATCGAACCAGATTGTAAGCCACGCCGAACGCTGCCATTCCAGTCAGCGAAAACATCGAGGCGTTCGTGAGATTGAAACCGATCGTGCTGCTGATGCCGCTCAATGAGGAAAGCGCCGCCGACATGATATAGCCCATGTAGTAGTAGCTGACGGCGTAGCCGGACATCCAGGGGTCATTGGGCGGAAAGCTGGCGCTGCGCTGCGCGGCGCTAAGAAAAGCTAATTCCATCGGCTTCTCAGTACCGGCCAAGCCGTTCTGGTGCGCTCGATACAGCGCCCAACCGAAGAATAGAATCGCAAAGAGCAACTCGGTCAGGACCACAAGACTACGGTTGTCGCGCCACCAATTGACGAGGGAAGCAACTTCTCCACCCCGCCCATAGAGCGCGAGAGAGGCTGAAAGCACGAGCAGCCAACTCAGCATAATGCTGCCGGGCGAGTTGTCGAGAAAGCCGCAGCTGGCCAGCAGCCAGAAGACCCAGGTAACAAACAGCAGTCCCAGTATTCGCGCGGTGGTGTACCCGCGGTCGGGCAACGCGCCGAATACTCGGAAGCAGAAGGGCAAGGCCGCCAGACCAGCCAGCGTTATCCAGAGCCACCAGGCAAGCAGCAGGTGTCCTTCTCGGCTGAGCCAATCAAGCAAGATGATCATGCGCCGCGCTCAACCAGATATCGCAACAAGGCATCTTCGTTGACTTGGTAGATCTTGCCGCCGGGCACTTCGTAAGCGATGTCAAGCAAGCCGCGGTCCACCATGCGGTCGAGTTTCTGCAGCCCTTCGGCTGTGGAGTGCGCTTGCTCCAAGCCGCTTCTAATGATGTAGGTGATGTCGAAATGGTGAATGATGTCCACGGCGATATCGATGTCCGCTGTGTCGTAGAATTGCAGGATATTCCTTTCTCGCTGGAAGATCCCATCGTGCATTGGGTGAAACGTGCGTTGCTGCCGCTGATGCCAGTTCCAACCGAGCACAGAAGGCAATCCAGTCATTATGGATATTCTACCGTTCCAGCGGTACTCGCTTCCCGGCTGGCGGCCCTCAATGATAACCGGCGATCCCTCCACGTTTTCCTGCAGCCAGCGTATCAATTGATGGTCGACGGCGAGGTCGGTTTCCGTACTGGCGCGGCGTACCGGCGAGAACTCGACATGCTTGCTCTGCGTCATGAAGTCCATACCATTCAGCGTCAGCGGAAGGTCGGGCGCCATGCGATCAAAAGATCGTCCGCGCGTCGCGGCTATGGGGAATAAGCCGGCGATGCCAATGAGCAGTATACAGGGTGTGTACCAGATTATTTTCAGCGAGCGGCTGAAACGCTGGGCTGCTTGCAGCAGACATGCAAAGGCTAGGCCGCCGGCAACGCTCAACAGCAGCCACACTTGAATATAGAACTTGAAGACAGTGTTCTGACGTCCGATGTCGCCGCCAATTACCAGCACTTCCACACCGAGCGTGATAGATAGCGCCAATCCGACCAAGACAAGCGCGAAGCGCATGACTTCCGACTGGCCGGGCCGGAACAACAGCAGCGCGATCCAGCACAGGGTTGGCAGCACGATCAATGCGACTTGATAGCCGATCATTGCAAATGCAATAGACATAAGACCAGCAAGCGAAAAGGCGGCGAGGATGCGCGTCGCCAGGGTTTTGTTTTCGATCAGGGCCTTGACACGTGTATTTCTGAACCAATGACCTGTATCCCAAGCTAGAAGTGAAATGGTCAAGAACAGGAACAGTCCGTGAATATCAGCATATGCCCAAAGCGGAGTCTTGCCGCCGCGCCACAGTTGAACGCTGTTGTAGGTCGTGGCATGCCAGCTGGTGTACGGCAAGGCGAATGCCAGATTCAGCGCCAGAAATCCGCCGACAATGGCAAGGAATTCCAAGGCGGAAGCGCGTACGAATATATATCGCGCGGCGATCCAAAGAATGACTGCGCCCACGCAGGCCAGTATTGCTGTAGGCAGTACGTTGAATAGGGCGAGTGCGGTCACTCCCTCGTTTCTGAAGCCGACGGAACCATCAGCCGCCAAGAACGAGAGAAAGCCGGCTGCGGCAACTAGAAGGCCCACGAGCGCCAGGTGGTAACGCTTGTCGGGCAGCGGACGAAAACTTGCCTTCCAGCGCAAGCTCCAGGCGTACGCAAGTGCAAGAACCGACAGCAAGCTCATCGTCGGCCAGTCCCAGGTGTTGGTTGCTCGCATAACGCCGACTGTCAAGGCCGCAAGGGCCAAGGCCGCGGCTCGCTCGACAAGCGAGCGATGACATCGTTCTGCCTGCGCAACTTCATTGAACAGCAGCAGCACCGTTAGCAGAATGAGGGGCATATTAATCATATGCGCGTGGAGATCGCCATAAAGGAAAGTGAAGTATGGCATCTCCGTGATGGCATTGCCGCGCACGCCAGGAGTCTCGGCTAAAACACGCGAAGGTCCCCAATACCAACGGTCGCTGTTGATGTAGGGCGATTCTCCTGCCAATAATTTGCCAGCTCCGCGGATCAACCCGCCGACGAGCGAGAGCGAGCTGTTGAATTCGTAGCGAAGACTGTCCCAAGGATGCAACTCTGAAGCTTGCCGCGCCAATTCCGCGCGGACATCTGTCGATACCGCTGCCTCGTTTTCGGTTTGGTATTCGCTTATCAGGAACTCTTCCAGCCCCTCCGGTCGGCGGTAGCCGCCCAAAGCGGCAACTTCATTCCCGATCACGCGCACAGTATCCAGATTGCCCAGCACGACGCATAGCAGCAATGCCATTATGCCGGCGACCCAAGGCTTGCCCAGCAGACGGTTGGATCGCTTGCTCGGGCGCGCGTCGCTAAGATTTGGGTTTTGCCACTGCGAAAACATGTTGAACGCGGCGGAAAATGCTCCAATTCCCGTCAGGCTGAAAATCGTCGGAATCATCAAGTTGTAAGCGAAGGCGGGCACGACGCCGAGCAGCAAGGCAGGCGCGCCCACCAAGACATAGCCGAAGTAGTAATAATTGATGAAGCCGCCAGACAGCCAGGGATCGATAGGCGGAAATGTGGTACTGCGCAAGACGCCGTTCAGGTAGGCGAAATCCATCGGCTTCTCGCCGCCTTTTGCCGGATGCCAAAGGTCCGGATTGCTTAGGCGCACGACGATCAGCGCCAGGAAAGCGACGAAGGCGAGGAATTCTATCCATGCCAGCCGTTTCCAGTTGTCGCGCAGGAATTCGACAAATCGAACACGGACGAGAAGCGCGCTGACAAATGCCAGCAGAACGAGAGAGAAGAGAATGCCGGCCTGTGACCAGACTGGAATCTTCAAGCTGGATACGGCCCAAGCCAACCAGGCAACAAGCAGCATGCCAACCAGCTTGCTCACGCCGTATCCGCCATCGGCCATCTTCGGGAATATTGCAAAGACCAGGGGAAAGGCTAACGCGCCAAACAGAAAGATAGTGGCGTACCAAATGATCACGCCAATTGCCTGGTTCGTATTGACTATGCTATCGCTGAAGAATCGGTCGGACCAGGTCCCGCCACTAGTTTGAATATCGCGCTCTGGCGGCGTGAATGTGAGTCCGGTTGGAACGGGCTCGGCATCAGTCATCAGCCAATAGAAGACGCCTAGAAACTGCGCGCCACTATTGTCTTGCCGAAGTTCGTGCGCCTGCCTCAGCGATACTTGCGACAGAATGGCTTCGACATTGGCGCGCGAGTAGTCCGCGGTTTTACGGAATATGAAGACGGTGGGATGATCATATACGTGGAAGGCTTCATCGGCTTCAAGTTCATTGAGCCAATATGGCGAGTCGTGAATGGGAAGGCGCTGATCTGCAACTCGCCAGGGTCCGAATTCGAATGTCTCTTCAAACATGGCTTCCAATGTGAAGCCCAGCTCACCGGAGAAAAGTTTCTCGTAATACAGTGTCGTAAGAGGCCAGCGCATTTGATTGCGAGGCTGCGTATCATAGAATCGATTGCTGGCGATAGTCAGGTAGTCGCCGATATCCAGCGTTCGCACGATATCATCGTACTTGACCTGATTGTCGACGGGAAAAGACATTATCTGATCTTGTGAGTTGATTAAGCCCGAGAAAGGATATTCACCTCGGCAATCGCGAGAACTGACCAATCCTGGCGGCGGATCGTCGGCTAAGGCAAGGCCTTCCGGCAACTGGCAGACAATAGTTCCCGTGGCCTGGTTATCCCAACTGCCTTCGTTTAGCAGGACCGATCCGGAGCCGATTACGTCTCCGCTACCCGCTGTGACTTCAACAACGAAGGAGTATCGCGCGCCTTTCACGACTTCAAACGGGCGATCAAAGGCTATCGTGTACGCCGCCCCCAGCGGGTGACTATCGCGCTCGAGGTTTGACCGTAGCGCCGCTTGCGCGATTATCGAGTCGCTGTCCTCCTCAAGTACCTGGATCAGGATCTCTTCCGGTTGCGGATCGTCAAACGGGTCGCCTAGATGGGGCGCGTATACCTTGGTGATTGTTCCGCTAGCCGGGGCTTGGAAAGTGGTTGCGGTTCGATCACCTTCGCGATATTGATTGGCGTTATCAAACGGCGATCCGTGCAGGTCGGAAGACAAGTAACCTGTATTGTGAAATGCAATGTTGATAAGAGGCAAGGAATCGTCTGAGTTCTCGATCTCCATGGCAAAGTCGCCCGGAACGTGTTCAAAAATGTAGCGGGCCGACTGGACGAGTGTCGTCTGATGTCGATAGATGTTGGAAAACATCAGGCCCCAAATCAAAGAAAAGAGGACCGCGAAGCCGCTCAGAATCGCGGGACGCAGTTTATTAACTTGCGGAATGAGAGCGCTGGCTAGCAAGCCAATACCCAGAAGGAGGGCGGTTAACGCAGCCGCGTCGACTATTCCGTTGGAAACTTGATGGACTCCAACAGCACAGAGCACTGCGCCAATCATCAGCATAGGAATCACGATGTTCGAGAGACTATGGCGATGCGATCTGGCGTGGCGTTGCCACGTGACAAGGCACCAGCCGGCCAAAACTGCCAATGAACTGTACAGTGGCAGGTAGTAGCGCATGGTTTGCGCCGCCAAACGGCTCATGAACAGGTAGTATCCACCTATCCAGATTACAAGGATTAAGGCGTCGCACGCTGAACTTCGATTCCGCAGAACTCGATATGCGGACCAGAGCCAGCCGAACCAGCCTAGTACACCGAAACCCAGACCCATCGCCCAGAACAGCATGTCTTTCTGCGTATAAATGAAAGAGGAGCGCGCCAGCCACTGCCAATTCGGGGGGAAATCTTGCGCGCCCGATACGCCCGCGCTTATGCTCTCCAGGTTTTGTATCCAGCGATGATTGGGCAATAGCCCGAAGAAGCCCGGACCAACGAAAGCGTAGGGATTCAAGATACGGAACGCTAGGAAAGCTCCTGTTCCCGCCAAAACCAGTCCGAATAGATTTCGGACGAAAATAGTCACTCGTTCAGCGGAATTCAGCCTGGGATCAAAGATTGGCGCAGCTTGCAAGCCCGCGGCAACCAGGATGATACCAGCTAGAGGAGCAAGATTGATTCGGCTGGCGACCGCCGCGCCGGTAAACAGACCGAAGAAGAGATAATGAATATATCTGCCACGTTGCTGCACGCAGACGGCAAGATACAGCGCCGCAGTAACCAGAAAGGACGCAACGGCATTGACCGTCCCGAAGTGGGCCTTCTGAATCGCCAGAGGGGCGGCAGCGTAGAACAAGGCGGCGAACACTCCCGCCCACGTTCCATGAATACGCTTGCCCAAGGCGAAGACCGCAAGTATCGTCAGCAAATCGAAAATCGCCGAGATACCCCGCCAAACCAAGTGGCCGCCCTGAAAATCGAAAAGGGGGAGTCCACTGGCGGTCGCGTTGCGTACAAACTCACTGCCGAAATGCGCCAGAAAGAGCGGAAACGTGCCGTATACGTAGAAACCGTGCCCGGCATTATGCGGGTTGAGCGGCGAACAGCGTGCGTCGAAGTATCCGCCACTGCCAGCAGCTTCGGGATATCGATGTTTACAATGCAGCGCCTGTAGGTCTTCGGATCCAAGCGTCTGGACGCTGCGCACCGCATCCGTAAAGGAAATTACGCGCGACCTATCGATCAGCAGAGCATCGGCTGTACCAGCGAGCAAGGACACTTCTGCTGCCTGATCGTTGTCATGCACGGTGACGCTTCGCTGGTCAACAAGCCAAGTTGATGCTTCGGCAGCGAATGTGTCGTGTAGGACGCCAAGTCGAAGGGACGGGGTGCTCCTGAGCGTTTCCCAATCGCGAAACTCGAAATTGTCGGCCGCGACGAGGATCTCTTGCTCGGGATAGTTTCGCGCGTCCGCAGTGAAGGAATTGCCGCCCCCGATCTGGGGCAACAATAGCGCGGTAAGAAATCTTTCGTCCGGATGACTATGCGAAAAGTCATCCCAGTTCTGGCCGGAGAAACGCAAGACCGCGCCGTAGACCAGAATCAGCGCAAGCGCTAGGCTGGGAAGGAGTTTTTGGCGCATCCGTTACGCTTTACTGTCCACAACGGTGGCAGGGTTAAATTGGCTCGGCAGTTTCGGCACAGTTCCAATAGGTTTAGGCATTGTCGTCCAGGAATTCATGCAGACCTTCCCATCCGAGGGCAGGCACACGGTATGAATAAAACGACTTGGATTCCAGTTCCAAATCGTGTCTCATCGGTCTTCCCTGTGGAAACCACCTGCGCAAGCGCAAGGCGGCATCGTGGTTGTTCTGAGAATAGAAGAATAGCAAGTCACGATTCGGGTCGAGACGCAGTTCGTCTTGTCGCTCGCTGGCTCTTCGGAGATATTCCGGCAATTGCTCCACCTCTTCTATGGCATTAAACCATTCAGGGCTGCCTGCTTCCATCCCGACCGCGCGGTTGTCCCACCAGTGCGGATAGGGTAGAGAGAAGGCGTTTCCGTAGCTGCCATCGCTCTCGGCGAAGCCACGCAGTACAGCGCCGGCTTGACGATGCGGTTGCGCTCGTAAGAGGTAATGCTTGGTATAGCGCTCGAAATACATTCTTGAACTGTAGTCATATGCGTAAAGGATCGCGCTAGCCGCTACACTTGCGGCGATTATCACGCCAAGCGGTCGCGGAAAGGTCCGGTGAATTTCCTTACAAAAAAGCGCAAGCGGAAAAGCCGCAATTAAGAATATTGGGCATAGGCTGCCAAGGGCACGCATATAATGCGGCGAATAGTTTGGATGCGCCAAAGCGAGGCTGGGCACCACAAGCATTAAGATAAGAGCGGCGGGCACAAGCAAAATGGCCGGGTCGCGCCTTCTAAACATAAGCGTCAGCCAGGCGGCAGTCCCCAGCAAAATGAAAGTGGCTGTCAACGGATCCGCGGCTGGTTCATTATGTATGGCTGAAATCCAAACGAAGTCACTAGAATGATGAAACATTAGAGCTGTTAGCCGGAAATTGCTGAGTAGCGCAGGAACGCCATTCTGACTCAAAAAACCAAGCCGCTCTTCGGTCGACATCAGCGCATCGCCAAAAATGCTCTGAGTCTGCCGCATAAGGCCTAGTCCGGGATACTCCACCCAAACATGAAATAGTGGCAGGAAGACAACGAACGCGGTGAACACAAGTAGGGCAAAATTTACAGCATAGCCCAGCCCCGCGCGCCAAGAATGCCGTTTGGCAAGCAGCGCGATTGCTATTCCCACAATATAGATAACGGAAAGCATTTGCATGGGCTGGTAAGAGATCAGCCCGAAGCCCAATAACAAGCCGGCCTTGACGTAATCCGTTCGGTGGTTGTATCGCAGCGCCCGCGTATAGAAGATTAATGACCACGTCATCAGAAGAGGACAAAGCGTGATTCGAAAACCCTGACGCGACATCGTGATATGCCATAAACTCACGGCGACCAGAGCAGTCACGATAAGGCCATAGACCTGCCCGAAGCGCTGATCGCGTCTGCCCATCAATTCCAGAGCCAGCCAGAATATTAGCGGTAAAGTCAGCAAGCCTTCGATTGCGGATAACAGGCTGAAGGCGTAGCGGTCAACTTCCTGGCCTGGAAGCCAACTCAGCGCAACTAACAAATAGTAATGCAAAGGTTCGCGGGCGCTGTATTGTGTGAAGAGGATGGGTCTGTAGTTGTTGTGGCGAATACTATGTGCATCTTTTACATTCTCAACATGGTCGCTGATCATTTGAGGCGGTGATGAATCTAGGTCTGTAAAGCGCAGGTTGAAACCGAGCAACATAATCAGGGCAAGGGCCAACAGTAAGAGCCGATTCTGTCGCCACCGAACACGACGCAAGATGTCAACCCTGTCCGTCGCCCAATCGAAGAAGTTCCAGCGAAGAGGGGCAAAAGCAAAGGCCCACAGGACTATGCTCAGCAGCCATATTAATATCGTGGACGTTTCGATGTGGTTGCCATATGTGTTTGCCCACACGTATGCGCTGCATATCGGCGCCGCGACGAAAATGGCTAAGCGCCATCGGCCAAGTTCATTCGTGCCAACAGTTTGCAGAAGGCCACGATGGACGCTCCACTCCCGCTCGATCCTGGGGCCAGAACTTTGATTCATTCTTGCCGGCGCCATAGACGCCCGTCGCAGGAATCGACCGGCGATCCTCAGCACAGTTAGAAGCAGAAACCCACCGAGAAAGGTTCTCAATGCGCTGCCAGCTAGGTCCGCAATGAACTCCCGCGGCGCTCCCATCGACTGAGCAAACTGGTAAAGCGCGGTCAACATGATTAACCCTGGTAGGATACGCGCCACCCAAAGGGCTCGCTCCGAGCGCGTATAGCTTCGCCAATTCGACTTGATTCGCGGCAATTGGCCAGCGACATCTGCGGCGATCCAAAGGGTAAAGCCCAGCCAAAGATAAGGCGCTCCACTTTGCAAAACGTATTCGTCCGGTCCGGAAGCGTTAGAATCGCCTCGCACAATCACGCTTCCAATGAATCCGCTTAGCATCGCAAGCGCGTACATCGTTATCCGCAGGTATTCCAGGCGCAGGAATCGCCTCAGGCGCAAGTGCTTTTTCTGGAAGCCTGATAGCCTTAGCTCATCAGTGTTTATCAGCGCTGCTCCGGCCGGAATCAGCACACCGGTCGATTGGTATCTGCCGGTCAAATTGGCGGCGGTCTGCAGTCTTCGCCAGGTACGGACTGGCGAGCGTAGCATATACGCAATAAACTCGTTCAGCATCAGGTCTTCAAAAGGTTGCGACGGCGCCTTAGTCTGCTGGGCTGAGACTGTTTCGGGATCGCAAACTCCCGGGCCGGATATGGAGGCGTCACCGTCTTGACTTATGGAGGGCGAACCCTCTTCTAAAATGCTGATCTGGTCAATGGCCTCGCCAGATGATGGTATTATGTCTTGCGGCTTATCGTTCATTTGACTGCGCAGTTCTTCAGGGTGGCATTACCGGGCTTCATGGAAGATTTCGCAATATTGATCGACTGTCTTTTCAAATGAGAACGTCGCCTGGATGAATTCTCTCGGTTTGATGAATCTCTCCGGCTCATCAAGAACTTCATTTATCGTTTCTCCCAAAGACTGCCAATCTCCTTTCTCCGCCAATTTACCCATGCCAGTCACGTTGACGGCTTCCCGTCCACCGTAGATGTTTGTCGTGACAACAGGTGTGCCACAGAGCATGGCCTCACCCTGAACGAGCGCGAATACCTCTATATCGCTTGGAACAACTAAGACATCACAGGCTGCGTAAAAATTGGCCAGCTCTTGCTTATTTGTCAACAGACCCAAGAAAATGAGTTGTGATCTGTTTCGCGCGACTAAGTCACTAAATCGATTCCAGGTGTCTTCGTATGGAATATCGGTCTCGCCCGCAAAGACTACTCGGGCGTTGGGATACCTTTTATTGATGATTTCCAGTGAGCGAATCAAGAGGTCGGGACGTTTTTCTTCGGCGAATCGTCCACAGAATGCTATTAAGGGCCCGCCTTCATGCCTCCATTCCGACTGCAGTTGGCGGACGCGCTCAGGATCGGGTTCGGGAATAACGATGGGTGGGTAAATCGCTCTGGTCTTTTCGCGATGAGGCGCGAGGTAAAAAGAGTTTTCCACGTTGTCTTCGCTATAGGCAACAACGCAGTGGGCGCGTCGCGCCAAAAACTGCTGAATGGCAAACATCATCTTAGTAATGACGTTGTTAAGGTAGCCGTTCGGCAGGACAAGATCCGCGTGATGAGTAGCGACGATCTTGACGCCGGTGATCCTAGCCATGGGTGGCACCAGCACGGATTCAAGCATCGGCATGTGCACGTTTACCACATCGTGCTCCTGCATGAGTCGAAAGAGCCGCCACAGATATACCGGCATAATCATGCCGCGGCTAATTCGTATCGGTGCCCAAAGCCGGATCACTCGGACGCTATTCAAGACTTGTTCTCCCAAAGGAGTTTCCTTCGTATGGCGCGCTGCCAGCACAGTAACCTCGTGACCGCGCTTTGCAAGAGCTTCCGCAAGCATTTTCACATAATAGGTTATTCCTGTTGGATGGGGGTGGTAATAGAGCAAGAGCATTAGTATCCGCAATTTTCGGTTGGGATTATGATTTAAGTTCGACGTCGGCAAGGCAAATACACTCCCGTCGTGTTATGTCATAGACGGTGCAAAAAGAGTGAGATTTGGGCCAATTGCAACCGTTCTGTTTTGATACGTGTTAAGGGGCAAGTCGTCAACCAAAATTATACACGGCCCGAGAGGTTTTGCCGCGGAATCTCGTGGACAAGACGTCGGGATTTAGACATTCTTCTTGCGCTCCCCCAGGCAGCGCATCAATGTGTCTGTCGAGAAGGAATCAGTTGATGATAACCCGAGCTCTCAGATTGTCAGCAATTCTGATCCGTTTGAACATCAGTTGTTTGCTGGTCGGGGTCCGGAAATGCCCTTTCCGCAAGAGAATTTCCAAAACAGGCGCTTAGATCGGCAAGCTGTCCACAGTCCGAGTACACCTACTTCGCGGCTTGCCGCCTATGCAGGCTAGTCAACTTGACATGGAGCTAAGGCGCGTCTAAACTTGATTTATCATGCGGGTGTAGCTCAGTTGGTAGAGCGCCTGCTTCCCAAGCAGAAGGTCACGGGTTCGAGTCCCGTTACCCGCTACCGAATGCTAATCCAGCACCGTGCGGGTTTTGTGTGTCTCGAGTATTGACCAGCGCGCACAATCTAAATAGAATTGGCAGGCTTTTATCTCAGAATCTGGCATGCGCGGCATAGCCCGCGCTGATGTAATGCAGCGAGGAGAGTCGGATAATGGCAGAGTTTCAGCTTGCGGCTGAGGTGCGTCAGGCGCGCGGACGCGGGAATCGGCAGTTGCGCCGGGACGGATATGTGCCTGGAGTGGTCTATGGTCCGTCGACCGGGCCGATCAGCGTGCAGTTTCCATATCGCGCGATTGAAATCACTTTGATGGACGCTGGCGGCACAAACCTAATTGATATAATGGTGAACGGCGACACATTTCCTTCTCTCGCTCGTGAAGTGCAGCGGGATGTAGTTCGGGGCGATATCTTGCATGTCGACTTTCTTGCCGTCGATCAGTCGCAGCGCATCAGCGTTGAAGTTCCTATCGTCATGGAAGGCATCAGCCCCGTTGTCGCCGCCCGAGAGGGTATTTTGATTACCGGCAGGAGTTCCTTGACACTCGAAGTGTTTCCTAGCGACATTCGCGATCGAATTGTCATTGATCTGTCTACGTTGCTGGAGATGGGGGCGGAAGTTCTCGTTCGTGATCTGACATTTGGTGAAAACGTTACCGTTCACAACGATCCCAATGAAATGCTTGCGAAGATTGTTCAACCGGCGGCTGCCCGAGCTGAAGAAGAGTTTGACGAAGAGAGCGAAGAGGCTGAAGAAGGCGAAGGTGAAGAAGAAGGCGTCGAAGAAACTGACGCGGAATGACTTCCCTCTACGAATCAGTCACAGCGCAAAGACGGAGACCCTGCCAGTAGAGCAGGGTCTCTTTTATTCTTACCAGCAGCGTAGACATTAGTTGTCAGAATATATGGAAGCGCCATTCGCACTAAATCCATCGTGGCTTTCTAGGTCGTTCTGGTTTTCCGCTTGCATGATAGCGACCCCGGCAACTTCATCGCCGTTGTCGAATTTCATTACAATGACACCCTGCGTATTGCGCCCGATTTCTCTGATCTCGGAAAGTCGCGTGCGTAAAACAATGCCATTCTTCGAGATCAACATAATCTCGTCTTCGATCTTCACGCAGCGCACGGCAATGACTGGTCCCGTTCTGTCGTTGCGTCTGAGCGTCCGGACGCCAAATCCATAGCGGCTCTGCTTTCGATAGTCTGTCACCGGCGTCCGTTTTCCATAGCCATTGCGCGTCACAACCAGAACATGCGCGTCATCGTCGGGGACGACATCCATTCCAGCGATCTCATCATTGCCGCGCAGTTCCATGCCCATGACACCGGCTGCTTGACGGCCCATAGCGCGAACTTCCGTCTCGTGAAACAAAATGCTCTGTCCATTCGCCGATGCCATCACAATTTGCTGGTCGCCATTTGACCACTTCACCCAGCGCAGATTATCGCCTTCCAGCAAATTAATGGCTATCAAGCCGCTGTGGCGCACATCCGCGAATTCCCGCTGTGCAACGCGTTTCACCTTTCCACGACTGGTAGCCAGAACGAAGTAACCAGTCTGTTGCTCCGCTTGCTCCTCAGTCAGTGAAACCACAGCAGTAATTTTCTCTTCACCTTCAAGCGGCAGCACGCTTTGTATCAGCGTGCCGCGCTTTTCGCGCTGCGTTTCGGGAATCTCGTAGGCCACGCAGGAATAGACCCTGCCACGATCGCTGAAAAAGAGAATCATGTCGTGGCTGTAGGCGAAGAAGATGTCCATCAACTTATCATCGGTCTTGAGGGCCATACCGCGCATGCCCTTGCCACCGCGCTTCTGCGCCCGGTAGTGCCGCGCCGCTACACGCTTGATGTAGCTGTTTTCGGTTAATGAAATGACGACATTTTCCCGCCGATAGAGATTTTCCTCGTCCAGTTCGAAGTTCTCCAGCACTGTCTTCGTGTTACGTTCGTCGCCGTATTTGTCCGCGATTTCAGTGACATCATCGCGTATCAGATTGAGAATCTTACGGGGAGAGCCGAGCAATTCTTCGAGGTATCCGATTCTCGACTGTACGACATCATATTCATCTTGCAACTTCTGCCGCTCTAAAGCCGCCAGGCGACGAAGCTGCATTTCCAAGATGGCGTTCGCCTGCACTTCGTCCAACTCGAGCAATGCCATAAGCTGGACTCGCGCGGCACTCACATCCGCTGAGTTCCGAATCGTCTGTATCACTTGATCAATGTTCGAAACTGCTTTTAGCAAGCCCATCAAGACGTGGGCACGAGCGCGCTGCCGCTCCAGATCGAATTCGGAGCGCCGGACGATGACATCGTAACGATGTTCGATATAGAGCTTCAGACAGCGTTTTAGACTCAAGAGCCTAGGTTCGCCATTGACGAGCGCCAACATCTGAATACTGTGCACAGTTTGCAACTGAGTGAAGGAGAAAAGCTGGTTTAGCACCCGCTTGTACTGAGCATCCCTCTTGAGTTCAACGACTAAACGCAAACCCTGTCGGTCAGATTCATCGCGCAAATCTCGGATTCCTTCGATTCGCCCTTCGCGCACCAGGCTCACAATGCGTTCGATTATGCCCGCCTTGCTGGCTTGGTAGGGGATTGACGTGAAGACGATTCTTTCGACATCCGCCGGTTGCTCTTCCGCGACCTTCTCGGCGAAGGCTTTGCCCCGGCCATCTTCCAGCGAGTATGTCGAGCGGACCGTGACACGCCCCTTTCCCTTGGCATAAGCTTCTTTGAGCTCAGGTAGTCTTTCGTTGCCGACTCCGATTTTGGCGCCTGTCGGGAAGTCTGGCCCCTTCACATATTGCATCAAGTCGTCAACAGTTACCGAGTCGATGCGTTCGAAACTGTCGATCAAATGTATGATGGCATCCGCCAATTCGCGCAGATTGTGCGGCGGGATATTCGTCGCCATGCCAACGGCGATACCACTCGCTCCGTTGAGCAGCAGATTTGGCAGGCGCGCCGGCAGAACGGTCGGTTCCTCTTGCGTGCCATCATAATTCTCGGCGAAATCAACCGTGTTCATGTTGATGTCGGTGAGCATTTCACTGGCGATATTCGCCATCCGCGCTTCGGTATAGCGCATCGCTGCCGGCTTGTCGCCATCTTGGCTGCCGAAGTTGCCTTGACCGTCTACCAGTGGATACCGAAGCGAAAAGTCCTGCGCCATCCGGGCCATAGCGTCGTAGACCGCTTGGTCGCCGTGCGGGTGGTATTTGCCAAGTACCTCGCCGACCAAACGAGCGCTCTTTTTGTATGCCGTGCCCGGGCGCAAGCCCATATCGTGCATGGCGAAGAGGATGCGCCGATGTACCGGCTTCAATCCGTCACGGGCATCCGGCAAGGCACGCGCTACAATGACGCTCATGGCGTAATTGAGGTAACTGCCGCGCATCTCCTCATTGATCGTGATGGTGCGGATGGTACCCGCGTTTTCGCCTAGATCTTGCGAATCGAATCTATCCATTATTGGCTTCCAATAGATTTGCCGATTGGCTGAGAATTCTTTTCGTTCTCGATGTTTTTGCCGCCGCGGCAGCAATTGCAGATGAAACTATTGACGTTCCTGCCGTCCCGATGCCAGTCGGTTCTGTCATCACTGGCCAGTCAAGCTGTCCAATCTGTTGAAAGTACGCTGGCTTGCGCTGTTGCGTCCTCGCGATTATTTACAAAAATTATAGCATGGCGGCGTAGTTTCTGCTATCTCGATAGCCGCTTCATTTGGAGGAAACGGCTGGAACATAGCCTATTGCGCAGCGCTGTGTAATCTGTCAAAGAGGCCGAAAGATTTGGAGCTCGAACCCGGCATTGCGGGCACAAAGTTTCGGCCCTGTTTACAAATGTGACGCATATCGAGATAGATATTATTCAAATTTGCTTGCCCTTCGATTCCCATAAGGATATAATGTAGACAATTGACATGGGCGCAGCTTGTGAAAATTGCCTAAAAGCCTTTGTCATTACATGGTAGTGTCGCAATCGAACGTTCATAGTTATTGGGAGGAACTGTTATGAATAGCGACGATATGAGGAGGGGTGTAGTTCCAGGGGTTATCGCTGGGTACATTTTCCTCGCTTACGCAGGTTCAGGTATGCAAGACATGGTCGGTAGCATGATCAGCGCCGATGCATTTGTCGGCTTCATCTTGCATATCATAATTAGTATTGTTATCGGCGCCCTCTACACCGGTGTGTTCATGCAATACGTGAACTTGGGCAACCCACTGGTGAATATAGTGGTTGGCGGTTTGATCTACGGGCTGATCTGGTGGATCATCGGCGGAAACATCATCATGCCGGTTGTGGCAGGCGGGGATGTTTTGGCGCTTACCATCGGTCCAAGTTTCTATGGTCACATAATTTTTGGCCACGTCCTGGCATTCCTGGTTGTCCTACGCGATGCCGCGCTGGGCATGGGTGGAGGCGACGACAGCTAGCTGCCTTCAGCGCATCGAATCACCATTGATAGAGGCAAAACAGGTCGATGAAGTCTTTTCGCCGACCTGTTTTCGTCAGTGTACTTTCCAGCGCCGCGGGCTTGTAACTGATAAGCGTACGGGCGCCGAGACGGATGCAATACTTAGCTTGCCCGCTTCCACACTTGATCGACAAGATTAAACAGAAGGACTTCGACTCCAGTTGAGTCCCCGTAGTCGGATTCCGCCGTTACCTTTAGCTGTGGATCGCCTTCCTCGGTAGTCCAGATCACCTGATCAACTACCATGAATCGTTGAGACGGCAGATTCTGGTTGAATCGTTGATATGCGACCATTCGGACAGTTTCGTTCGATGTATCGTAAAGAGGCAACCAGGCGTCTTCTGCGCGCGCCGCGATTAGCTCGGCCTCGGTTTGTAGGCGCCATTCGATGAAGCCACGCCAGTCCAAATCAGCTTCTTCAATCGCGACAGGAAGCACCTCCCGCACTATGGACATATCGTCGGTGGAACTGAGAATGGAAAGCAACCGCGCGACGCTCTCGACACCATAGTTCTGCGCCAGGGACTGAATCAGGCCAGCACCGGGATCCACACCGACTAACCACTCGCTGAGCCAGTTGACGGCGCTATCCAGAAGGAAGACAGCGTCATTCGGGTAAATGGCGGACTCTAGCCTTGAATGCTCTTGGACGAAGCTCTTGGCCAGCAGCTTGCTTACTTGAAGTCGGTAGGCGCCGTCAAAGGGCAGGTCAGCTCGGGCAAGCTCGACATAAGGGGATCGCAAACGTAGATGCATGCTTCTCTCGTCCGCCCATGTTATGGTTTCCGCCGCACGGGGCAGAATGTCAATCTGTATCGTTGGCAACGCGCCGCAGTTCAATAAATTGCAGCCGCGCATCCGCCATTCTGCGATCACATCTCCAACTTGGATTGCAAACTGCTTATCGACCTCCTGATAGGTCAGGCGGGCGCCAGTTGGTGTGTATTGCCGTTCCTCTCCCCAGAATGAAAAGTCGGGTGGAACGTGCAGCCAGGAGCCGTCACTGAGGCGATAAAACCAGAGCCGTAGGTATGGCAACCCTTGGATGTTTTCCTGTACGAGCACTCGCGCGCGCGTATCGTCAATCTGAACAGACACAATGCTGCCGGTGAGCTCTATCGAATTTTCGGCTTTACGGGCCTCATAATGTCGAAACAACGCCATCTGGCTGCGGCGCCATTCGTCACTCACTGCGCTCTGAAGTTTGAGCCAGGCGCCCAAATCACCGATGCGGATCGCCGCTACCTCCGCCTTAACCGTGTCCTGAAGCAACTGAGCAAACTGAGTCTGCACATCAATCAGACGCTGCCTAACCGCAAGCGCGCCGATTCCAACCGCCGCCAGCAAGATTGCCACGAGAAGAAGGAAGCGAATCAGGGTCCGCCGGCGTTTAAGCTTCAGTTGAGGGTCTTCGGCGTCGCTGCGGTCAATCTGTTGTGATTCGATATTCCACTCGAAGTTTATTCTGCTCATCGGACGCTCCCGCCGCCGCTAAGCGTAAAGACGTCGCCGGCGTTAACCTGCCGAATCTCGCCCTCGTCGCTCTTGACTAGCAACGCGCCTTCTGGTGTGACGTCAAACGCGACTCCAGTAAAGCCGTCTACTTTGACCCGCTTGCCCAGCGTATTCAGGCGGTTCTTCCATGTATCCAAGACATCATCAGTGTTGACCCCATTCCAATGGTCGATTCTCTGCAGCAGCTTGCAAATAAGTTGAACTCGATCTAGCCGACAATGGGTCACGCTCTCCAGGCTGATAGCGGAATTGCGCAGTTCCGTATCCTGAAAATCGACTCTGACATTAACTCCGATACCAAGCACCGTGCCAACTAATATGTCGCTCTCCCAAACGTTCTCCACCAATAAGCCACTAACTTTCTTGCCGCTGACCAGCACATCATTTGGCCATTTTATGCTGACCTCGTCGCATCCAATCTTTCTGGCCAGATCATAAACGCCTAAGGCGCCGGTCATGTGGACCGATGCCAAAGTTGCTTCGTCCGGCCTGAGCACCATGGAAAAAGCGAGCGCAACACCAGGCGGCGTATGCCAGAGGCGGCCATGCCTTCCCCGGCCCCGACGCTGCTCGTCAGCGATTACTACTGCTCCTTCTGGGGCGCCCTGCAGAAGCCAGGTCTTGGCAAGGTCGTTGGTGCTGTCGACGGTTCGATAATAGCGAAACGGCCGCGCCAGTTTCTGCAGCAGATTATCGTTTGAAAGCGTCATTTTGAAATGCTCGCTGGCTTATTCTGTGCATTGTATCAGACTGGACAACGCCGTTAGAATGAATCTGTCAGCCAACCCAATGAACGTGCCAAAATGCCCAATATGAACCACTTGTGGACACCTTGGCGAATGAACTATGTAGGCGGCAAGGACAAACACCATGACTCATGCATATTCTGCCAGCTTAATTCGGCGACGGCGGCCGACGACGGTACAAATCTGATAGCGCGTTCATCGCACTCATTTGCCGTGCTAAACCGTTATCCTTACACGTATGGACACACCATGATCGTTCCTTTCGAACATGTGTCTTCCCCAGAGGATCTACAGACGGCGGCGCTAAACGACTTGGCGGTTATGACCAATCGCGTCATGCGCGTCCTGCGTGATGTCGCTGATCCACCCGCATTCAACATTGGCGCGAACATCGGCGCGGCAGCTGGCGCCGGAATCGCCGCTCATTACCACTTCCACGTTGTGCCCCGATGGCCAGGCGATGCCAATTTCATGGTGACCGTCGGCGGAACGCAGACCGTGCCGGATTCGCTTGCGAATATCCACCAACGGATGCATGCCAGTTGGAAAGAACTCTTTGGTTCGACGATGGACGAGGAGCGTTCGAAAAGTCCATCCGGCACATAAGTCCGGTGTATTGGCTCCATGCCTGGTTCTGCAGATTGCCTGAGCCCGCTCAGCCATCAGCAACGGCAGTATGCTCATGTGTCTTGTCGTCTTGTCTATTCTCCAGCGCAGGCGCATCCTCAGAGCTTTCAGCAGTCGGCTCGGGCGTCGGCGTCAGTGCGATCACCTCGCTGGCGATGTCCCAGGGGATCGTAAAGGAATCAAGATAAACCTCGACCTCTTCCGTCTCGGAAAAGGGATCGATTTCTGGACCAGTCTCTAACGTTGCGGCTTGCCCCGCGTCAACATTGATCTCGTCATTTTCGATAGGGCTGATCTCCTCGGCCGTCAATGTTTTCACGTATTCCGCCTTTGGAAAAGTCAAGCCGTCGTTGATGTACAGGCCGACGATCACCTTGTGGTCAATCATGCTGAATCCGGCGGGAAAGCGATGGTAGGTCGTATAGGCTTCGCCCCAGCGCCAGTACTTTGTCGGCAATCTTGGCGAGGTATCCGCCTGTGTCAAGATATTTCCATTCTCGTCCAACATGTGAGCGAAGACCGTATAGTTTTCCGTCGGCGCGGTCTCCGCTTTCCAACTCAGGATGATTTCGTTGAGTTCGAGATCAAGTTGAAAGGACTCAAGTATGATTGCGTCATCAAACTTGGGCTGCATATCGGTCGGAATCTCGTTGAAATCCGATGCGGCTGATTGAAACCGAAGCGTGACAACTGCGCCGATATCCAGCAGAACGGGCTCAATGTCCTCTCCCTCAGAGTTTCTCGGCAAGATCCTCAGATCATTTTGGAAGTCGGCCCATTCGATGTGCAAGTCAAACGGGTAGCGACCGTAAGCCGACTCGTGAATGTTGATCAGGTATTCATCCGGGTAGATGGCGCCCGGTTGCCATCTTGTCGTGCGCAAGCTGCCAGCGCCGGGATATGTCGTGTAGCTTCCGATCACCTGCTGATTGTCGTCGACCAGCATCAGGAGAACGCTCTTGTCCTCAGCTGACTGCTGCAGAACTTGCCAATAGAGTTTGAGGCGAACCCGGTCGCCAGTGGAGTATCGTCGGTCGACGCGTTCGTAGGCGACCAAGGCTACATCGCCAAACTCCGCGTAAACCCTTTGCGCTTTTTCCGGTACATCCGGGAGCGGTTGCGGCGCGCTGTATTGGCTTGCAATGACGGTCAAAGGCGCAAACAGAGCGACGATGCCCAGAATTCTAAGTTGCCAGACCATCGTATCATGCAGCAATTCTTTCGGGACCGCGTCGCCGGCTCGCACAAACTCAAGATTCGGCGGGCGCAGCGAAAACACGATCCACCAGACGATTTCAACCAATCCGACAGCCAGCAGGGGACTGGTGACGGCGATCAAAGGAAAAACAATTCGTCCCTCGGCTGCGCGGGTCATTGTGCTCCAAATGATGACGCCCAGCCCCGTGATCAGGAAGGCGCTCAGTAGCGTAACCAGATGCGCAAGTTCGTAACGCGCATAGGCAAAATCACTGATAGCCAGCAATTGCAGAATCAAGAAGACCAGCCCGACGATACTCAAGAACGTCATCAAGTCCAGCAGCACGTAGAAAACGCTTGTCAACTGTATATTCAGCGCGCCAAACAGGCCCCAGTATGACATGCGGAATAGCTGAAAATCGGCGAAGAGATCAACCAGGTCAAAAGTGACGCCGCGAGGGCCGGCTATGTTCGACATCATAATGATGCCGAATGGTTCACCGTACAGTTGAAGGTTTCGCAGATACCACCAGCCAGCGATGAGCAGCCAAGACAAAGCGAGAAGGTAAACGAAGGCCAACATGCCACGTCGGTTTCTCGTCTTGCGTTGCACAAAGAGGGCCGCGCTAAGCAATACAGGCAGCAGGATCAGGGACGTAAGTTTGGTCAGGCTGGTCAAAGCGAAAAGCAACGCAATTACCAACGTGTAGCGCATCCTGAATCCGTCGCGCAATGTACGCAGCAAGAGCAGAATCAAGGCTCCGTTCAAAACCATCGCCAGCGTATCATTGTTGACCGACGCGCTTACGAAGATGAACATCGGATTCAGCCCGGTGATCGCTGCGGCGACGAAAGCGACCGTAGGCCGCTGAGGCGAGA
The DNA here is from genome assembly GCA_026706395.1 of Chloroflexota bacterium. Next base: position 53,553 of record JAPOYU010000168.1, read on the forward strand.
TCAATTCGCCGATTCTGTACACAAAAACGATAGTGCCCGCCCCAAGCGCCAAGCCAAAAGCGCGCAGAAATACAATGACAAGACCGGCGCCGTGAATCATAGACTGGCTCATGTCGCGAAGCGTAAGGTTCTTGTTGCCAAACGAGTCGGGCTTGTCTGAGGTCACATGGGGATTAAGCAGGCGATAACTTTCTACGTCGTCTATGCTCAAGGGCGATGTCAGCAGTGAGGCAATAAGGTAGTAGAGCGGCGGCTGACTTCCGTGCTGCTGGTACGGTGTGTCCACGCCATCAAACACTTGGACGGGCAGGTTTCCGGTCTCTCGAATGTGCTGGATGTAGCCGAAATGCCATAACTCGTCATTGGCTTCGAATACAGGGGTTGATGGCAAGTAGACTAATCCGAAAACCGCGTAGAAGAGCAAGATCCATTGAAGCGGGCTAAGTGGTATATCGAGCGAATCGGCCCAGCGCCAGGCTTGTATTGCCAGGGCAATCAGACGGACAAAAGCTCGCAATAGCCGGGACTTCAGCGCGACAGCAAGTTGGTAGACTGTTGCTAGTTTTCCACCCATGACTCAGACATCTCCCAAACACCGGGGATTCAACGCAACGGTCAGGCAGTCACAGAAAGTATAATGTCAAAACCTCATGTATGACACAGGCTCAATGCGCTTCCTAGGCTTGTACGTTAGAGTTTTGCGTCGGGTATAAGCGCGGCGGTCTTGATTAAGCGTCTATCCGGCCGCTGATGCAAACAGCTCCTTAGCATGTTCGACATAACTTAAGGACTGGTGGCGGAAATATGTGTTATATAGCTCGGCATAGTGACCGCCGCTGCGCATCAGGTGTTCATGGTTGCCTTCTTCGATAATCTTACCGTCTTGCAACACTATAATCCGGTCGGCGCTACGGACGGTGCTGAGCCGATGCGCTATGAGTATGGAAGTGGAGCGCTCCAATATGAGTTCAATCGCATCTTGAATCTGTGACTCTGTGAAAGGATCGATACTGGCCGTCGCCTCGTCCAATATGAATATCGATGGCTTCTGCACCAGGACGCGAAGGAGACTGACCAGTTGCCGCTGACCCAGGCTGAGACGGCCACCCCGTTCGCCGACAAACGTGCTTAGCCCGTCGGGCAAGCTATCAAGCCACTCGCCGTGCCCGATGCTTTGAGCGATCGCGTGTATCTCCTCTACCGTCGCCATTGGATTGCCGTACTTGACATTCTCAAGCACGCTGCCGCTAAACAGAAAGGGTTGCTGCGGGACGACGCCCAACTTCGAGCGGTAGCTCTTGAGGTCGAGATCGCGGACATCCACACCATCTATTCGAATATCGCCGCGCTCAAATTCGTAGTAACGCGTGATGAGTTTCGCGATTGTACTTTTTCCAGCGCCGGTATGGCCCACGAACGCGACGTTTTCTCCAGGTCTGATATCCAGGCTGAAGTCACGCAGCACGGATTCGCCGGGCGCATATTCGAAATCGACATTCTCGAATGCGATCCGGCCATTCAGCGGACAAATGACAACATTATCCGTTTGAATGACCTCGTTTTCAGCGTCTATTAGGGCGAAAATCCGCTCCGCCGCGCTCAAGCCCTGCTGAAACTGGCTCCAAAATGAAGACAGGTTCATAAACGGGAACCAGAAACGGTCGACGCCTAGGATGAATAGATACCATGCGCCGGCAGTGATCGCGCCGCTGATTACCGACTGCGCTCCGGTCCAGAGGACTATGGACAAGGCAACGGCCGAGATCCCGGTCAGCGTGGGGAATACCAGCGACATGACAGCGCCACGTTTAAGATTGATGCGGTAGCTTAATTTATTCACCGCCGAGAATTCGTTGTAGATCATCTGCTCTTGGCGGAAGTTTTTGGCGACTCGTATGCCGGTCACACTTTCCTGAATATTGTCATTGACCACCGCCATCGCTCGCGCGCCTTGCCGTGTCACGATTCGGGCGATGAATCGAAAGGCTAGAGCGGCGATGACAACCAAGGGCATGGTGAGCATCAGCACCATGGTCAGTTCGACAGAATAACTGAGCAGGGCGCTTAATAGGATTACTACCGAAAGAAACTGCGAGACGACATCACTGCCCAGAAGCATTACATCGCCGAATTCTTGAGTATCGCTGGTTATGCGGCTGATGACAGCGCCAGATTTGTGCCGGTCATAGAAAGACAGGTCGCGTTCGACTGCCGCTCGAAAGGCATCCTTGCGCATCTGAGCCACGACTTGGCCGATGACTTCAACAGTGAATCGGCGCCGACCATAGTTTGCGATGTATTCCGTCACCGTGATAACCGCTAAGGCGCTCAACAGCAAAGTCATGAGGTCAGCACCGCCGACCAATTCGTCAACTGCGGCGGCGATGAAAACCGGGCGCAAGGCACTCGCGATTCCAACGACCAGGAAACCGATTAGCGCAAGCGCGACCCGCCATTTGTGCTCGCCGACATATTTGGCGATCCGCGCGAACAGGCGGACATCCGAGTATTGACGGTCGTATCTGTCCCCTTGTAAGCCGCCGAATATTGCCGCCACGTCAGCCTCCCGCCTTCGGCTGAGCGGTTGAACCTGATGAGGCGTAGCGATCGAAAATATGGCGATATGACTCGGACGTCTTAAGAAGCTCCTGATGCGTCCCTTGCGCTACTACACGCCCTTTTCGAAGAACCACAATATGATCCGCCCAACGGATCTGTGACAGACGATGTGTGATTAGAAGCGTCGTTCGACCAGTCGCCGCGGACCATATCGCCCGCTGAATCTTGTCTTCCGTCGCGCTGTCTATTGCGCTCGTGCTGTCGTCCAGAATCAGAATCGGCGGATCGGTTTGGAAAGCGCGCGCGAGGGCAAGGCGCTGTCGCTGCCCGCCGCTGAGGGTCATACCGCGTTGGCCAATAATCGTGTCGTACTGAGCCGGAAAAGACGAAACGAAGTCGTGAGCTTGCGCCGCCTTGGCCGATTCTATGATTCTCCCCATGTCCCGGTCGTCTTTGCCGAAGGCGATATTTTCAGCCACGCTGCGGCTAAAGAGGAATATGTCCTGTTCAATTATGCTGATCTGGGACCGTAGCGCCTGCAAATTCCAATCACGCACATCAACGCCGTCTACCAAGACCCTGCCGCTGTCCACGTCGTATATACGATTGATCAATTTGCCGAGCGTGCTCTTTCCGGAGCCAGTCTGTCCGACTATTGCCACTGTTTGGCCGGGCTTAACTTCAAACGAGATGTTTCTTAAGGCCTCTTCCTCGGCGCTGTAGCCGAAACTTACGTCCGCAAAGACAATGGAGCCTTTAATTTCGCGACTATGGCCTCTCTCGTTTTGGTCGAGCGCTGTCTTCGCGTTGATAACATCCAGTATTCGTTCAGCGCCGGCATATCCGGAGGCGATCCTGGACGACGTGAAGAGGGAGATGAACACCGGAAATTGAAACAGGTTTATCAGTCCAAGAAAGGCGATGACTTCGCCTTCACCGATCGCGCCGTCTCTGAACAGAATTACAGAGTGTATCAGCGCTGCGACAACTGTCAGGCCGAAAAGCAATGTTGACAGGTAGCGCGCCTCGAACTCCCCCTGGTCGATGAAGCGGTCGCGCACCAGATCCGCCAAACTGTTAAACGTCGCAGTTTCGTGTTCCTCTTGTGCAGAGCCCTTAACGACCTCTAGCCCGTCCAATGACTCCGCCAGCCGCGCATTCATTTGGCCGAAACTGCCACGCACTTCCTGGGCAATCGGGTAGAGGCGCCGGATGAAATAGATCTGAACAATGATGTGCGAGACGATAAACATAAGTGGCACAAGAATCAGTTGTGGATTGATGCCCGGCGCGTAGACGGCTGGCATGATCAGAAACATGTTCGCGCCCGTGATCAGGTTTACGCCCGGGTTCATCATCAGATTCATTTCGCGCACGTCGTTTGTAACTCGCGCCATGGTCTCTCCGACCGGCTGCATATCGTGGTAGCTCATGCTTTTGCCAAGCAAGCTCGCGTAAAGTTCATCTCGGATATCCCGTTCAAAGCGCTGCGCGAATACCTCCGCCGCAAAGTTGCGAGCAAACTGCAATACGGAGCGAAACACTTGTGAGCCGATAATAAGCAGAACGCTGTTGAAAACGAGACGCAGTGTTTCCTCATTCATCAATAGCAAAGCGTCAAATGCGCTGCCAATAGCGCCTGGAACAATTCCAGCCAGAAGGGCGTTGCAGAATGCGCCACCGACCAGCAGTAATGCAGCTAGCGGGTGACGCGCAATATGTGACAGTATGAATCGGAGCGGGCTCGTGTGGTTGGTTTTGATGGGGGAGTCAACGCTGAACTCAAGCGCCATTGCCGCTCCGAAGATCGAGATGTGATGCCGAAGGCCGAGTTTATCGGAATCACATGGATTGCTGAATGGGGAATCTCATCACGAGGTCCGCTGCAATCATGGGCGCGTCCGACAGCTATCTGACTTCGAGGAGAATTGGCAGGGCGCCTATAGTGCCAGCGCCGTAAACTTCGCTACCCTGGACAGGCAGCCGCATGATGTCTCCTGTTTCATTGTCGCTACTGTACATCACTACCCACAGTCGATATTTACCGGGTGCTGCATGTGCCGGTATTTCAATAGCCCGATTGTCCCAAACTGGTATGCCGACCTGCCATTTGGACGTCAGCGCAAACCCGCCTTGTGGGCGGGAGTCATGGCCTTGCGCGATCGATTGATTCGAACTGGCGTCAACAATAAAGGTGGCCACGGTGTATTCTTGATTCAGCTTGGCTTTCGTCAGCCAAAGCAGAGAAAACGGAATTGCTTCACCAGGCTGATATTGTTTTCCATTCGGCAAGACATAGCTGACCAGACGCACGGAATCGCCAAACTGCAGATCCGTCTCAGCGTCGCCAGAATAGAGCGACATCGGATTTGGCGCCGCCGCGCTCGTATGGTATTCCAGCAGACGCACGGTGTCGTCGGGAACGGTCAGGCGCACTTCACCGACAAGATAATAGCGCCCAGCCAAATAGCGCTCCAGCGGACGGAAACTCCACGGCATGAACGGGCTGGTATTGTTAAGGACCCACAGCCGGTCATGATGGCCAATCAGGTGTTGAATCACCCGCAGGCTTTGTACATCAAACCAACTGTTGGGATTATTCGATACAATCTGGGCTGGCTGTTTGTCACTGGCTGCCTGGGCCAAAGGACGAGGTAACACAACTGTTCGCGGCCCGCTGCCGCCAAAATGATTCAGGGCGAAGTTGCCATAGTCGTTGCTCGGCAACAACAAAACCTCGCCGGGCCGAGCCTCCCGCTCCAGATAGTCGAGAACCTCGTGCAATCCTGCCTGAGCCGAATGAGCGCGTGGATCCCGACCGTAAACAGCGCCGAGGTTGAGCCCAATGAGACTGATGCAAATCATTAGCAGAAGCGGCGCCATATAGCACCATCGGCTGCGACGGTGACGAAGAAGACTTATCAACGCCCAAGCACTCGCCACAGTGAGAAGCAAGAAGCTGATGCCCCAGATTGGCAGTTGGGCGCGTGTCCAGAGAAAATCAAAGCCCAGATCTTGCCATCGCTGCGGCAGCAGCACCCAGCGGAAATACTGCGGCTGAAACATTGATGGCAGCCATTCCGCCAGTCCTTGCGATTCCTGAGGCAGGGAGTTGCCGAAATGCGTCCAGCTCAAAGACACGCCGCTGAACTGGATCCAACTGCCATAAAGCAGCGAGGCAGCCCAAAGACCACGAAGGCGGCCTTCACTCCGCATTTGAATTTTTTCGGCGACGGGAGCGGTTGCCAGCATCAGAATCGTAAGGACCGGCAATAAGAAACGCGGTGGCCAGCTAAGACCGCCGAACCAGTGAGCGTCGGTGGTTAGCGCATGACCGACTGCGTAGCTCATCAATAACGCGACCACCGACAGGACGAGCCAGTATCTGCACTGGCGCCAAAGCATCCAACAGCCCGCGACTGCCAGCAGAACGATGGGCGATGTACCCCATATGCTTGCGCCAGGACTGAGAATGTAACTACGAAGGGCGGCGCCAGCATATTCAGATGACAAGCCGAACTGGTCGAAGAAGATCCTCAAGGGAGGCGGCATAGGATCGACGAACATCAGAATGACAGCAATTGCGATCGCCACCGCCAGCAGAAAAAGCGCGAACCGGCGCGGGTGATTCCAATTACGACTGTTTGCATCCGACATAACGAAAATCAGCAATGCAGGTATCGCAAACGCAGAAGAAAACTTGGTCAAATATGCCAGGTATAGCCCCGCTGCAGCAATCACAAGGCTTAGCAGCTTGCCCAAAGTCTTCTGGTCTCTGCCAAGTTGAATTGCCAGATATGCCACTAGAATGAAGAGCGCGCTCAAGGGTTCTCGAAAGAAAGTCTGCGAGTATGCCCAAAGGTTTGTGCCGAGGCCAGCAGTGACCGCAACTATGGCAGCCGCGGTCTCGCTGAATTTCAGTGTACGAACCAGGCAAAAGATCAGCCCCACGCTTAGTGACACAACGATTATGTTGAAAAGCCAGACCGTATGAATGTTGCCGAGGCGTGGCAGGGAATCGGCGAGCCGAAGGAGCGGAACCGCCAGCTGTATGTTTAGGCGCTCCTCAACATCGTATTCGCGCAAGGGCAGTTTCGATTCGTCACGAACGATTATCGCCGGCTTGAACCAATTCGATTCGTCCATCAACCAGTCGCCATAACGCGCCTGACTGGTTACGGCATCCAGCGCTCGCAAAGTATCTCCGGACTGAATAACCGCCCGGAACGTCAACATGTAAGCGCTCAGCGTCAGAGTGACGAGCACTAGAAATAGGCTGAGGGGATATGTTTTCGGACTAGAGACGGTCATGAAAGGGTCGTGGCAGTCATGCTTGCGACCGGCCGTTGGCTTCTCGCCTCTCGCGTATGATAGCAGAGAGCGCCGAAGCGATTCGATCCAGATCCTCGCGTTCAATGCCGCGAAATGCCATCGCCAGACGAATGAAAGCCCTATTGCGGCGGTCTGCAGCAAATTCCATGAGATCTGCGTCCTCGTCTACCGCTGAGGAAGCTTCTCGAGTGGCTGGACTTTTCTTAAGGCGATTGAATCCGCCAACGTCAGTGAAATAGCTCAGGTCTTGCTGAACCGCTTCTGCCAGAATCGCCAGGTGATGGACAGGTATCGTCGTTTCGCCATACTCGTATCGCTTCAAGAGTTCCGCATCAAGCCCGGTTTTCGCGCTCAAGTCCTTCACGCTGCTTTCTTGCGCCTTGCGTCCGGACTGGAGCAGGGCACCGACTATACGCTGCCGAAGTCGAAAATACTCATCACTCCCAGGCAGAGGCAGATCGCTGGCCCTTGCAGCCGCGCCAGTCTTTGGTGTCCTGAAATAACCGGCTAGCCTCTCCAAATGAGGTAAACTGGGCACATTAGTGCCTAACTCCCACGCTTCGATCAATTTTGGATCCACGCTCAAGTATTGGGCACAGTCTTCGGCTGTGCGTTCGGCAGCTAATCGACCCTGACGAATGAGGACCCCTAGGATTCTGCCCCGCAAGCAGTGGGCTTCGTCATGGTCCGCGCAATCGGTTCTGACAGTCGTCGACGATTGCAGCGTCCGTAATGCTGCTTGTGTCAAATCTTCGAAGCGCATGCTGGATTGCAGTCTGTTACTTGATTTGCTGATATTGTCAAACGTGCGATGCTTCCGCAAGCGCAGGTCGTGTACCCACACCTTGAGGCGACTGCTTAACGATCACTCGACAGTCCGGCTACCGTGTCAAGGATTATAGACTTGACTACCTGCTCAGGCAAGCAGGCTGCGCTCAATTCTCGGTTGAAATCTCATGGAATCGCGACGGCGAAACTCGATTCAGTCTTTCTGCGCCGATTTGGACGACGAGTTGGATTCAGACATGGCTGAGGCGTCTTGCGTCGGAGGTCTGTGAGTATGGATTCTAACCTCCCTCGGATCATTGCGCGACGCCTCTTTGTTCTCGGCCGGATCTATGTAACTGTGCAGAATCATACGGGGAAACGCCAGTGAAATTACAGAATGTCAAAACCGAAACACCTACCATATCCTGAACTCGTTTGACAGACGGATGGTGGCAGATTCCGCACATTGCGGCCATCTGTCCAAACCGCTAGAATCGATTCAGCGGGACCAGTGGAGAGAAGCTTCATGCCTGACAGGGCGCGCCATGAATTGAATCGGAAATCGTGGAACGAAGGCACAAAAGCGCACAACAGCCACAAGGGCGACCAGGTAGCGTTTTTCCGCGCTGGCGGCAGCACGTTGTTTGATGAGGAGCAAGCCCTGCTAGGTAACATTTCCGGCAAGACTTTGCTGCACTTGCAGTGTAATAGCGGCCAGGACAGTTTGAGTATCGCCAACCATCTCGGCGCCGAGGTCGCCGGCGTCGACATCAGCGACGAAGCTATACGTTTCGCCCGGCATTTGTCGGAGGAAAGTGGCATCTCAGCCGAATTCATCCGGGCCGATGTCTATGACTTCTTTGAGAGCAATCGTCGGCGTTTCGACATCGCGTTCTGCTCTTATGGTGTGCTCTGCTGGTTATCGGATCTACCAGAATGGGGACGCGGCATCGCTAGCTGTCTGCAAACGGGCGGGCGATTTATCCTAATCGACTTTCATCCGACCTTCGCCATGTTCGACGAAGATTGGCAGTTGCGCCACGACTACATGGGCGGAGTCTGTTATGATTTCGAGTCGGGCGTTGGCGACTACGTCGCACTAACCGGTTCCGCCGCCGAAATCGATTCCCTGCAGCCCGGCATAATTGACTTTCACAATCCGTTCCCGGGCGTGGAATACCAGTGGGGCGTCGCTGAAGTTGTGCAAGCCCTGCTTGACGCTGGCTTGCGGCTTAAGTGTCTTAAGGAATATGCATATTCCAATGGCTTCAAGCCTCTGTCAGACATGCGCGATCTTGGCGGCAGGCGTTACGGCGCGCCCTCGCATATGCCACAGAGCATCCCCTTTATGTTCAGCCTGGTGGCTGAGTTGACGCCGTGAACGACGTCGCTCCGGAACAGAGATATGATCCAATAGACGCTCTGGCGCGCAGCCTTTTCGGCTTCGCACTCGCCGCCTGGCTACCCCTTTGCTTGACATGTCTTCTGCTCTTGTCGGCGCCCTCATCTCCGCAAGCGTCGTATGCCCATATGCAAAGCACTATAAAGATCGGCTTCGGCGTCGTGACCTTGCTAACGCTGCTGGGGGCCGTATGGTCTTATCGACTTGACCAGCAAGCCTCATCTCGCATTGCTGCTGGATTGCTCTCGGTTTTTGGTAGCCGCTGGCTGGCGTTGGCGCTGGTCGTTTTGCTGGCCGAGTTCAACATCCTAGCGCAAGTGCTATTACGCGATATCGCGCCCCCAATCACGGAGCCTCTGCGCTTCCTGCTCTTCTGCTGGTCATTGGTTTTCGCCGGTTTTCTCGCAACGCTGCATTGGCTGAATATCAGACGCGTGTATCTCAGCCATCGTAACAAGCTGGCAATTGCGGGTCTCGGGACTGCGGTCTTCTGCATAGGGCTGATGTTGGCGCTTGTGACCAGCCGCCTTGTCATTGCGTCCGGTCTACATGATCGCTTGCGTGGCCGCCTGGATTATCGTCCGCTTCGATTCATCGACGATGGCGAAGCGCCAACAGCGCAGGAGTTTTGGGAAGCGCAAGGGCAGACTAAGGTGCGCTGGCTTCCTTACAGTTATTGGGTAGTTGCCCCATTCGAAAGCGAATACATCAACGTAGATGAAGTCGGGCTACGAGATACTATCTCACTTGTCGAAGATGTAGACTCGACCAAAGTCTATTTTTTTGGCGGATCAACCGCTTGGGGCGAGGGCGCACGCGACGCTTACACGATTCCATCTCAAGTGGCGCGCTTGTTGGCCGAACGAAGTACACCGGCAGCGGTGCTCAATTACGCGCAGACGGGCTACGTCACTACACAAGATTTAATCCTTTTCCAGCGGCAATTGACTCTGGGGAATCTACCGGATCTGGCTGTGTTCTACCAAGGTTTCAACGACATATACGCCGCGCATGCGCCTGGCGGAATTGCCGGCATTCCCATGGGCGAAAGTCGGCGCGTTAGCGATGTCGAGGTAGGGCGACTCTTACGTCAAGGTCAGCCCATTCTCCGCCCGCTGGATACCAGCAGTGCCGATATGGCCTGGCAGTTGGTGACCTCAGGCGGCAACACGGCACAAGAGATCGTGGATAACTGGCTTGGCAATCGCCGACTTATCCGCGCTGCGGCGGAAGAATTTGGCGTCAGTGTGCTGTTTATATGGCAGCCGGCGCTATTCACCAAGGCAAATCTCACCGATTTCGAAGCACAATCCGCCGCCGAGATAGAACGATCTCTTCCGGGTTTCATGGATTTATACCGGGAAGTGGATATCCTCCTGCGCGAGCATCCAAAGGCAGAAGCCTGGGACGATGTCGTATTACTTTCGGACGTATTCCGCGAGGTTGACGAAGAAATATTTTTCGACGAAGTACACATCAATGAGCTAGGCAACCTCTATGTTGCCGAAGCCATCGTTAACGCAATCGCCGAGCGTCTTGAGACGGGCTAGATAGCGCGTCGCATCAAGTTTTCCGCCCCATTGCCTTAGTGTCCTCGTCGACTTCGGTCATTAAGCGCAGCGTTTCTTCCCGCATCTTCGTGGTCAATCGGAAGTTTTTGCTGAAGTAAGTCGACTCCGGAAAGCGGTAATTCCAGGCGCGGTAGAAGTCGGCGCGCTGCACGTCGCGGTTGAGGTTGCAGTCGAATCGAACGAGGTAGCCGTTGGGCAATGCGCCGTCCTTATCGTGCTGAATATGCGCCAGGCCCCAGGTGACGCCCCGGCCATCGCCATTGCTTTCAAAGGCATCCGGCAGGTATGGTCCGGCCGCGACCGGGGGCACGCTCACCTTTCCAACGACTTCGAAATTCAATCCGTCAGGGGCAAATTGCACCGTATTCTTTTCGGGACCTTCGAGGCTTGTAATGGCGACAATGCCTTCGCGAAATGGATAAAGAAACGTCTCGTGCCCACTATTGGTGACTGGATTCAGCGCCGACTTGACAAAGGGACCATGTGGATCGTCGGCGGTTGCAACACCCCAGCCGATGCCGAGGTCGTGCCTGTAATTCCGGCCATACCGAACGCCTTTATAGTACAGCCAGATCTGACCACGGTATTTGAGCACAAAAGGATCGTGCAGCTTTTGAGAATCCCATTCGCCAAAACTGGCGATCGCATCCGCATCGTCCGCGTCTCCGACAAACTCACCTCTCGCCCCGGGACGCAACACGGGCTCGTCAAGTTTCGTCCACGGCCCGTCAGGTGAATCCGCCCAAGCCATAGCGATCTGATGCGGCGTTCTGTGCTTCCAGACGCCGTTGATCACCTGATAATAAAGGTAATACTTGTTGTTGTGGATCAGGATGTCCGGAGTAAAAACTGATCGATCATCGAATGTGCCCAAATCGCCGCGGGTTACAGCGACGCCTTGCTCAGTCCAGTTAAATCCATCTGGCGATGTGGCGTACCAGATATCTCCCATGTCCCAGTCCCAGGCTGGTCGCGTTTCGCTCGCGCCGGCTATGCCGCGCCAGGCAGCCTCCGTACTCCTCCGCGTGTACCAAACATAATATGTTTCCCCGACCTTGATCACTTTTGACGGGTCGCGCCTTGTAACACCTGCTTCCTTACCGATGCCGGTGATTGCGGAGTACGTGAAGGCGGAGAAGAAGTCACTGCCTTGGTCCTTGTAAACGCCGAAAATGTCGTACACGCGCCGCATCGCCAGGCTTAGAGGCGTCGCCGGCGGCGTCTCTGGCGGTCTCTCCGGCACGTTGACGTACCTTCGCTCTTCCATGTTTCTTTCGTTAAGCGCCAGGTCGGGCGAGAAATGAACCTCTTCAGGATAGCGTATATTCGTATCGCGAAAGCCTGGACGTTCGATATCGCGCCGCAAATTGCAGTCAAAGCGCAGGATATAGGAATTGCCCGTCTTCATCTCCTCAGTCGCGATGTGAGACAGTCCCCAGGTTATTCCTTTGCCGTCTTGCGTATCGCTGTACGAGTCCGGAGCGAAAGGTCCTGCAGCCAGAGGCGGCAGTGTGACGTGCCCTACAACGTCAAAGTTCAATCCGTCGGGCGCATACTGAATCGTATCCTTCTCCGGCCCGTCATGTCCGCAAATGGCGAGCAAGCCCTCGCCGTACGGGAAGAGACAGGTCTCATGCCCGCTGTTAGTCACTGGATTTAGCGGCGACTTGACAAATGGACCGTCCGGCGTCTCCGCTATTGCAACGCCCCAGCCGATACCGCGCGAATACTTGGTCGTCCAGCCCATCGGCTGACCTTTGTAATAGAGCCAGTATTTGCCCTGGCGCACGAGAATGAATGGGTCATGAACCTTATGACTGTCCCAAGCGCCATAGCGGCTGACTTCGTCGGAGTCGTCATCGCCAAACCACTCCCCCGCTTCGCCGGGCACAAGCACCGGTGCTTCGGCGCGAAACCAAGGCCCATCCGGTGACTGAGCCCAAGACATGCCAATGCTGTTTCTTGTGCGCGTTCGGTAGGGGTAATCGACCGCCTGGTAATACAGATAGAATCTGTCGCCAGTCATCAGCACATCTGGCGTGAAGACAGAACGCCCGTCGTACGCGCCTTTGGGACCAGGCCGAACCGCCACACCTTGTTCTTCCCAGTGGAAGCCATCTTCCGACGTGGCATACCAGATTTCCGCCAAGTCCCAATCGAAGACGGGCGTATCCCAGGTTTGCAATCGGTGAGGCGGTTTGTTGCGGCTGTCACGATCATTTGCCGTCTTGCGGCGCGTAAACCATACATAGTAGGTGCCGTCGATTCGTAGAACCGTCGTGGGGTCGCGCCGAGTGACTCCGGCTTCTTTGCCGATGCCGGTAACTCGGCTGTATTTGAATGTCGTATAGAACTCGCTGGTCGAGTCTTGATAGCGTCCCCACTTGTTGTAGAGGCGCTCGCTGGCAGCGCTCAACTGTCGATCCACCGGTCTTTCGCTGCTCGGCTCATTCGGGAGCCGCGGCAGGTCGCTGCTGACTTTGTTCATCGGCAGGCATCCTCTAATATTATTGCTGCGGCCTTCTCGCCGATCATCATACAAGGCGCGTTTGTATTGGCATTGATGATATGCGGCATGATCGACGCGTCAGCGACGCGCAGGCCGTCTATGCCCTTCACGCGGAGCCGCTCATCCAGCACCGCCATTCTATCATTGCCCATCATGCAGCTGCCGGCAGGATGGTAAATGGTGGTCGCGAAATCTCGAATGTACTGGACGAGATCTTCATCTGATGTGAGGTGGCCGCCTGGCAGAAACTCATCGCCGCGATATTGATCGAATGCCGATGCGCTTGCGATTTCTCGCGCCAGCCTGATGCCCGCCAATAGCACCTGCACATCATCATCACTGTCCAGACAGGCAAAATCGATAAGAGGTGATGCCAAAGGATCGGACGACCGCAACTTTAGTTCGCCGACGCTCTGTGTGCTGACCATGCCCGCAAGTATGGTGAAGCCGTGCCCGTCAGGCGTCTCAAAGCCGTGGCGAATGAACCAGTCGGGCCCAAAATGGTACTGCAGCTCCGGCGCTGGCGCACCAGGGTCGAGTCTTACGAAACCGCCCGCCTCGCCCAAGTTAGACGTCAGTAAGCCCATTCTGCTTTCCCGATAGAGCTCGCGCTGTTCCGGCGCCTCTTTGCCAACGAGGCTGATCGGCTCTTTGCAATGAAATGCCACCGGCACTTGCATGTGGTCAACCAGATTCTGTCCGACACCCGGCAGGTCCTGAACTACCTCGACACCCGATTCCAAAAGATGATCGCGGGGACCGATCCCGGAAAGCATAAGCAATTGCGGAGAATTGATAGCGCCGCCGCACACGACGACTTCCATCGTAGCGCGCGCTTGCCTTTCCGCCCCCTCATGTAGGTATGAGACGCCGACGCATCGTTTTTGAGCGAAGCGTAGCTTCGTGACTTGCGCGAAGGGCAGGGCGGAAAAGTTGTCGCGCTTCAGCGCCGGCTGCAGATAACCCACAGCCGAGCTATGTCGCTGCCCCTCTTTCTGCGTCACCTGGTAAAGGCCAAAGCCTTCCTGCTCGCCATCATTAAAATCGGCATTGTGGCAAAATCCCAATTCCAGCGCTGCGGCGACGAAAGTGCGGCTCAGTGGACTGGGATCCTGCAAATCGGCGATGTTTATCGGGCCTCCGACGCCATGATGCGCCGATTCGCCACGCTCTTGATGTTGCATCTTGCGAAAATAGGGCAGCACATCACGATATGCCCAACCGCTGTTGCCACCCGCCGCCCAGCGATCATAATCAGAGGGATGCCCGCGCTGGTAAACCATGGCGTTCATTGAACTGGTGCCGCCGAATACCTTGCCCCGTGGCACATATTCTCGGCGCCCGTTCAGCCCCGGCTGAGGCACGGTCACATAGTCCCAATCTACTTCGCTGTGGAACAGATCAGAAAACCTTGCCGGAATATGAATATCAGGTTCGGTATCCGGTCCGCCGGCCTCCAGCAGCAGCACAGTCCAGCGGCCGCTCTCGCTTAGACGGTTCGCCACCGCCGCGCCCGCGGATCCGGCGCCGATGACGAGGTAATCGGCAACAATCATATTCATTTCAACCTACGCAGATGCGCATCAAGAAAGTCGATGATTTGACGCAGCTATGTCTATTGTCTACAATTTTCAGATTGTACTTTGTTGCGCATTGCAAGGCAATTCTTGTGGCGCTCTGCAAAAAGAGCATGGAACGATGTAGGAGGACAAATGAGCCAATCAAAGAGCGCTTTTCCCAGCCGGCTACCCCTCGAGAAACCAACTGACCGTCCCTTAAGCGCCGCGACCGAGCGGGTTTACGACATGTGGACGCCTAAGCAAGATGTCGGCAATCGCTTCTACACCATATTCAAATACTCCCGCATCGCCGGTATCGACAAACATGATGCCGACTTGTCCGTCTCGCGGCGGGATCCCTCCAAGATCTTGAAAATCGGCGACGCATACTACGTCTGGTACACGCGCCGTCAGACCAATCACATCCCTGTCGGTCCAGCGAATATCGACCAGGGAAACGATGAGATCCCGGTCGTGGATTGGGATTTGGCCGATATCTGTTACGCCACGTCGAAAGATGGTTTTCATTGGGAGGAACAAGGCGTCGCCGTACCGCGCGCGCCCAAGGGCTCTTACGGCGACCGCTCGCTTTCCACACCAGATATACTGGTCTTTGGCGGGCGCTACTATCTCTACTACCAGACTTTCACCACCATGTGGCGAAAAAATGACTGCGTTAATGTCAGCGCCGCCTGGTCAGAATCGCCCGATGGTCCCTGGACGCGCCTTGATCGACCAGTAGTGCCACAGGGCGCTCCCGGCGAATGGGACAGCTGCGCCATTCATGATCCCTATCCTCTTGTTTACAAGGGCAAGGTTTGGCTCTACTACAAAGGCTCGCCGGCTGACAAGACTGCGGGAAATCTGCTTCGAGCACAAGGCGTAGCCATCGCCGATCATCCGGAAGGTCCCTTCGTCAAGTCGGGGCTGAATCCGGTGACTAATTCCGGTCACGAAACGATGTATTGGCCTTACGAAGGCGGCATCGCGACCTTACTTATCCTTGACGGGCCGGAAAAGGACACCATACAGTTTGCGCCGGATGGCTTGAACTTCGTACCTAAGGCTCATGTGCAACTGTCGCCTCAAGCGCCCGGTCCCTTCTGCCCGGATGCCTTTGCCGACAACGGCGATGGCCGCGGCATCACCTGGGGCCTCTGCCACATGAATCCCCTTGGAGTCGGCAACGAAGCTGGCTTGCAGCTGATTCGCTTCGACTGCGACTTGAGCCGTGATGTATTCAGACCGGAGTTCAAGCGCAGTAACTTGCACTGGGGAGAAGACACCTGGTTCCAGCGCATGACTGAACTGCCTGCCGATTGGCGCGCGCGTATTCTTGCGGAGCAGGCCGAATTCGACAGGCCGACTCTCGGAATCTGAGGAGTATTGGTGATCTGATTCCGGCTAGCGCCCCATCCAGCCTCCATCGACCACAATGATCTCGCCGTTTACGAAATCTGAAGCGGCTGACGCCAGGAAGACCGTCGGTCCCTTGAAGTCATCGATATTGCCCCAACGCCCAGCTGGAATCCGCTCTAGAATCGCGCGATAGCGGTCCGGGTCGTTTTGCAGCGCTTCCGTAACGTCCGTGCGGACATAACCCGGTGCGATAGCGTTTACTTGTACCCCGCGCCCAGCCCACTCGTTTGCGAGCGCCTTGGTTAATTGGCCGACGCCGCCTTTGCTCGCCGCGTAACCCGGCACCGTGATGCCGCCTTGAAACGTCAAAAGTGAAGCGGTGAAGATTATCTTGCCTCGGCCGCGCTCAAGCATACGCTTGCCAAGCTCACGGCTAAGCACGAATTGCGCGCTGAGATTGGTCTCGATGATTCTGTCCCAATATTCGTCAGGGTGGTTCTCAGCCGGCTCACGCAGTACTGTGCCAGCGTTATTGACCAAGACGTCTATCGCTGGATGGTCAGCCGCCACCTGCTCTATGAAGCGGTAAAGGTCGGCGCGCCTGGAGAAGTCACATCGATAGCCGGAAAACTGCCTGCCCAGCCCCGCGACGTCTTGCTCGATTTGGCTGCCGGACGCTTCAAGATTGGCGCTGACTGCGATGATATCGGCGCCAGCTTCCGCCAGCGCAGTCGCCATCGCCCGCCCGATGCCGCGGCGCGCTCCCGTAACCAGCGCTACCTTCCCATCCAGCCGAAAACTCTCCAGTACGTTCATTCATAACTCCAAGAGTATTTTCATCACTTGCCCACCAGTTTGCATATCCTCGAAACCCGACTTCAATGCGCTAAGAGGACGGATATCGGTGATGAGATCGTCAAGCGGCAAGGCGTCCGAAGCGGCCAACTCGATCGCCGCGGCAAAGTCTTCCGACTCATATACGCGCACACCCTGCAGACGCAACTCGCGCCAGAAGAAGCGGAAGAGGTCTATTGCGGGCCTTTGCGCGAAGATCGCCACAATCACAGCCAAACCGCGCGTACGCAGCAGTTCAGTCATGACCGCCGCCCCAGCCTGAGAACCTGACACTTCAAACACGATGTCTGCGCCAGCGCCGGCCGT
The DNA here is from genome assembly GCA_026706395.1 of Chloroflexota bacterium. The sequence goes on from JAPOYU010000168.1 coordinate 70,773, forward strand.
GCGCTGCATGACCAGCTTAATCAGATCCTCGTCACCGGGATTGATCGTATCCAAACCTAGATTCCTCGCCAGCTCGACGCGATATGGATTGACCTCCGAAACGAGTACCTGCGCGCCCGCTTGCCTCGCCACCAGCGCCACGAGCATTCCAATGGGTCCGCCTCCGAGCACCACAACTTGATCACCAGTCTTCACTCCAGCCAAACGCACATCATGCACCGCGACCGCCAGTGGTTCAATCAAGGCCCCGTGGGCCATCGAGAGATGCCCGGGCATCTTGTGCAAAGTGTAGGCCGGCACGGTCCAGTAGCTTTGGAAGGCGCCCGGCGTATCAATGCCAAGGAAGTTCAGATCATGACAGATGTGGCTGTGCCCGGCGGCGCAGGCGGGGCAGTTGCCACAGGGCGCGAGCGGCATGACGACGACTTTGTCTCCTGCCGCGAAACGGGCAACGCCTGGGCCCACAGTTTGAACGGCCGCCGACATCTCGTGTCCCATGACCAGGGGCATGCTCACTCGGGCATCCATCGCTCCGTGGTAAATGTGCAAGTCCGTGCCACAGATACCGCAGTGCGACACTTTTAGCTGAACCTCGCCAGGTCCCGGTTCGATAATCTTACCTGGTCCATGGCGAATTGTATGATTGCCCTCATAATAGGCTGCTTGGATCATTTGGCTGCCCTCTATCAGAAAATCTCGATTGCCACTGCCGATGCGCGGCTGGCAAGGCACGCTACTGAATGTTGGTTTCCAGGGCGCGGACCGCCCCCGCTCTATCGCCGGCGCGAATGGCATCCAGAATGCGCTTGTGTTCGTGATAACTGTCCATGATGTCGTCCAGGCGATTGTAATGCATCATCATTCGCATCGCTATTGGCTGCCACAAGGCGAAGAGATCTTTGTCATCGTGGCTGCGGATAATCGCCTGATGGAAGCGCAAATCGTGCTCCGTCAGCGCGTCCACATCATTGGACTCGCATGCCGCTCTTATGTCCGCCAGAATAGCATCCCAATTCGTCAGATCGGCAACCGTGATTCGCTCAAAAATGCTTTCCAGCACGAAAGTCTCGATTGTGCGGCGAAGCCTCACAACCAGCGGACGCACTTCCACACTCGGGTTCTCCGCTACACGCACTCCTTTATTCGGTTCTAGGACCAGCAGCCCCTGTTGTGTCAACTGACGGAAGGCTTCACGTACTGGTCCCCGACTCACGCCAAAGCGCTCCGAAAGGTCGACTTCCCGCAGCGGGTCCCCCGGTTTCAGCTTGCTCGAAAGCACCTCCTGCCTCAATCGGGCAGCGATCTGCTCTGGCAGCGTACGATAGATTTCAGATGTTGACATCGGCTCATCTCTACTTGCTACAAGGGTAAAAACGACTACTGCTTATATGGGTCGGCCGCATCGCGCAGGCCGTCGCCGAGAAAGTTGAAGGCCAATACAGTTACGATGACGAATAATCCGGGAATCAACAGCCATGGACTCTGGCTCAAACTGCGGATGTTCTGCGCATCTTGCAACAACACTCCCCAGCTCACCGCTGGTGGCCGGATGCCAATTTGCAGGAAACTCAGCGCCGTCTCCGCTAGAATCATGCTCGGCACGGACAGGCTAAGCACGACGATCAGAAAACTAGCGAACGACGGTAGAAGATGCTTCACGATGATGTCGAAATCGCCCATATTGGAGATCCGCGCCGCCATCACGAAATCTGCCTCGCGCAATTCCAATAGCTTGCCGCGTACGGCACGCGCCAGAGCCGTCCAGCCAACCGTCGCCAGCACGATCGTGATGCCAAAATACACTTGCGTCGAACTCCACTCGGCGGGCAAGGCGGCCGCGAGCGCAATCCACAAGGGTATGTGAGGAATCGATATGATGAACTCTATGATTCGTTGAATGACAAGATCTACCGTACCACCGAAATAACCGGAAATGCCGCCGATGAGACAGCCTAGACCGAAACTAATCACAACGCCCAATACGCCGATGGAAAGCGATATCCTTGCCGCGTACATCGTTCGCGAATACAGGTCGCGCCCCAATTCATCAGTCCCAAAGGGAAAGTAAACCGCCGGCTCATCGACACCGACCAAGTGGATATTGGTATCCAATATGCCGAGAAGCTTGTATGGCTCGCCCTCAACAAAAAACTGCAGATGATAGCGCTTTGACCGATCCTCCGTGTAGTTGCGCTGCAGCGTATCCATATCCAGTTCTTGCTCGACATCATAGATGAAGGGCACGATATGGAAGGTGCCGTCGTCATCGATGAAATAAAGGGTATGGGGTGGCGCCTTTGCATATTTGACATGACGCTTATGATGGTCGTTAATGGAATAGAATTCGGCGAAAAGCGCCAGGGAATATAGGAAAAAGACCACGACCAGCGAAACCATCGCTAGGCGGTGGCGGCGAAACTTGCGCCACATCAACTGCCACTGCGAAGCCAGATAATAGCTCTCGTCATAGAGAACAGGTTCTGGCTCGTTTTCGTCCTGTCTTGAGAACACTCGTCGCAACATTGATTTGTCCGTCTAGTTGGCCGCGCGTTCCATCCGTATCCGCGGATCCACTACCACCAACAGTATGTCGGACACCGTTGTTCCAATCACAGTGAGAATAGTGATAAACATGAGCAGCGTTGCTGTCAGGAAGGTGTCCTGCGTAATCAATCCGCGCAAGAGCATAGGTCCAGCCGTAGGCAAGCCGAGGACGATCGCCGTAATTGTTCCGCCTGATACCAGCGAGGGGAACAACCAGGCGAGACTGCTCACGATCGGGTTCAGCGCGACCCTGACCGGGTACTTAAACAGCAGCCGCACTTCGCCAACACCTTTGCTTCGCGCTGTGATCACATATTGCTTGTTGAGTTCATCGAGGAGCGTACCGCGCAGTACTCGGATCAAGCCGGCTGTTCCGCCGGTACCAATGACGATTATCGGTATCGGCAAATGCAGCAGCAGGTCTCCGACCTTCGCCCAATTCCAAGGCGCATTAAGATATTCCGGTGAAAAAAGACCGGTAAGATTCAAACCGAATTGTTTGAACCCAATGTAGAGCATTATCAGGGCGAGCATAAAGTTGGGTATCGCTAATCCGATAAAACCGACGATGGAAACCACATAGTCCCCAACCGAATACTGATGCGTTGCCGAATAGATGCCGATAGGAATGGCGACGGCGTAAGTGAATATGGCGCTAAGAATAGCTATTGTGAAGGTGAGCAAGAGCCGCTCGCCGATAATGTCTCGGACCGGCTGCTGCCAATCAAAAGAAAAGCCGAAGTTGCCCCGCAGCACCTGACCAATCCATTTGACATATCGCAAGTGAAGCGGCAAGTCCAAGCCGTATTGGCGGCGCAGATTCTCCACTTCCTGCTCGGACAGGTCTTCACCCGCTTGTTCCAAACGACTGATGTAGGTCGAGAGATAATCGCCAGGCGGCAACTGAATCACGATGAAGGTGACTATGGAGACCATCCATACGAGGAATACGAGGTACACCAGCCGCTGGAGAATATAACTCTTCATAGATCTGCGATTCTAATCCCCTGGCACACAATTGCATCGGCTGGATTCCATTCAACAATTCTAGTCCCGCCCTTGCAGATTGTCAACAATGCACACTTGACAATCTCTTGCATTTCTGACCTTCCCCCGCTATCATCTCGGTCGATGTTTATCTCTTTTATCAGCCTTCGCGAGACGTTTACGATAGATATGCTACATTCGCAACAATCGGGACAACGGCGGAGTTGAACATGCTCATTCGTTGCATTGATGCCAAACATTATCGCTTGCCGCTCAGTCATCCCATGACGGACGCAACGCACGGCGTGCATACCGAATTTGAAGTGGTCATTGTCAGAATTGAGTCCGACTGTGGCAGCGCAGGTTGCGGCTACACCTACACCATCGGCCGCGGCGGTGCAGCGATAACTGCGTTGATCGAACGCGATCTGAAACCGCTCCTCATAGGCGCTGACGCCATGCGCATTGAGCAGACCTGGGCGCGCATGTGGCGTTGCCTGCACTACATCGGCCGCGGCGGCTTAGTCTCCTTCGCTATGTCCGCCGTTGATGTCGCGCTTTGGGACCTGCTCGGACAGATAAAGGGTGTGCCGCTCTGGAAGCTGCTGGGCGGCTACTCTAGCGAGGTACGCGCTTATGCCGGCGGCATTGATCTGCAGCTCGGGCCTGATGAGTTGGTGGAGCAGACGCACGCTAACCTGGAAAAGGGTTTCCGCGCGATCAAAATAAAGGTCGGGCGCGACAAGCTGTCCGACGATGTCGCCCGTGTGGAGGCTGTACGCGAATATCTGGGTCCTGATATTCCCCTTATGGTCGACGCAAACATGCGCTGGTCCGTTGAGCAGGCGATAAAGGCAGCCCGCGCCTTCCACGAATACGATCTCTTCTGGTTTGAAGAACCAACAATCCCCGACGATTATCAAGGAATGGCGAGGATCGCGGCTGAAGGCGGCTTGCCCATCGCGGCGGGTGAGAACCTGCATACCATCTTTGAATTCCGCCACTCCATTGGTGTCGGCAAGATCGCCTTTCCCGAACCCGATGTCTCCAATATCGGTGGCATAACCAACTGGATGCGCGTTGCAAACCTGGCTTATGCCCACAACTTGCAAGTGACATCGCACGGCGTCCATGAGTTGCATCTTCACCTCCTGGCGGCCATACCCAACGCTTCATTCCTGGAGGTTCACAGCTTTGGCTTGGAACGCTTCATTACGAACCCGCCGCAGCTAAACGACGGCATCATGCGTGCGCCCGATTCGCCCGGGCATGGTGTTCAATTCAATTGGGATCGCTTACAAGATTATAAGGTCAATGACTAGCCGCTCGACAAAAACGCAACATTAGGGACAATTGTTAACAATGGACAATTTACAGTGTCCATTGAACCTAGGCTCGCCTATTATAGGGGGACATTCAGCCGGTATCATTGACGATTGCCAGTTCAAGAAACCGCTTGGCCGAAAGGAGGGCGCTTGAAAAGCGTTGAAACGATAACAGCATTTGTATCACTCTCTATCTTACGGAGGCTAACCCATGAAACGAATCAGCTTAACTGTCTTGCTCCTCTTCGCCATGATCTTGCTCTCGGCTACAGTTCTCGCGCAGGACATGAGCGAAGGCGACCTGGTCTATCCATTCCAGTATGCTGATCTTGACGCCTACACCGCCGCTACCGGCAATTCCATTGACATGTGGGGCGAAGCGCCCATGCTCGCCGAGCGCGTTGCGTCCGGCGATCTTCCGCCCCTCGAAGAACGTCTTCCGGCTCAACCCGTTGTCGTCCAGCCGCTGGAAACCATCGGCGAATATGGCGGCGAGCTTGCCGGCCCCACCACCAACCCGACCTGCTGTGGCTGGGATGTGCTCGAAATGCGCCTGCAAAAGCTGCTCACCATCGATACCGACTTGACCAGCATCATTCCCAACATTGCGCGCGCTTACGAAGTCTCAGACGACCAGACGACCTTCACCTTCCATCTTCGCGAAGGACATAAGTGGTCCGATGGCGAACCTTTCACCACCGAAGACTTTCGCTTCTACTTTGAAGACATTCTGGGCAACTCAGATATAACGCCGAACATCGGCGGTCCCTGGGGCCTGGACGGCGCATTGCCTGAGATTGACATTGTCGACGAAACCACCATCAGCTTGACCTATCCTGAGGCGCGCCCAACCTTGCTCATCGCTGTCGGCAGCGAAGTCGGCAATCGCGGCTTCCGCCCGGCGCATTACTTCAAGCAGTTCCACATCGACTACAATGCCGATGCCAATGACCTCGCCGCCGAAAATGGCTTTGACGATTGGGTGCAGATGTTCAACGCCCGGATGAGCCCCTATAATTTCACCTGGAATCTCGGCTCGGAAACCGATCCCTACTCGCCGACGTTGAATACCTTCGTCTTCGTCAGCGAAGACTCCTTCGGTAACAAGCACTACGAGCGCAACCCCTATTTCTTCAAAGTCGATACCGCCGGCAATCAGTTGCCCTATACCGATACACTGCGGCGAATCCTCGTCGAGGATCTGCAAGTTCAAGATCTCAAAGGCATCGCCGGCGAATACAGCCACTACGGCTGGGGCACGCTCTTGAGCTACCCGACCTACCGTGAAAACGAAGAAGCAGGTGGTTATCGCACGGCGCTGGCGGAATACAGCCGCGGCAACGAATACTCGATCATGTTTAACTTCACCACGCCCAACTTAGAACTGCGAGACATCTTCTGGGATATCCGCTTCCGTCAAGCCATGTCCGTCGCGATCAATCGCGATGAAATCAACGAGCTTGTCTACTTCGGCCTGGCAAACGCTCAACAGACTGCTCCCGTGCCATCCTCGCTGTTTTTCGAGGACTGGATGCCTACCCACTATGCGCAATACGATCCCGACCTGGCCAACCAGTTGCTCGACGAAATGGGTCTCGACCAGCGCGATTCCGATGGCTTCCGCTTGCGGCCAGATGGCGAGACGCTTTTCATCAATTTCCAAGTTTCGGTTCCAGAAGATTCCTGGCGCCAAATCGGCGAGTTGATCACGTCATATTGGAATGACGTCGGCGTCAAGACCAGCTACAAGCTGATCGAAATCGGCTTGTACCGTGAGTTGCGAAACGGCAATCAGGTAGACATGGCCGCTTGGGGAGCTGATATTCTCGATATCGGCGAGGTTTCCAATAGTTTGGCCAACTTACGCCCGCATTGGGGCGCCCGCGCTTCTGGTCATCTCTGGCGCCAATGGCTGCAATCTGATGGTGCTGAAGGTGAAGAGCCGCCGCAAGAGATCAAAGATCTGTGGGCTACCGGCGAAGCCTTCCTGGACGCCAAATATGGCTCCGATGCGTGGCTCGAACTTGGCAAGGAACTGTACAATCTGTCCTTCAGCGGGCTCTACCAGATTGGCACCATCCAACGCCCGCCACAACCGCTGCTCTTCAAGACCAACCTGAAGAACACGCCGCCCAACGATACAACCGGCCAGTGGAGTTGGAGCTATCGCCAATGGGTCATGTTCATGCCCGAGCAATGGTACTTCGAAAGCGACATGTAACCCGCGCTGTCTATGTTACAATCCGAGGGACTGGCAAAACCTGTCAGTCCCTTGCATTTAGTAGAGTAGAGGATTGCAAGCATGATAAAGAAACTGATTATTATCGTGGTCCTGGTTCTGTTCGTGATAGGCGGTACGATCATCGGGCAGACCATCAGCCAAAAGACCTATCCGCAGCAATTTGGCTCCCCGGCTGCCTACGAAGCCGCAACGGGGGACATGATCGGCGATTACAGCGAAGCGCCCATGCTTGCGGAACGCGTCGCTAACGGCGACCTGCCGCCAGTAGAAGAACGGCTGCCCGCTGAACCAGTGGTCGTCGAGCCGCTCGACGCGATCGGTACCTATGGCGGTGAGTTGGCCGGCCCCTCCACCAGCCCAACCTGCTGCGGCTGGGATGTGTCGGAAATGGTCATGCAGAAGCTGTTCACAATCGATACCGATCTGCAGACGATCATTCCCAACATCGCCGCCAGTTATGAGGTTTCTGATGATCTGACTCAATTGACCATTCACTTGCGGGAAGGACATAAGTGGTCTGACGGTCATCCCTTTACTTCAGAGGATTTCCGCTTCTGGTTTGAGGACATCCTTTGGAACGAAGAAGTCACCGGCGGAATTCCAGGCGAGTGGCGTCCGGGCAACCAAAAGCCGCTCTTGGAAGTAATCGATGAGACGACATTGCGCTACACCTTCTCTCAGCCGCATCCGTCGATGATTGTGCGCATGGCGAGCAATCCTCGTCATCGCGGTTTCCGCGCGGCCCATTACTTTAAGCAGTTCCATATCGACTACAACGATAACGCCAACGATTTGGCTGAAGAAGCGGGATTCGAGAACTGGACGAAATTGTTGAACGCGCGCTTGCGTCCCAACACGAACACCGGCACGACCGCTACCGATACGATCGTCGGCATTCCAACCTTGAATACCTACATGTTTGTCGGGGAAGACTCCTTCGGCAACAAGCATTTCGAACGCAATCCCTATTTCTTCAAAGTGGATATCGCCGGTAATCAGCTGCCTTACACCGATAGCTTGCGCCGTGTCTTGGTAGAAGACCTGCAAGTTCAGGATTTGCGCGCCATCGCTGGCGAATACAGCCACTTCGGCTGGGGCAAGTTGCTCAGCGTACCGACCTATCGCGACAACGAAGAAGCCGGCGGCTATCGCGTCGCCCTAGTCACGTACAATCGCGGCAACGAATACAGCATGATGTTCAACCTGACCCATCCCGATCCCGTCATGCGCGAGATATTCAATGACCTACGCTTCCGTCAGGCGATGTCGCTGGCGATCAACCGGAGCGAAATCAACGAGTTGATCTACTTCGGTCTGGCGACGCCGTCACAATCGGCGCCAACGCCGGACTCCAACTTCTACGAGCCGTGGATGACTGACTACTTCGCCGAATATGACCCCGATCGTTCCAACGAACTGCTCGACGAGATGGAGCTGGATCAGCGTGATGGCGATGGCTTCCGCCTGCGTCCGGACGGCGAAACGCTATTCATCAATATGCAGGTGGCCGTGCCCGAAGAAGCTTGGGGACAGATAGCCGAATTAGTCGTCTCGTACTGGAACGCGGTTGGCGTCAAGTCGCAATTGAAGTTGATTGAGCGCGGACTGTATACCGAATTGCGCGGCACCGGCGCGCATGACATCGCTGGTTGGGGCTTGGATATCGTCGACATCGGCGAATTCTCTGGCGCGATCAACAATATCAGACCACATTGGGGCGCTCGCGCCGGTTCAAAAGAGTGGACTGACTGGCTCAACAGCGGTGGCGAACGCGGCAGTGAACCGCCTGATGATATCAAGGAATTGTGGGATCTTAGCCAACAATGGCTGCAGCAGCCCTACGGCTCCGATTCCTACCTTGAGATCGGCAAGCAATTCCACGACATGACCTTCCGCGGCCTCTATCAGATCGGTACCATTCAACGCCCGCCTCAGCCACTTCTCTTCAAGAATACGCTGAAAAATACGCCGCCGAATGACACAGATGGCTTGTGGAGCTTCAGCTATCGCCAATGGGTCATGTTCATGCCCGAGCAGTGGTATTTCGAAGCCGGCATGTAAGGCGCAGTAAGGCAGTTTATTGGTTCATCGTGGTGTGGCGAGTGTCACACCACGATGCTTTTGGATAAGGATTCTGCAATGCCGCTAAGCGCCGCTATGCAACGCTTTGAAGGACCGGACAAAGCCAATCCCTGGTTTGCCAAGTTCAAATACAGCACGATTACCGGACTAGGCTACGAAAAAGGCGTCGTCCGTCGCGATCCCAGTTCCATTATCGCTATCGATGGCAGATACTACATCTGGTACACCCGCGCGGCGCATCCCTGTCCGCCGGTTGGCTTTGAACGGATGACCGACCGATTGCCGGCTATGCCCTGGGATTTGGCGGATGTCTGGTACGCCACTTCGACTGACGGTCATCACTGGGATGAGCGAGGTCCCGCTGTGCAGCGCGGAGGAGCCGGCGCTTATGACGAGCGCGGCGTCTTCACGCCCGGTATCCTAGCGCATGAGGGACGCTACTACCTCGTCTACCAGGTCGCGCTGAATCCCAACTATCGCTGTACGCCCGAATCGATCGCCATCGCTTGGGCGGATTCACCTGACGGTCCCTGGATCAAAAGCCCGGCGCCCATCCTTGAACCCGATCCTTCCGGCGAAGTGGACGAAAGAGGCGATTCCCGAGCAGGCTGCGGTCAAGGGCGCTTGGGACAGCCTGCAAGTACACGACCCCGAGCTACTCTATCGCGATGGTAAGTTCTGGCTCTATTACAAAGGCGAAGGCATGGGCTATCACCACATGGAATCTAAATGGGGCGTCGCCACCGCTGACTCGCCGCTCGGTCCCTATACGAAATCGCCCTACAATCCCGTCACTAACACCGGGCATGAAGTGGTGGTTTGGAAATACGCCGGCGGCGTCGCTGGCTTGGTCAACCGCTGCGGACTAGAGAAGAACACCATTCAATACGCCTCCGATGGCATCAACTTCGAGATTATGTCGCGAGTTGTGGTCCCGCCACAAGCTGCTGGTCCCTTGCGAATTGATGATTCGCTGAATACCGAACCGCTTGCTGGTTTCAGCTGGGGCTTGAGTCACGTCATTCCGCCGAGTTCGCATCTCATCAAGCAAGGACAAGATCCCTTGGGGATCGCGGATATCGACGAGCCTTGGGACTTCCTCATACGTTGGGAGCTTGACCACGATCGTCGCACGTATATTTGACCGAGCTGCATGACGCCAACCTCAAATCTGTTCGCGTCTCGCCGTCAAGGGAGGTTTGACAGATCCAGGTCTTGGCGCCCGGAAAGGAATGTCACTCATGCAAAGCGCCGCCATGCAACGCTTTCACGGACCGGACGAAGACAACTCTTGGTTCACGCGCTTTCGCTACATGCTCGTCAACGGCCTTGGTTATGAGCGAGGCATCGTCCGTCGTGATCCCAGCTGCGTCATAGAGGTCGACGGAGACTACTTCGTCTGGTACACGCGCGGCGCGCATCCCTGCCCGCCTGTCGGCCACGAACGCGCCACCGACACGTTGCCGGCCATGCCCTGGGATCTCACCGATCTCTGGTATGCCACATCGGCAGACGGCTATACCTGGCGGGAACAAGGTCCGGCCGTCGAACGGGGACCAGTTGGCAGCTACGACGAACGCAGCGTCTTCACGCCGGATATCCTGGCGCACGACGGACGTTACTACCTGGTCTATCAAGTTACCGCCGCTCCCACCTGGCGCTCGACGCCGGAATCTATCGCTATCGCCTGGGCTGATTCACCGTGCGGTCCCTGGACCAAAAGCCCCGCGCCTGTCGTCGAACCCGATACCTCAGGCGAGGTCGATGAACGCGCTCAACCTCACGAAGCGAGCGTCAAAGGAACCTTCGATAGCTTGCGTGTCCACGATCCTGCCCTCCTTTTCCGGGACGGTCGCTATTGGCTTTACTTCAAAGGCGAAGGCATCGGCCATAGCAACATGCATAGCAAGTGGGGCGTCGCCATCGCCGATGACCCACTCGGACCTTATGTGAAGTCTCCGCTCAACCCGATCACAAACAGCGGGCATGAAGTCATGGTCTGGAATTATGACGGTGGAGTAGGCGCGCTGTTGACCCGCTGCGGTCCGGAAAAGAACACCATTCAGTTTGCCGCAGACGGCATCAATTTCGAAGTTAGATCCACCATACTATCGCCACCGCAAGCCGCCGGCGCCTTGCGCGTTGACGAAGGCGCCAACACGTCGCCACTGTCCGGTCTGAGCTGGGGACTCAGCCACGTGACGACATACAGCGCCCACAACATCGTACAAGGAAATGATCCGCTTGGCTTGATTGCTAACGAGGAACCCTGGGATTTCATCATCCGCTGGGAGAGCACCACGCAGCGCCACGGCTGGGCATAGCGTTTAAAGAGAAATATGGCGAAGAAATCGAATCGCCCTAATGTCATCTTTATCATCACAGACGACCAGGGTTACGGCGACATCGGCTGTCATGGCAACCCGATACTTCAGACGCCCCATCTCGACCGGATGGTGCGTGAGAGCGTCGAACTCGCTGACCATCATCATGACCCACTGTGTTCGCCCTCACGCGCCGCGCTGCTAACCGGTCAGTATGCCGCGCGCAACGGGGTCTGGCACGTGATTCACGGGCGCCACCTGCTGCATCCGGATGCCTTGACGATGGCCGACCATTTCTCCGCAAGCGGTTACCGCTGCGGCATGTTCGGCAAATGGCACCTTGGCGACAACTATCCCTTCGCCCCGCAGTACCGAGGCTTTCACGAAGCCTTTTGCCATCGTGGCGGAGGCGTCGGCGAATTGCCCGATTACTGGGGCAACAACTACATAGACGACACCTACTTCCGCAACGGCGAACCGGAAAAGTGTGCGGGCTATTGCACCGATGTCTTCTTTGACGCGGCCCTCGACTTCATCGAGTCAAACTCAGAATCGCCATTCTTTGTCTACCTGGCGACCAATGCGATGCATGCGCCCTTCATCGTGCCGGAGCGCTACGCCGCGCCCTACAAAGCCCAAGGCATCCCCGACCGCCGCGCTGAATTCTACGGCATGATCGCCAACTTCGACGAAAACATGGGCCGGCTCTATCAAGAGTTGAAGCAGCTTCAACTTGAGGAAGACACGATAGTCGTCTTCACCTCTGACCACGGCACGGCCGCCGGCTACGATCCTGAAACAGGCGATGGCTATAACGCGGGGATGCGCGGCGTCAAGGGCTCTGTGTATGACGGGGGGCATCGCGTCAGCTTCTTGTTGCGCTGGCAGGGCACGCTGCCCGCCGAACGCAAGATCACTCAGCTTAGTGCTCATATCGACATCCTGCCCACCTTGCTCGGACTGTGTGGGATCGCGCCCGCTGCCGATGTCGCATTTGACGGGCTGAGCCTGGCGCCGCTCATCCGCGGCGACGAGTCGGAATTGCCCGAGCGTTCGGTTGTGATCCAGCTGCAGCCTAATCAACCGAGGAAGTGGCGCCATAGTGCCGTACTCAATAATCGCTGGCGTCTGATCAACGGAGAGGAGCTCTACGACATAAAGAGCGATCCGGCGCAAAATTACAGCGTATCGGCGGCTAATGGATGTAAACTGGCGGAATTGCGAGGGGAATATGACAGATTTTGGGGGGATATGCAGGACGCCTTCACCAAAGTCATCGCAATTCCGGTTGGCGCCAACCACGAGAATCCGGTCCTGCTTTCTGCACGTGATTGGCATCCGACGCATGGCCGCGTCCCCTGGAAGCAGAGCTGGATTGATTCACCGGCCTACGACGCCAACGGGTTCTGGCTCGTAGATGTCGTAAAGCCCGGGCGCTACGCAATCGAATTGCGAAGTCATCCGGTTGAAGCGAACATCGCAATGAGGATTGATCAAGCGGTTCTGAGAATCGGTGCTGACGAGCGCTCGCAGGCGACCGGTAAAGACGACAGACTGGCCGCATTCACAGTCGACTTGCGCGCCGGTCTAACTTCCCTGAGCACGACGCTATCCAGTACAGCAGAGGGTCGTGAGCGCGGTGCTTACTACGTTTATGTGCGAAGGCTTAAGTCATAGCTGGGAGCGAAACTTGTGGCATTGAAACGATCTGATGTATTAATCACCCGACCGTGCAGTATGGACGTGTATCGCCGCTATCGCGCGACTGGCTTGGGCTGGGGCTTTCTGCCCGAGCCGGACCGGCGCGGCTTGCCCCCCGATGAAGAGATGATGCGCGATGTCGACGAGGCGCATCGCTGCGGCGTCAAGTTTCAGGGTCGCGTCGAACTTGATGCTGACTGGATGGGCATGATCGACTTCGATTCCAACTTCATGGAATCGACCGTGCGCGATCTCAACAACAAGCCGGCGGTGACCTGGTGGGTGCATACCTACAAGGGCCATCCTTCGTATCACTTTTGCACCAACGCGCCCGGCTATCGGCACTATCTGTTTTACCAATTACGGCGAGTGATGGAAGCCGGGACCGACTGGCTGATGATCGACTCCGCCATTCCAACTATCGGCGCCTTGAATGCGCGTTACGGCGGCTGCTTTTGCGAGCATTGTATGGTCGGCTTCCGTGAGTACCTCAAGGCGAATCTCAGCGCGTCGGAGCTTGCTTCTCACGGAGTCGACGACTTGGACCGATTCAACTATCGCGAGTATCTCTTGTCGCAAGGTCTAACTGATGAGCGATATCGCGCCGAGATTCTCGCCTTCCCGCCGGTGATTCCTCTGGCGAAGGAGTATTTCGATTATCAGTGGCAGGAGGTGAACGCCCTCTTCCGCGAATTCAAGCGCCGCGCCCAAACGTATGGTGACGACGTGCCGATGAGTTCCAATTCGCCCTACTATTGGGCGGAATTCATGTACGCCATTGACGCCCATGACTTCTACACCAACGAGATGCAATACAAGGCGCCGGAAGAAGAAATCCTGCCGACCGAGCCGATCTATACCTTCAAACTGGCCGACGCGCTTGATCGTATAGTCGCGATCACCGGCGTCCCGCGCGCCTTCGAACCTTGCCGCCTGAACGATCGCCCCGGACATATCCGGCTCTGGATCGCCCAGGCCTATGCCCATGGACATGTCTTTATGGCGCCGGACAAGATGTGGACCTTGCGCTACGCCGGCGAGCCAGATCGCTGGTACCACAGCAAGCCAGGCGACTACGAAGACCTGTATCACTTCGTGCGCGATTATCCTGAGCTGTTTGACAGTTACGAATCGGTCGGGAGCGTGGCACTGATATTCAGCAATAACGCCGTGCGGCAATATCTTGGCGATCGCCTGGGCAGCGGTCACCTGGGCGGGCAGAACCGCAGCGCGCCAAAGACCGAACTGTTCGAGGCCTGCCGCGCATTAAGCGCCGCCAACGTGCCATATCACCTCATAGTCGCCGGTGACGCATGGGTCGAGGACCACTTGCTTGATACCGACCTGTCACCGTACCGCGCTGTCCTGCGCTTCGAACCGTCTCACCTCAACGAGGAGCAGGAGGCGAGACTGGCCACCGCTGGCGACCGCCTGGTGACGTGGACGGGGAGCGAGGAAGCGCTGGCCAAGTCTGGTAGCTACATTCAAGTGAGCGCCGTGGAGAATGTTTCGGTCTTGCCGCGTTGGCAACCTGGAAATCCGGCCGCGCCCGCGGTCTGTCATCTGCTCAACAGCAACTATGACCCGCGGACCGACGAGTATCGGCAACTGGGGGACTTCAGCCTGTCTATAGCCGACTCAATGCTGGGCCGATCTTTTTCAAAGGCGACGCTGTACGCGCCCGGCCGTAATCCGGTGACGCTGGATTTCGGCAGTCACAACGGCGCCAGCAGAATTACGGTTGATCGCCTTGCGATGTGGGCGATCCTCAAGCTGGAGTGACTTCATTCTCGCGCGCGATCCTGCCAGTTTTCGCGTATTGTCGCCAGTTGCGCCAGCATTTGCTCGCGGGCCCATTCGTCTTCAAAGAACCGGCATCCTTCAAAGAAGCGGACGAGGTCGTCAAAGCGAGCCATCAGTTCTGGATGTGTGGCGCTAGACCCAGCTGAGCGGAAGAGCCGTTTGCGTTTGGGATTGGCGCGCCACTCCGGCGGCGGCTCACCTGTTTCGAGAATATGCTCGCTCGCCTTGAAATAACTGGTGAGCGCTGAGGATGCCGCGCGCTGCGTCGACCAGACGACTACGCCGGCGACCGCCGCCGCGCCTGCGCTTGCAGCCAAGACGAAGAATAAGATCAGATCCATCAGTGCGCTTCTTCTACGCCGCGCAGTTCGAGCTCGTCCGCGAAATGACAGGCGGCAAAATGCCCGGGAGTCACCTCATTCCACTTCGGCGTCTCGCGTTTGCAGAGCTCTTGCACGTAGCGGCAACGGGGATGGAAATAGCAGCCTGAAGGCGGATCGGCGGGATTGGCCACCTCGCCTGGCAGAATGATACGGTCCATCTTGATTTCGGGATCGGTGGTCGGCACGGCAGACAGCAGAGCTTCGGTGTATGGATGTTTCGGGTCGGCAAAGAGAGAGTCTGTGTCGGCCATTTCGACCAGTTTTCCAACGTACATGACGCCGACTCGATCTGATATATGTTCCACGACCGAGAGATCGTGGGCGATAAACAAGAAGGTCAGGTTGAAGTCCGCTTGCAAGTCTTCGAGCAGGTTGAGAATCTGCGCCTGAATCGAGACATCCAGGGCCGATACCGCTTCGTCGCAGACGATCAAGCGCGGATTGGGAGCGAGCGAACGAGCGATGCCGATACGCTGGCGCTGTCCACCGGAGAAGGCATGGGGATAGCGATTGAGATGCTGGATGTCCAGGCCCACGACGCTCATCAACTCTCGCACGCGGTCTTGAATCTCGCGTTTGGCGGAAAGAAGTTTGTTGTTGCGGATCGGCTCGGCGATGATATCTAGCACCGACATACGCGGATCGAGCGAAGAATACGGGTCCTGAAATATCATATGGAAGTGCTTGCGGACTTCGCGCAATTCGCGCCTTGTCAGCTTGGCGATATCTACTTCTGCGCCATTGGGCAAGCGAAAGTGAATCTGCCCGCTGGTTGGCGATATCGCTCGTACGATGCAGCGTCCCAGCGTCGTTTTCCCGCTGCCGGATTCCCCGACCAGGCCTAAGGTTTCGCCTTCGCGGATGGTGAAACTTACGCCATCTACCGCCTTGACGTGTCCGGTAACGGTGCGGAAGAAACCTTTCTCGATAGGGAAATACTTCTTGAGATTTCGCACCTCCAGCATAACATCGCCAACTTCTTTCTTGGCCGGCCTTGGCGCCTCAAGCGTCGATTCAGGCATATACCGGTTCACTTTCTTCGCTGTGCAAGTAGCAGCGAACGAAATGCTCGTTCCCCATATCGACCAGGGAGGGCACCGCAATGTCGCATTTACCAGCGATGAATTCATCACAGCGAGAGGCGAAACCACATTGTGGCGGCGGATTCATGGGAACAGGCACACTGCCGCGGATGGCATCAAGCCGGCCTTGGCCTCGCCTGCCCAAGCGCGGGATGGAGTTCAGAAGCCGCTGGGTGTATGGGTGCAGGGGATTCTTGAATAGCTCAACTGTCGACGCGCGCTCGACGACGCGGCCGAGATACATCACGTTAACGAGGTCGGCGATTTCAGCGATGACGCCGAGATCATGAGTGATGTACATGACCGCCATGCCGAACTCGTCTTGCAGCTCTTTCATGAGCTCAAGTATCTGCGCCTGAACTGTCACGTCGAGCGCAGTCGTAGGCTCGTCGGCGATCAATAGTGATGGGCTGCACGAAAGGGCCATGGCGATCATGGCGCGCTGCCGCATGCCGCCGGAAAGCTGGTGCGGGTATTCGTCATAGCGTTGTACCGGATTGGAGATTCCGACGCGATTAATCATGTCCAGCGCCAAACCCTTCGCTTTTTGCTTGTCCTGGATGATATGCAGTTGAATCGCTTCTGTGATTTGCGCGCCAATCGTATGCACAGGGGACAGGCTCGTCATGGGTTCCTGGAATACCATCGAGATTTCAGCGCCGCGTATAGCGCGGATTTCGCGGCTGCGCGGACTCAGTTTAGCCAGGTCGACCAAGCTGCCATCGCTGCGCCGCAGTATGATCTGGCCGGATTCGATGGCGCCGGGCGGCGTCACAATCTGCAGGACCGACTGGGCGGTGACGCTCTTGCCGGAGCCGGACTCGCCGATGACGCCGACGGTTTGACCGGGTTCTATTGTTAAGTCGACGCCGTCTACAGCCTTGAGCGTCCCCTCAGGCAAGTGGAAGTACGTTCGGAGGTCGCGTACTTCCAAGACGTATCTGTTGTCGCGGGTCATGGGTCAGCCGGTGATGAGCGGAAGATATTGTCGAATTGTAGACAATTGACAAAAAGCTGTCAAGTTGGGCGGCAGCGCTGGAGCGGCGGACTTGTAGGACGCAAAGGGCTCTGTCGAATGGCGCCTGTTCGGCTTCTGTGCCTCAAGCTTTTGGCCGGGGAAAATGTTTTTTTTTTGCCCATCTGACGATCTGGCTGCTCTCGAAGATACGATCGCCGGGAGGGCAGG